>NZ_DATCRF010000740.1:0-3235 GCF_036569125.1 Chitinophaga sp. | reverse complement strand
CAAAATACAGTACAAAGTAGTTCTTAAAGTTAGCCGGCACACCGCCGCTGTTCTTGGTGGTATAGCCAATGATCTTATTTTCACCGGGAATTACCTTGATGTAGGAGCCTTTATCCAGCGCATCTACCACCACAAAAGCGCTATCCGTAGTGGGATAGGTGAAACGCAGGCGGGCGGCCCTTTCCGTGGGTGTGATCTCAGTGGTCACATCATGGTCGGCCAGGTATACGCTGTAATAATAAGGGCGGGCTATTTCTGCCTTGTGGGAGAACCAGCTGGCCCTTTCATCTTCATTAAAAACTATTTTGCCGGTAATAGGCATAATGGCAAACTGGCCATAGTCGTTGATCCAGGGGCTGGGCTGGTGGGTTTGTTTAAAACCCCGCAGCTTTTCAGCATCATAGGTATAAGCCCAGCCGTCGCCCATTTTGCCCGTTTGCGGCATCCAGAAGTTCATACCCCATGGACAGGCAATGGCCGGGTAAGTATTACCGGTAGACAAGCTGTGTTTGGAAGCTGTACCCATTAAAGGGTTCACCCAATCTGCCGGATCCTTGATCTTGTCCACTGTTTGCGCCTGAACCGACAAGGAAGCCAGCACCAGGGCGGTTGCGATTATTTTACTCATCATAGTACGATAACGTGATTAGTTTTAACGATAAGACCGTAAAAATAATGGTTCAAAACAATGTTAGGGGTTATTTTTATGAACGGCGCCCCCCATTCCCCTTTAAATTTTTTGCGTTACATTTGTTATAAATAGTATATAACCCCAACAATCTATTGCCATGAACACGAATACCCCAAAAATTCTGTTATTTGTTATTATTGCCGTGCTTGTAATTAACCTGGGCTTTAACCTGTTTGGTTCCAATGCAGGGTTAAAACAGGCGGTACGCAACCTGGAGCTGGCGCGTAAAACGCTGGACAGCGCTATGGTACAGCTGCAGGACGCCAGCAACGGACTGGATTCCATACAGGCAAACCTGGACCGGCAAAAAGCCCTGATCAACGATATCCGTTACAGAACAGAGCTGATGGACCTGGAAAAACGCGTACGGGATGAACACAGCAAAGTAAAAATAGACAGTATTAAAGACCGGATCAAAACACTGAGCAACTATCAGCCAACAGATGATATTATTACCGAAGACCTGAAATAAAATAAATACATAACCCCATGCAAACTAACCTCAAATGCTGCCTGCTGTTACTGGCAGGCCTGCTGTCCGTGCTGCACACCGCTGCGCAGGGCCGGCTCAAATTCTTTAACACCTGCACCGGCAGCAGCAACTACCGGCTTACCAACGGCGATACTGTTATTATTCAGTGCGATAGCAGCCTGCTGATGAACAGCCGTAACTTTTCCATTTACCAGTCGGCCTACCAGCAATACCGCAAGGGCGGCAACAGCAGCGAGATCCTGCGCTCCTATGAAACACTGGTGCAGCAGCAGGATAGTATGATCGCCAATGGCCAGCAGGATTATACCAACCTGAAGCTGCAGTTCGATTCTTTATTCCGCAGCTCTATTGCTTCCCTGGACCGTACCAGCCGCGATATTGGCATTGTAAAGGATACGCTGAACAATGTATCCACGCAGCTGAATAACACCAATATCATTATTGGCGATGCTATTAAGCAGGTGAACCAGGCGCGGAAAAAAAGCTTCCTGGATAAGCTGTACTGGGGCATTGGCGGCTTAGGCATAGGCGTAGCTGTTACGGCTATTATTGCGGCGGCGAATTAAATAGTGGGCAGTTGGCAGTTGGCAGTTAGCGGTTAGCTTTTAGTAGTTAGCTTTTAGCGGTTAGCAGTTAGCGGTTGGCGGTTAGCAGTTAGCGGTTAGCAGTTAGGATTGTAGCGGATTGGTGAGCAGGAAATAGTTGGCAGTCCGCAGTCCGCAGTTGGCAGTTATGACCGTAGCGGATTAGGAGTAGTCAAAACCATTGTTTATTTGGTGTTTGACAATGTAACCACGTATTAGCTGTTAGTTGCCGGCATGGCTTAACCGCTGGTTTGTTAACTAACATATGCATAACGGTTATCATTCATACAATGAGTAACCGGCCCCCGACTGCCAACTGCCAACTGCCCACTGCAAACTCTTTACTCCCCCGGGCAACGGTTTCCACCCTCCGCCCGTATTAAAAGAAATTCGTATTATTATAGGGCAATTAATGGTAATCTTCACCGATCAATTTGCGCTTTTCGTCGAGCCATTCGCACAAATGCACTTTTTTCGCGTTTATATATTTACCAGATCAGTACCATTGTAACGTGGTAACGTAAGCCAACTATTAATCAGCTAAATGCAAGTTTGAATGAGAAAGCATTTTTTATCGGCCGGAATGCCCATGATAATAATGAGCCTGCTTTGCAGCAGTGTGTTCTTTTCCTGTAAAAAAGATAAAACATCACCCGGGGATAATAACTCCGGGAATAACGGCACTGCGCGTACTGACGAGGATTCACTGAAATACCTGATGTACCGCATTATGCAGGTAACATATGCCGATGGCGGCCGGAATGCCTCCAAAGGCCTGCCAACCTACTACTGGTACAACCAGGTGCCCACCATCGACCCGTTCAGCACTTCCTACGCCAAAGCGGAAGACCTGCTGAGCACCATGATCAGCTACCCCAAGCTGAACGGCAACAACCTGGACCGTTACAGCTTCCTGGACCGTACCGGCTCCCTGGCCAATAAGCTGCAGAACGGCGTGATCGAAAAAACAGCCGGCACCAACGGCAGCCTGGGAATGGAAGTAACCTACGCCCTGGACCAGAACAGCGCCAGCCACCTGATGGTGCTGTATGCAGATAAGAACAGCCCGGCCGGTATGCAGGGCGTGCAAAGAGGCTGGGAAATAACCGCTATTAACGGCGATGATAATATTGCCTATGATAACGGCGGCGCTAACACTACCAAGGTAACCAATGCGGTATATAACCCCACGGGCGCTACCTCCTTCACTTTTAAGAAAGCCAACAGCACTACTGCCACGCTTACGCTAACGCCTTCTTCTTACAATGTAAACCCGGTATTATTTGATACTGTTTATACCATAAGCGGAAAACAGGTAGGCTACTTTGTGTTCTATACCTACTCCAGCGTAACCAATACCAGCGATGCGGCCACACCTACCAAACAGGTGCTGGACCAGCTGTTTGCCAAATTTAAATCCGCCAATATCAGTAACCTGATCGTGGATCTGCGGTACAATACCGGCGG
>NZ_DATCRF010000739.1:0-6185 GCF_036569125.1 Chitinophaga sp. | reverse complement strand
GTGCAGCAGCGGCATACGGTTATACAGCGCGATAGTATTTACCCGGTATTTTTTGTGCTGGCAGATGGGGGCGCCTCCCGCTCCGGTTACTGGACTGCTGCAGTGCTCAGCCGCCTGGAAGAAGGCTCCAACAGCCAGTTCTCAAAACACCTGCTTTGCCTTTCCGGCGCATCCGGCGGCAGTGTAGGTAACAGCACCTTCTTTGCTTTACTGCAAAAACGCGACAGCATTTACCGTGGGCATCATACCCTGTTAGGGGAGGCACAGGATTATCTGAAATCCGACTTTTTGACGTATACCCTTGCGCGTATGATGGGGCCGGACCTGTTCCGTCCTGTATTCCCTTTTCCTTTTGTATATGACCGTGCAGCAGCGCTTGAATATGCCATTGAAAACGCCGCGCCGGATTCTGTGATCATGCGCAAGGCATTTGAGCAAAGAATGTCGGCGCTTGTAACCCGGCAGCAGGATAGCGCTTACACCTTGCCCATATTATGTATTAACACTACCCGCATGCAGGATGGCGCGCCGGGTGTAGTAAGTAATATTAACATTGATTCTAGCATCTTTGGTAAGCGCATAGATGTGTTAAGCCTGTTAAAACCCGGGGAAGATATGCGCCTGAGCACTGCAGTTGTATTGGGTGCGCGCTTTCCATACATAAGCCCTGCCGGCCGCATACACGACAGTTATTTTGTAGATGGCGGTTACTTTGATAATTCAGGCGCCGGTGTGGTACATGAAATGATCTTAAAGCTAAACCAGTGGGTGCATGACAGCAGCAGCTACTACCCGCAGCTGAAAAACCTGCAGCTGCCTAAAAAGCTGCGCTGGTATGTAATACACATCACCAACTCAAGCCGGGAGCCGGTGCAGCTGCACAAAGTACATCCCCTGGTAAATGATCTGCTGGCGCCGGTGCAAACACTCATTGGCTCTTACGGTACGCAAACCATTGTAAATAACCTGCGCCTCATTAATTATTTGCGTGAGATCAATAAGGATACTACTTACTTTCCCATCTCCCTTTATGAAAAAAGCGACAGCAATACTTATGCTATGAACTGGGCTATATCGGATACGACCCTACGAAAAATGAACGACCGTTTATATCATTATCCGCGCCTGGATTCGCTCATCAGATGGATCCGCAACAATTTTAACCTGCCGGCCGGAGAAGTGTCAGAGTTACGTCAAGAAATTTAAGGGCTTAAAAATTTCTTACTAACGGCAACAGCTATATGAGCATTTGATTTTCAGGCACTAACACGCAGAATGTATGGCTGGCGGGCATTTATGTTCAAACAATCCATCATAAATTTTTAATGGGTGCATAACGTTCTCTTAACATATGATGCACTATCTTTGCGGCGACAAAAACAAAAAAGTCAAAAAGGCATTAAGTATTAGCTAATACTGCCCCCGAAAAATTTAAACATTTAAACAACTTAATGTCATGAAACACATGTCCAAAACCGCTACTATGGCTATTGCAGCCATGCTGTTAACCGCTACAGGCGTTGCTGCTCAGGAACATACTTTTGCTCTGAACACCGCCCGCACTACCGCTGCGCATTTTTCATCTGATGTGCCCAGCAATTTTAAAGTGAACATTTCCCAGCCCAGGAAAGATTCCCTGGTATTTCGTGTAAGCGTTGAAAATCCCGGCGCTGACAAAGTAATACTGCTGATAAAAGATCAGAACCACAACGTATTACACCGCGAAATTATTCCCGCTACGCCTGTATTCATGGGCCGTTACAACCTGCAGGGCTTAGAAGACGGTAACTATACCTTTGAAGTAAGGAATGGTAAAAATGGTGTGATCCAGCGTTCAGTAGAGATCAAAACCCAGCTGTCTGTAAACAGGTTGGTATCCGTAGAAAGCAAATAGTATGCTGTGAATGGTGCAGTGCCTGCACTTCATTATTCACCCTTACTTCATTGCTTTGTATAATGTTTCTAAAATCCGTTCTCGAACATGCAACGTGCTTAGTTTGAGATTGGCGCCGCCCAAAGGGCATACCCGGTTACTAAGGAATACAAACACCAGTTTATACTGTGGGTCTACCCATATACAGGTTCCTGTGAACCCGGTATGCCCGAAAGTAAGGGGAGAGGCGCTGGCGGCCGGATAAGGATCTTTGCGATGTGCATTATCTCTTTCCGGTTTGTCGAAACCCAGGCCACGCCTGCTTTGCGGCGTACCATAGGCACTGAACATTTGAATTGTTTCCGGTTTAATAAACTGCATATCATTATACCGGCCCCCGTTCAGTAGCATTTGTAACAACACCCCGAGATCATTCGCGTTAGAAAACAATCCTGCATGACCGGCAACGCCGCCAAACATGGCTGCACCAGGGTCGTGTACATCGCCACGTATCAGCTGCATGCGGAAGGTATGTTCAAATTCCGTGGGCGCTATACGTTGTAAAGGAAAACGTTCTCTTGGGCGGAAACCAGTGGTTTCCAGCCCCAGGGGATCGTAAAAGGTTTCTTTTACATATTCATTCAGCTTTTTACCGGTAAGCTGTTCTACGATCTTGCCCAGGAAAATAAAATCCATGTCGCTGTATACATAGCCCTGGCGCGGATTCAGCTTGCTATCCAGCATGGTCTTATACATCACCCCCACATAATTGCTGTCCATATACATATGATCTGCCACCCGAACGGTATGCAGTGAATCCGCATCTTTATGGTACAGCACTGTATCCGGCATGCCATTGCTATACAAGGTTGCCTTATAAAAAGGAATGAAAGCCGCCAGGCCGGCCTGGTGCAGCAGAATATCGCGGATGCGCATGTTGGCTTTATCCGTACCTTTTACAATCGGTAAATAATCACCCAGCTTATCATCCAGCTTTACCTTGCCTTCATCATACAGGCGCATTATGGAAATGGTGGTAGCGCAAATTTTTGTTACGGATGCCAGGTCATATATAGAGGATGGCGTTACCTCTTCCCAGCGGTTGTATTCATAAAAGCCAAAACATTTATCGTACACTACACGCCCATCCTTCAGCGCCAGTACCTGGCAGCCCGGGGCCGCGCCCTGGTCTATCATGTTTTTGGCAATGCCGTCTATTTCGTTTAACACGGCCGATCTCATGCCCACTTCTTCCGGCGTAATTTTAGGCAGGGTAATAAACTTAGGCAGCTCATAGGTAATGCCGCTGCCGGAGGGAATGTTACACACCGTTACCGGCAATTTTCCCCTGGGCGCAATTTTGCCAAACAATATGTCGGCCGCTGCTTTCTGGGTTATATCATCATCCTCATAAGCAGCCATAATGGTGGGCGCTTCGCAAAAATATTGCAGCGCATAGGGGTTGCCAAAGGCCACCAGCACAGAAGGCATTTCCTGCTGCAGCTGCCGCACCAGTACTTTTTCGGCCACGGTAATGCCAAAGCTATTGGCCGGGCGGCGGTTGTAATTGTGCAGGCTAATGATCACCTGCTTATAATCCCGCTGCAGCTTGTTCATCAGCACCGCTACTTCCTGTAAGCTCTGGCGGCTGGTAAATACAAACACATCCACATCCGGGCGGTAGCTTTTAACCGTTTGCAAAAAGGTATTGCTGGCATCGGCGCCTACGGCCACCACGGCCAGCTTTTCCTTCTTAATAGGAAACATCTTGAAGGGCACCAGGCGGTTATCATTCTTTACCAGTGTAATAGCCTGCTCCGCAATCTGCTTCTTTAAAGTATCTGTTTTGGCATTCAGGTCATCGGTAAGGTGCTCCGTATCTATAACCTGTGGTTTGTTAAGGCCCAGGTTATATTTGGCTACGAGCACTTTTTTTACGCGCTTGTTCACCTCCGGCCAGCTGATCTGCCCGCGTTTAATGCCGCGCATAATGGCCGCCACACTGCCTTCTGCGGTGGAGGGCAGCACCAGCAGGTCATTACCGGCCAGCAGTGATTGCAAGGCCTCCTCCCCTTTGGAGTAAAACTTTGCAATGCCTTTCATTTCCAGCGCATCGGTTACTACCAGCCCGTTAAAGTCCAGCTCATTCTTAAGCAGTTTGGTGGTAGCATTATAAGAGATAGAGGTAGGCGTATTAGGCCGTTTATCAATGGCCGGCACATACAGGTGCGCCACCATAATAGAACCTACGCCGGCTGCTATGGCCTGGCGGAAAGGGTACAGCTCCAGTGAATCCAGCTGTGCACGGCTTTTGCCTATCACCGGCAGGTCCAGGTGAGAATCTACATCCGTATCCCCATGGCCGGGAAAATGTTTGGAGCACGCCATAATGCCGGCTGCCTGCATACCTTGTATGGTGGCCACACCCATGCGGGCTACCTGGTATTTATTTTCCCCGAACGAGCGGTCGTTAATTACCGGGTTGTTGGGATTGTTGTTCACATCCATGTCCGGCGCAAAATCAATATGAATACCCATGCGGCGGCACTGCTCCCCCAGCAGGTGGCCGTATTGCCAGGCCAGTGTACTGTCCTGCAGGGCGCCCAGCATCAGGTTGCGGGGCAGGCTTATTACACTGTCCAGCCGCATACCCAGGCCCCACTCACCGTCAATAGACACCAGCAGGGGCACTTTGGAAATGGATTGATAATAGTTTGTTAGCTGGGCCTGCCGCACCGGGCCGCCCTGGAAAAAGATAACGCCGCCTACTTTATTGCTGCGGATGTCGTTCACTACCTTATCAATATGATCCTGCCCCAGGTTGGAATGTGCGCGGATCATGATCAGCTGCGCAATACGCTCCTCCGGCGTAAGCGTGCTAAAAACACTGTCGGCCCATTGGGCGGCCGGGTCATCCTGTCCGAGTGTATCTTTTTGTTGCTGCAGGGGCGCCGGTGAAAGCGCTGCCTCCTGTGAAAATGTCCTGTCCTGCCATGTGGGCCCCTGCTGAACCGCTTGTCCTGTCATGAAAAACCCTGTGAGGCCCAGTACCATAAATTGCTTCCTCATCATACCTATAAACATACAAATATTTATATGAGGTTCAACGGATTAATAAAATAAATTATGTATCTGTTTAACGTGCATAAAATAAATGCTTTATACTAAAATCATATTTCAAAAAATTTTATCTTTTTAGCGATTTTTTTAAATGTTGTTAATTAATCCGATAAATTGTTTTATATTATTTAAGCAACGGTAATTTTAGTTACCAGAACATTCAATAGTTTGTTATATTTGCAATCTTGCTAATTAAGTTTTTTTAAAGAACATGGTCAATATTATTTTATTTGGCCCTCCCGGCAGCGGCAAGGGTACACAAAGTGCTAACCTGATCCAGAAATACGGCCTCATTCACCTGAGCACCGGCGATCTGCTGCGGAGCGAAATAGGCGCCCAGACACCCCTGGGAATGGAAGCAAAAAAAGTAATGGACCAGGGCCAGCTGGTTCCGGACGAAGTAGTAATAGGCATGATCAGTTCCAAACTGGATGCCAACCCGGAAGCCCGGGGATTTATATTTGATGGTTTTCCCCGCACCTCTGCCCAGGCAGAAGCGCTGGACAAGCTCCTGGCTTTAAAGAAAACCAGCATTGCTGCTGTACTAAGCCTGGAAGTGCCGGAAGATGAGCTGATCAAACGCCTGCTGAACCGGGGTCTTACCTCCGGCCGCAGCGATGATGCCAGCGAGGAGATTGTAAAGGCACGTATTGTGGAATATCATAACAAAACTGCCCCGGTGGCTGATCACTATGCCAAATACGGCAAGTTTAAAAAGATCAAAGGCAACGGCAGCATTGATGAAATATTCAGCCTGCTGAGCAAGGAGATCGATGAGCTGGTGAGCGAGAAGGTGTAGTGAGCTGTTGGCTTTAGCTGTTAGCAATTAGCCGTTGGCTCTTAGCCAGGAAATGTAGCTGACCACATTAGATAATATACGAGCAGTTTGCAGGCCCTGCCTGCGCAAAAATATCATAACGCAAAGATCGTAAGTAGCGTGATTGTGTCTTTTCACGCAAACTTCCCGATCTTTGCGTTTTTATTTAAGGCAGGGCGGCCCCTGCCACCCGTAAATTGAAACAGTTTTGGAAAATTTTGTAGACTATATACGTGTTTTTTGTAAATCCGGCAAAGGCGGCGCCGGCAGCGCCCATTTTATGCGCACCAAATTCAACCCGCAGGCAGGGCCTGACGGGGGCGATGGTGGCCGCGGCGGGCACATTATCCTGAGAGGGAATGCCCAGCTATGGAC
>NZ_DATCRF010000738.1:0-14164 GCF_036569125.1 Chitinophaga sp. | reverse complement strand
GCTGAAAAGGTTCTCTACTACTGTTTGTCCAATGAGGCATACTTTGCTGGCTGCCTTTACATCATTGTCACCGAAAGCCACGCCATCTTTCAGCGGCCAGTCGCGTATATCCAGGTAATTCGGGCTCACACCCTGTATGCTGGTCGGCCAGTTCAGCGCACCGTTAATAGCCTGCCCTTTGCCGGATACCTGTGGCGATACAGCTGTAATATACTTTGCCTGTTGTTCAATAGCCTTTATATCATCCAGCTTCAGGGTTTGCAGGCTGGTAGCATCCAGCCTTGCGCCGCCGCCTACGCTGGTGTTGCTGTTGGGACGTATGGTGATCATGTTGGAGCCCATGCTGGACAGCTGATCCTGTATGCTTTGTTTGGAGCCCTGCCCGATGGCCACCATTGCGATCACCGCCCCCACGCCAATAATAATACCCAGCATGGTGAGGAAGGCCCGCAGCTTATTGCGTTGCAGCGCCCGTAAGGCTATCCGTATGAGGTTGAAGAAGTTCATAGTTGTTATTTGGGTCCATGGTCCATAGTCGATGGTCCATGGCATTTTTCATTATAGCCACTCCTACGAAAAATGGTAGCAGTCCTTTCCCGAAATAATATTTTCACGCAGCAGTCCATGGACCATCGACTATGGGCCATGGACTGCGCGCGTAGCGCGCACTAATAATCATCCGATACCGGCAATTCGCTCAGCGCCTGCCGTGCAGACCGTACATTCTCATTCCTGCTGTCGCGGATCACTTTACCATCGCGCAGCATTACGGTACGGCTGCTAAAGGCGGCAATATCCGGTTCGTGTGTTACGAATACAATAGTTTTGCCGGCCTGGTTCAGCTCCTGCAGCAGCGCCATGATCTCATATGAGGTGCGGGTATCCAGGTTACCTGTAGCTTCATCGGCCAGTATCATTACCGGCTCATTCACCAATGCACGCGCAATGGCCACCCGCTGCTGCTGCCCGCCGGAGAGCTGGTTGGGCATATGATCCAGGCGCTCTGCCAGCTTCACGGCTTCCAGCGCTTTCACGGCCCGTTCGTGCCGGTCGTGGGCAGTAAGCCCGGAGTTGTAGAATAAGGGCAGCTCCACATTTTCCAGCGCGCTGGTACGCGCCAGCAGGTTATAGGCCTGGAACACAAAGCCGATCTTGCGGTTACGCAGCCGCGCCAGCTCATCCCGCGATAGCTTACTGATATCCACACCATCCAGCTGGTATATCCCGGAGGTTGGTTTATCCAGGCAGCCCAGTATATTCAGCAGCGTAGTTTTGCCGCTGCCGCTGCTGCCCATAATAGTTACAAATTCCCCGGCCGTTACCTCAAACGATACGCCTTTCAGCGCACGAACAATCTCCGTACCCATTCTAAACTCCCGCTTCAGGTCATGTAGCTCTAGTATCTTACCCATTTCATTATAGTTTCATTATCATTCACTCAGCACAGCTCAGCTTCAAAATTTTATTAACTCATTCTATTCTCATCCATTCGCCATCAGCACCCTGCATCCCCTTTTATTCAGCTATTTATCATTTAACCTCACCGCTCATTATACAAATCAACACATTAACACATCATCCCATCCGCACAAATCATCTGCACATCTGCACATTTGCATATCCGCACATCTGCACATCTACCTCCCGCTGCGGCTGCCGCTACTACCCCCTCTGCCCGGCCTTGACGGCATAAACGGACTTTTGGTGGCGCTGCTCTTTTCCTTTTTGGTAACCCGTCTTACATCATTCACCACAATATCCGATGTATCCAGCCCGCTCATTACCTGCACATTGGTTTCATCATTCAGGCCGGTCATAATATGGCGGCGTATAAGGGTATCGCCCCGTTTGATCCATACTGCAGCAGGACGTGCCGCTTCATCCGGAGAGGTTAAGCGTTTAGTGGTATCCGTTTGTGTTCTCAAAGTATCCGGGCGTTTGCTGCGGTAAAAGCCGGCTTCCGTTTTGCCATGAGCAGTATCCCTTCGGCCTATGATCACATAATCTTTCAGCAGGGCGGAATCCGGTTTGAATTTCAGCGCTTTGGCGCTTACCAGCAATGCATTCTTAGCTTCTTTGGTGTAGATGGTGATATTGGCCGTCATGCCGGGTTTCAGGCGCATATCGTTATTAGGTGCATCTATGATGGTTGTGTAGGTAACCACGTTGGCAGAGGTGGTGGGCTGCAGGCGCACTTCCTGCACGGTGCCGTTAAATACATCGTCGGGGAACGCATCTACGGTAAAGGTTACACGCTGTCCTTTTTCTACGTTGCCAATATCCGCTTCGTCCACGCTGGCCTGGACCTGCATTTTGGTAAGGTCTTTCGCTAAAATAAAAAGGGTAGGGGTGTTAAAGCTGGCTGCCACTGTTTGCCCTATGTTCACATTCCTGTTTAACACCACACCATCAATAGGCGAGTAAATGTTGGCATAGGAAAGGTTCTGGTTGGCTGATTGCAATTGTGCTTTAATTGCCGCCACATTTGCCTTGGCGCTGTTGAACTGGTACAGGGCCGTTTCATAATCGGCCTTGCTGATGGCCCCAACATTATACAGCTGCGATTGACGGCTGTAGTTACTTTGCTGAAACACCAGCTGGTCCTGGGCTGCAGCCAGGTTGGCCGCATACTGGTTCACCTGCGCCTGCAGCAACGATTTATCCAGCTCCGCTATCAGCTGGTTCTTTTTCACCTGCGTATTAAAATCCGCATAAATAACGCGGATGGTGCCGGATACCTGTGTACCTACGGATACTGTATCCACCGGCTGTATTGTGCCGGTAGCCGTAATGGCATTGGCAATAAAACCATACACCGGTTTTTCTGTATCAATCACTACCGGATCTTCCTTATGCCTGAAGAACAGGAACCAGATAGCCACTGCTGCTATAACGATGATGCCTGTTATTAACCATTTATATCGTTTCATTTGTACTTGTTTGTCTTTTTTATTTGCCAAATGGAATCTTCGATCTCTTAATTATTCGTAACCGGTTCTCCTATATAAAACTCATAGATCCTGGTATTCAGGATGGCGCCGTACTTAGCCTGTATAAATGCTTGCAGCGCCTGCACATACAGGTTCTTTTGCACGGCAAGGTCAGTTACATTCACTGCGCCTATTTTCATTTGCTCTACACTAATGCGGTAACCCTCTTCACTGGCCACCAGCTGTTTTTCCGCAGCCTTGTATTGCTCCTGTGCATTCTGCAGGTTCAGGTAAGATTGCTCTACCTGTTGCGCTAACACGGTTTTGGTATCCTGCAGGGTTAACTTAGCCTGGTCTATCTGGATCTTTGCACGCGCTTCGTTGGCCTTGTTCACCCGGTTGCTGAAAATGGGAATGCCTAATGTTAACCCGGCACGCTGGTAAAAGTTATTATCCAGCTGCTGCCAGTAGCTGTTTGACTGGTTATCGGAAAACCCGCTGGATAAGGTACCGCCCAGGCTAAGTGTGGGTTTATAACCTGCTTTGGCTTTTTCCAGTCCTACTTCTGCAATGGTTACCCCCAGCTCTCCATTCTTTACTTCCGGCCTGGTTTGCAGTGCGGTACGTTGCGCTTCTTCCAGTGATGGTACAGGCTTTTCTGCCCGTAACGTATCCGGCTGTACGATGGAAAAGGTATAGGCGGTAGGCAGCTGCAATACCTGTTTGAGCGTTAATAAATTCTGCCGGTAAGTGTTTTGTGCAACTACCAGGGAGTAAGCATCTGTGGCTTGCTGGGCTTCCAGCTGTACCAGGTCTTTACGGGCAATGCTGCCGGCGTTAAAGAGCTGTTGCCCCTGTTGCAGCTGCGCCTGCGAGGTTTGTACCAGGTCTTTTACATACACAATGTTTTCGCCCGCCAGTAAAATGTTCAGGTATGCCTGTGTGATCTGTAGTGTAATATCGTTCTCCGCCTGCTGCACATTCAGATTGGCTGCCTGCAGCAGCAGGTTCTTTTCGCGGATGTCATTACGCAGGTACCCGCCCTGGTATAAGATCCAGGTGGAGCTTAGCGCATAGTTGCTGGCCAGGCTGGATTGTGTTTGAAAGCCGCCTACTACCGGGTTGGTATTCTTGGAGTTAGTGAAAGATTGTGTAACCGTACCTCCCAGGCTGGGGAGCCGCGCTGCGCGGGATTGTAGCAAGTCCTGCTCACTGGAGGCCTGGCTCAGGCGAAGGCTGCTTAGCTGAATATTATGTGCGCGCGCATAATCCAGGCATTGTTGCAGGCTCCATTTATCCGGCAAACCGGCTGTAGTGGAATCCTGCGCCAGTAAAGGTCCTGCACCGGCGATCCATAAGACCGCCATGAAAATAGTGATCCTGTTCATGGTATATCCTGTTCGTAATACATTAAGCCTTTTGCAATAGCGGAATGAAAGGGTATAGCCGGATGCCTGCAAATAACCTGCACTTTTTCAATTGGTCTGTGTTTTGTTAGTAGTAATTAACAGTCGTTAACAGTACTTAACAGGCGCTCACCACAGGGCAACCGGTTATGCTATAAAGACGGGTTACCCGGGGTATGGTTTAAAGTGTTAACACTTAATAACAGAGAATGGTTGAGCCGTTGGGGTTCTTTCATTTATTTATAAAATAATTACTTACATTTACGCAAAATTTATAATAACCTTTCCGAACAAAACCACTCAGATGAAAAAGATCCTTTCTACGATCACTGGCATGTTGCTGATCCTGTGTGTAACCAGCAGCATTTCTAAAGCGCAATTGAAAAGATTTAGTATTGGTCCTTTCGTGGAAGCCGGCTTCCCGGTAGGCGACCTGAAAGAGACCCACAATACCGGCTATGGCATAGGCCTGGGAGCGGATATTAAACTGATCGGCGGTCTGGGTGTAACCGGCTCCGTTAGTTATATGCGCTTCGGCGGTAAGTCTGTTGAAATGTCTCCGGGCGTTTCTGCAAAGTACGATGCATTATCTGCCGTACCGGTACGTGTTGGTCTTAAGTACAAGTTGCCTATTCCGCTGTTGTATGTTAAGGTAGAAGGTGGCGCCGCTAACCTCACCGGTGGCGATGGTACAGCTGCTATCTTTGCACCCGGCATAGGGATACGCGTACTGGGCTTTGACCTGGAAGGCAAATACGAAGCCTGGTTTAAAGACGGCACCATGGGCTTCTTTGGTCTGAAGGCCGGCTGGAATTTCTAAGATAGTTGAATTGTTAATAGTCCATGGTCCATTGCTTTTTTCAAGGCAATGGATCATGGATTTTTTATTTTAATAAACACTGCTTCCTCACCCCTTCGATTTCACCCCGCATCCCACCGCTTTCGTAAATGTTACCTCCGGCTGCTGACCAGCCAGTAAGCTATTCACCGCATTCTGCACATAATTGATCTTCTGCGCATTCCCATTATCCGGGTCATTGTCAATAGCGCCAATATACGCTACTACAATGCCTTTAGGCGTTTTATGCAACACAAATACATGCGGCGTACGCAGGGCGCCAAAGCGGCGGGTCACTATCTGTCCGGGATCTTCCAGGTAGGGAAAGTTCAGGCTGCTTTTACGGGCATGCTGCTGCATATCGGCAAAGCTTTCACTACTTGCCACTTCGGGGTCATTAGGGTTGATCATGATCACCGGAAATCCTTTACCGGAAAACTTTTCCTGCAATGCCACCATCCGGTTCTCATAACCGCGGGATACAGGACAGCTGTTACAGCCAAAGATCACAATGTAGCCCCTGGCATCCGGGTAGCTGGCCAGCGATACGGTGTTGTTATCAACGTTCTTCAGTTTAAAATCGGTTACCACAGCACCTACGGAGTAACCTTTTTCCTGCGCCCGGCAAAGGCCCGGCAACAGTAGAACCAGTAAGAGTAAGTTGCGCATAACGGTATTATTTTAAAGCGTTGTACACGGCCAGTAGCTGGTCGTACGTAAATTCCTTTTCTTCCAGGCGGCGTAGCTGTTTCCTTTTGTTAATAAAAAGTGTGGCAGGTATACTGCCCGACCATTGAGGGCTGATACGGTCTATATATTGTTGCTGATCGGTTTCATTGAGCAGTAACACTTCATTCTTCAGCTGTGCTTTTTGCACAAACGGCATCACTTCGTTCCGTAGCTTGGAACGTGCATCCAGGCTAACCAGCAATATCTTTACCGGTGTATGCTGTAACGTTTTTCCAAACCTTTCAAAATGTGGAAGCTCCTGTACGCATGGGCCGCACCAGGTAGCCCAGAAATTTACGATGTAAGTAGTATCGCTGCCCGCGGCAAAACGTTGTTCCAGTTGGTCCAGTGTGGCCAGCCGCACCTGCTGTGCGTGTGCAGATAAAAGCAGGGTTTGCAGAACAACCATATATACAGCAGTTTTGATGAGCATGCCGCGTACGATGGGTTATTATAAAAGTTACAAAGAAGCGGGGAGATGGGAAAGTTAAATGGATGAGTGGTGCAGTTGCCGGGATGACGGCAATTTTGTATCTTTATTGTAAATAAAGGATTTATGCGCAACAACCTTCAATCCAGGAAAATCAATTTTGTTCAGGATTTTTTACGGATCCAGAACGAAGCGGTTATCCGCCGTTTTGAGGATATGCTGCGTCAGGAGCAATCAAAATTAACTGAAGCTGATTTGTCATATCCTATGTCTTTAGAGGAATTAAATACTGTTATTGATCAGGCAGAAAAAGATGATCGAAACGGGCGCTTAACCAACGCCAATGATCTAAAGAAAGAGATTGACAATTGGGAATAATTATATTCTGGACAGATACTGCACGAAATCAACTCCGGAACATCTTCGATTATTACAAGCATAAAGCCAGTGTTAGTGTAGCCCGCAAAATAGTTAAGTCGCTGGTAGATAAAACCATCATTCTCCAAACTCATCCCAAAATCGGACCGGTAGAAGAACTCCTGAATCATCGCGATAAGGAATACCGCTTCCTGGTAAAAGGGCATTATAAGATCATTTACCGTATCCATGGCGATCCAATTAAAGTAGCTGCTATATTTGACTGCCGCCAGCATCCGGATAAGATCAGGAAGACCCGATAACTACCTTCCCAGCATACCCCTTAAAATACCCCATCGGCGTTTTCCCCGTGATAGCCTTAAACTGCCGGTTAAAGTTCGCCAGGTTATTAAACCCCGATGAATACGCCACCTGTGCAATGCTCATATCATTTTCCAGCAGCAGCTTACACGCATATCCGATCCGCAGCTCTGCCAGGAACTGAAAATACGTTTTGGAGGTACGTGTTTTAAAATACCGGCAAAAGGAGTGGGGGCTGATGTGTACTGCCTTCGCCACCGTTTCAATACTAAGGGCCTGGGTAAAGTTGTTAAAAGTATAATGATAGATCTCGTTGATCTTATCCGTGCGTTGCAGGTTATACTCCTGTACAAAACCCAGGCTGCTGAGGAAACTTTTTTCCGGCGTAGCGGCAATCGCTGTAAGCAGGTGAATGAGTAAGGTGATCTTTTGCGGACCGGTAGCCTGTAATATTTCCTCCATTTGCAACGACAATGCAGCTTTGGCTTTCCCATGTATCTGCAGCCCCCTGCCGGCCTGTTTCAGCAGCATGCGTACCGGTTCCATTTCCGGTAGCTGTAAAAAGGCATCGCCCCAGAAGTTTTCGTGAAAGTGAATGGCCACTGCTTCAATATGCAGCCCGCTGTCCGGTTGAAAATAATCCGCATCATTACGCCACATATGTGGCAGGTTGGGCCCCAGCAGCACCAGGTCGCCATCGGTAAAACGTTCCATATGGTCGCCCACCAGGCGGGTGCCCCGTCCCTTGCGGATGAGCGTTAGCTCCACTTCCGGATGATAATGCCAATGGTTATACAGGTAGGGCAGCACATCTTCCCGCACACTAAAGGAATGCCCGCCATGCACAGCTACTTTCCGGAGGATCGGTTTCATACGTGGAACTTGTTTTTAATCCAAAAATATACAATACAATCGCCTGAGTAGGTAATAATTGCCAATATAGTATAATTTTTGGCTTGTAAAGGATAATACGGTCATCAAAAAAACGATCAATTTGCAGTATGTTAAATTCCACGTTTGCTGATATATCTGCATACCGCCACCTGTACGCATGTATGGAACCATGAACGGGCTGCGGCCTTGTTGTTTCCCGGATGGTCCCGCTGCCTGTGGGATGATCCGGATCTTACCAGCTCCTTCCGCCAGGAGGTTGCCATCATGATGCGTAATGGTACCCATGATGTAAAACAAACAGAAATGCAGGGGCATCGTCAAAGCCCGCCGGGAGCATGTGCTGAAGCTGAAAAAGAGGATACGGTGAATGGCCTGTTAACCCTGCAGCAGGCCAACACCTATTTCAGTAACATTCAAAAAACACCGCGCTTCATAATGAATAATTCGTAATTTAATCAGCCATGTTTAATGTAAATGATCAGGTAACTGCACTTACATTGTACCTGTATAACTGTAGTATTGCACCCTGTTCCACCTGCATAATTTGGCGGTAACCTGATGCTATCGCAGTACCCAAATATTCATATTCATAATTATTCTCAAAGGCATTCATGCCCCGCTTTGGCGGGGGCGTATTGATAATCGACAATTCGTAATTCAATGAAGTATCCTTTCCACGTACTTTCCCTCTTTCTCCTTGCTGCCTGCAATCAGGCTCCTAAACAAACGGATCAGGCGAAACAGGCCGGTCAGCAGGCTGCTCAAACCACGGATGCGGCCACCTTTCAGCAGGATGAGAATTTTCTGCACAACCACCTGGGCAACCTGGTAACACTCAAAAACCCGGACGATAGCAGCATGGTGCTGGTAGCCGGCGATTACCAGGCCCGCGTTATGACCAGCAGTGCCGGCGGCTATCATGGTAAAAGCTATGGATGGCTTAACTATAAGCTCATTGAATCGGGCAAATACAACCCGCATATTAATGCCTACGGCGGCGAAGAACGTTTCTGGCTGGGCCCTGAAGGCGGACAGTATGCGCTGTTCTTTCCCAAAGGCAAACCCTTTGCCTTTGAGCACTGGCAAACACCCGGCCTCATTGATACCGCTGTTTTTGACCTGAAGGATCAAAGCAGCACCGCCGTGCATTATTACAAAGAAGGTGTTTTACAGAACTATGCGGGTGCTGATTTCCAGGTGGGCATTTCGCGTAAGATAACCTTACTGAACCGCGCCTCCCTTACGCAGCAGCTGGGCTTTACGCTGCCGCAAAGCATTGCATCCGTAGCCTACCGCACGGAAAACACCCTTACCAATAAAGGCAAAAACGCCTGGCAGGAAAGTACCGGCCTTTTATCCATCTGGTTGTTAGGCATGTTCACCCCTTCAGACAAAACCGTGATCGTAGTACCTTTTAAAGCAGGGGCTAATGCAAGCGCTTCAATTCATGATGATTATTTTGGTAAGATACCGCCTGGTTATTTGCAGGTAAAAGACAGCCTGCTGCTGATGAAGGCCAATGGTCTTAAACGCGGTAAGGTAGGCCTGGCGCCGGAAATAGCTATACCCATGGCCGGCAGTGTGGATGTGGAAAGTGGCGCCATTACCCTCATTTTATTCAGCATTAATAAGAACGGGAAATACGTTAATTCAAAATGGGAGCAGCAAAAGGAACCTTACAAAGGAGATGTGGTGAATTGTTATAATGATGGCCCGCTGGAAGATGGTTCCCAGATGGGACCCTTCTATGAGCTGGAATCTTCTTCCGACGCCCGCCCGCTGGCCCCCGGCAATTCGCTGACCTACAGCCAAACCACCGTGCACCTGGAAGGCGCCTATGCCACCATGGATTCCCTGGCGCAGCGGCTTTGGCATATGTCTATCCAGGACATCAGCACTGCATTTCCAAAATAATTTTGCAGGCTTGTGATTTACGATTTTAGATTTTAGATTTACGATCAGACCGGAGCGGCTTTGTATTACTAATGCCACCCGGTCTTAAACCATTTTCATCAAATCGTAACTCTAAAATCGTAAATCCTAAATCAATCCGCTTCCATCAAACCTAAGATCGTAAATCTAAAATCTAAAATCAATGGAGTATATCCGCTTGTACAACACCACCCAGGGCATTTTTGCGTACTACCATGAACGTTACTACCGTATGGAAGGCAGCTGGGATACGCTGGTGAACGCTTCAAACCTGTTCAGCAGTCTTTCCAAAGCCATAGCAGCTGCACAACCGGCCAGCGATGCGGAAGCAGTCATTCAGCAACACCTGCTGCCCCCCATCAGCTCCCAGGAAATATGGGCTGCGGGTGTTACCTATTTCCGCAGCAAGGTAGCCCGTATGGAAGAATCAGAAGATTCAGGCGGCGCTACTTTTTATGACCTGGTATATGAGGCAGACAGGCCGGAGCTGTTCTTTAAATCAACCGCCCGCCGCGCCGTAGGCCATGGCCACAAAGTAAATATCAGGAAGGATTCCACCTGGAATGTACCGGAACCGGAGCTAACCCTGTTCATTAACCGCGAAGGCGCTATACAGGGTTATACCATTGGCAACGACATGAGCTCCCGCAGTATAGAAGGGGAGAACCCCCTGTACCTGCCGCAGGCAAAAACATATGAAAAAAGCGCAGCCATTGGACCCTGCCTGCTGGTACCTGATCAAACCATTTCACCGGATACAGAGATCAGGATGCGGATCCTGCGCAACGGACAGCCGCAGTACAGTGATGCAGTACCCATCAGCCAAATGAAACGCGGCCACCAGGAGCTGGCCGGTTACCTGTACCGCGAAGTTGATTTTCCCGATGGCTGTTACCTGATGACCGGCACCTGCCTGGTGCCCGACAGCAGCTTTACCCTGCAGGAGAACGATGTGGTGGAGATCACCATTAACCCTATCGGTACCCTGGTAAATACTATCGCCCTTAAAAAATAGCGCCTATCCCTCATTAACAAAAAATAATATAAAGCCATCATTTTTTTGCAGTATCTTGTATTTACAAGAGCTGAAACCGTATTGCCATATACACCCATTTGAAGAGCTGAACTTTTCCTGTTACTTATTTACTGGTCTTCGGATTATACCCCTCACCCTTAATGCTGTTTTTATGAAAAAACTCTACCCCTTGTTATGCATGCTCCTTTGGAGTGTAACCTCTTTTGCCCAGAACCAAAGCCCGTTGTTAAGCAAGATCTTTACAACACCAGACAGCAGCACCATAATAGATTACAGGTACAAAAAGGCATTTAGCTATAAGCAGAACGGCGCTGCTTATACCTACTACCTGAGTAATGTAAGTAATGGCGCCTCAACCGTTATTCCGTTTAATAAAAGACTTTCCGATCAGAACGATAAGGCCTGGGTAACCAGGTTTGGCGTGGTTTTTATCGGCCAGTCCCTGAATAACGATGCCACCTTGTCTTTATACGAATGGCAGTCCGGCACGCTGAACGTGCTGGCAGAAAATATGGGTAATGTGCATGTAGCCGGCGATTATGTAATGTGGTCCGTGGCGGATACGGTTACCAGTGGTAATACCATTGTAATGCGCAGGAACCTGGCCACACAACAGCAGATCGTGGTGGCAGACACCATTGTGTTGCAGGGCGATATAGGCCCTAATGGTAATGTTGCATACACCAATGAACAGGCGATATTCCTTTGTACTGACAGTATTTGCACCGAAGTGGCCCATGTGGATACTACTGCCCCGTGGACCCTTCCTTACTTCTTTAATGTACATACGGATGGGGTGAAGGTTACTTATGAAGAATGGTGGAGGGAAGGTGCGCCTCAATACGGCACCAGCTTTTTCCTATATGAAAACGGCGCCAACACCAAACTATATGAGAACCATTGGGGCGATTTTCAGCTTGGTGGTTTCCAGGATCTTTTAACCCCCCTTTTTAATAACGGTTATATAGCAGGGCAGGCCCTGGAGACATCCCTCTATTATAATTTCCGGACAAAGATCTATAGCCGTGACCCGCAGGGTACCATACACTATCTGCAGGACACCTATACGCAAATGCCGCCCTGGGGGCTTGCATCTGTAGATGTGTTAAGCCCGCAGGGAGATGTAGGCGGGTATACTTACGGCCATCCTTCCCGTAGCACCACCGTTAGCTATTTTTATTACATTAACCATGATGGCAGTAAAAGGCGTTTCCTTTCTGCCACAGGCAACGGGATCTATTATGAAGAGCAGGACAGTACCTGGCTGATAGCAGACCGGTCCGGCCTGTACGCCGCCAACCTGGATACCATGTACGACCATCACATTACACCTTTTACCAAACAGGCTTATACGCGCAACAGAACACCCATTCCTGCCAGCGATTTTGTACAGCATTATACCGGCCCTGCCACCGGTCTTGGGCAGATACAGCAGATAGAGATCACCGGTTTTCCCAAAAAAGGTGTGCTGGTAAATAAATACGGCCAGGCTATATATAAAAGCAACAATATTATTTCACGCAGCGACATGGATACCCTCAAATACAGCGCCGGCAGCTTTCCCGGCATGGATACCATCCGCTGGCGCATATGGGATGGCCTTACCTGGACAAATGACACCGCACTGTATATAAACCTGGTACCGCCCCCTGATACCGTTAAACCCTTTGAGCGCACCACCCTGGCCGGTACGCCCATCCGCTTCTGGGGCAGTAACTTTAAGCTGAACTACACCGGCAAGCTGGCCGGCATCCGGGTGAGCCGCCTGCCTGCATACGGTAAGCTTACCATTGGCGGCAAACAGCTGTTCTATGAACGCAGCCGCGATGTAACGCTGGCGGAGCTGGACAGCATGTACTACACGCCCAACCCGAATATCGTAGGCGTAGATACTTTGCAATGGATGGGCTTTAATGGTACGGAGTACACAAAGAACGATACGCCTGCCATCCTGCGCATTTATCCCATCCTAAGCACACCGCCTATTTTAAGAACGCTGGAAAGCGCCTATAGTACCAGCGCTGGTGCTGATACCATTCTCATAGCCAATTACCCCGCACCCCGCTGGCATACGGATGTAACGGTGGTGGCAGATAATAACCGCGTGCTGCCTGTTGCCCCTGATAATACATTTATAATAGACCCATCCACTTACAGTGTGGGCGCGCATACATTAAAGGTGCTGTTTAAGCACAAGCTGGATAGCATCAGCATTCAGCGCAGCTTTACCATTACCAGCCCCTTTGCGCCTATGATGATGGCTGCGGAAAAATATGGAGTAATGCAGGAGGGAGGTGCCGTCAGCGCCTGGCCTAACCCATTCCGTCAGCAGTTCACGCTTACCGGCTTATCCGTATCTGGTACCTATATTATTACGCTTGTTAACCAGCAGGGCCAAACCATCCTGCAGCAGCGCATTGTAAATCAAAACAGGGTTGTCCTGAACCTGGATGAAAATGCAGGAACTGGGGTATATCTCCTCAAAATTTCAAATGAAAACAAAAAAGATGATGTAAAAACATTAAAGTTATTACATTTATAGCCAAAGTGTAAAGCATAAAGCACAAAGCAGAAAGCTTTAAAGCCCAGGTGCCGGTAAGCGGATCAACGCTTACCGGCACCTGTCACAAAGCACAACGTAATCAGCTTTATGCTTTCTGCTTTACGCTTTCAGCTTGGAATTAACAAAGCGTTAATGCAGCATGTCATGTGGCTAAAATACTATTATATTAGTTTTGTCCGCGCTGTATCTTTAACAAACCAACTATGTTATGAGCACACTTACAGGGGAACAATGATGATGGGCCAGTCCATATATCAATCGTGTAGCCATTTTTAGCCGATACATTATGGGCGGCTTTTTTTGAATTGTAGAGAGGATCACAGCATTATTCATTTATTACGACCAGGTAGCTGAATCGTTTATCACTTACTTATTTTTCCTGCTATGCAAAAGTTTTACTCATGGAAGTCATATTGCTTCCTTTTGTTGCTATGCCTGTGCGTGAACACAGCACTAGCGCAACGCGTCATTACCGGAAAGGTGACCAGTACTTCCGATAGTACAGGCCTGCCCGGCGTAACCATTACCCTGCAGGGCGCAGCAGGGGGCGCGGTCACTGATGCCGCAGGCCGTTTCTCTGTACAGGTGCCGGCCGGCGTACGCGCGCTTAGTTTTTCCTACGTTGGCTATCGCCAGCAAACCTTCACCATTGGTGAGCAATCCAATGTGAACATTGCCCTGGAAGTAGCCAGCAAAGGGCTGAACGAAGTGCTGGTAGTAGGTTATGG
>NZ_DATCRF010000737.1:0-3591 GCF_036569125.1 Chitinophaga sp. | reverse complement strand
CGCCATTCGTGGTAATGTTGATGGAGTTACCCGGCTGGCCATTTCCCCGGTGCCGGTCTGTCCGCGAAAAGGAAATAATAGGATTGATCTCCAGCTTATTGTTCATTGCGCGCGTCATCAGGTTTAAACGCGTGGAGTATCTTTTAAAATCCGTACCTATTACTACGCCTTGCTCATCGTAATAACCGGTGCTGAAGCGGTAGTAAGAGTTATCGCTGCCGCCGCTTACGCTCAGGTCAGCATTTTTAATAAGCCCGGTACGGTAAAAAATATCCTGCCAGTCGGTATTGGCATTATACGCCGGGTTCAGGCTGTCTGTCATTAAATAAGGCAGCTGCTGTCTTTGCGCGTAGGTAAGGCTTTGCTGTAACAGCGCCATTTTTTGCCGCCGTTCTTCGGTGCCCAGCACCACATCCCGCAGCTCCGGCCTTTCAGTGATGCCAAAATAGCTGGAAAGGCTCACCTTAGGTGCGCCGGACTTTCCTTTTTTGGTGGTGATGAGTATAACGCCATTGGCTGCACGCGATCCGTAAATGGCGGCAGCAGAGGCATCTTTCAACACATCAATGCTGGCAATATCCATGGGGTTAATGCCGGCCAGGAAGTTGGTGCCGGTACCCACACTGGCGTTCACATATTCCTCTGATGGCTGGGGAATGCCATCTACCACGTATAATGGCGAGTTCACTACTTTAAACTCGTCATAATCGCGGCTTACAGTAGAACTGCCCCTAACGGAAACGGTGGTACGTGCCCCGGGCTCGCCGGTAAAGTTCTGCACGTTCACCCCCGAAAGGCGGCCCTGCATTAACTGATCAAAACTGGCAGCCGGCAGGTTTTGTATTTCTCTTCCTGACAGGCTGGAAATGGCGGCGGTGGCCTTTTTACGGGTCACCTGCTGATAGCCGATGATGACGGTTTCCTGTAATGCGCTTGCGGTTGCAGCCATTACCACATGCAGTTCCTGCTGGCCTGTAACCTTGATCTCCTGTTTAGTAAATCCTACGTAAGTGATCTCCAGCGTAACGCCAGGGGCGGCAGAAAGGCTGAAATGTCCCTTGGTGTCCGTAGTAACACCGGTGTTAGTTGATTTTACACGTACAGAAACGCCGGGCAGGGGTTCCTTTGCATTGTCGGTTACCGTGCCTTCAACCTTAATGGTTTGGGCCAGTACCGGCAATAGCGGTACAATCAGGCATAGCAATGCCAGGTAGAGTGTTCTCATAGTTGTACAGATTTTGGGTGGGTGCTTTAGCGGTTTAGTGCATGCTTCAGCAAAATTTGGTTGATACTTGTTAAACTAATTGGTGCTTGGATTACGGTTCGTTCGATGGTTTAGATATTGTACAATGGTACAATCAGACATAGTAATGTCAGGTAACTCTCATCATGCGCATAGATTTTTGGTTGATACTGTTAAAAATAATGTTACTCCAGATTACGGTTCGTTCGATGGTTTAAACATTGTGTAATGCTACGGGCAGGCATAAGTACGCCTGTTAAGTCCTCAACATAGTACGCTCGTTTTTTGGTTGATGCTTTAGCGGATCAATGGTGCTTTAGCGAATTTGGTTGATGCCGGGTAAAATACTAGAATAAAATAGATCTATAATTACTGGAATTAGCTATATTTTGACAAATATTACCCAATATGATTAAAAAATGCTTCTATTTGCCTTTTTTTAATATTATATTGGCCTATCAGTTGAACATAGCAAAAAGCCATTGGTTAACACCATCAATCATCAACCAAATTAGTGAAAAGATATGAGCCTGGACCATTTACTGCATGAATATAATATAGCCCCTGGTATTTGGGATGAGATGCACGATTCCGGGCAGATACGTGAACACTACAACAAGGTTTTTGCCACCTTACAGGGACTGGATGTAGCGGCCCTGCTGCAAAAGGACCGCCTGGCAGGCGAGCTGTTTATGAACCAGGGCATTACCTTTACGGTATACAGTGATAATGAAGGCATTGAGCGCATTTTTCCCTTTGACATTATTCCCCGCATTATTACCGGCAAAGAATGGGATATCGTAGAACGCGGCATTAAGCAGCGCTTGCAGGCCCTGAACCTGTTCTTAAAAGATATCTATAGCGAACAGCAGATCATAAAGGATAAAATTGTGCCGGCAGGGCTCATTGCCTCCTGCCCGCATTATACGCGCGAGGTGTTCGGGATAAAAGTGCCGTATGATATTTATGTGCACATTTCCGGCATTGACCTGATCCGTGGGGACGATGGTAAATTCTACATCCTGGAAGATAACCTGCGTACCCCCTCCGGCGTTAGCTATATGCTGGAAAACCGGGAAGTGACCAAACGTATTTTCCCCGACCTGCTGGCAGCCAACCATGTAAGGCGGGTAAGCAACTACCCCTTACTGCTACACGAAATACTGCTGCAGCTGGCCCCGGGGCAGATCGCTAACCCTACGGTAGCGCTGCTAACCCCCGGCGTATACAACTCCGCTTATTATGAGCATACGTTCCTTGCCCGCCAGATGGGTATTTCACTGGTAGAAGCACGCGACCTGGTGGTGGATAACCATAAGGTATATATGAAAACTACCAATGGCCTGGAGCAGGTGCACGTAATATACCGCCGTATAGATGATGAATACCTGGACCCGCTGATCTTTAAACCCGACAGTGTGCTGGGCGTACCCGGCCTGCTGGGCGCTTACCGCAGGGGCAGCGTGGCTATTGTGAACGCAGTAGGTAATGGTGTGGCAGATGATAAGGCGGTATACGCCTATGTGCCGGCCATGATCCGTTATTACCTGAATGAAGAGCCTATCCTGGCAAACGTGCCTACTTATGAGCTCAGCGATCCGGATATGCGGAACCATGTTTTTGAAAATATCCGGAACATGGTTATCAAGCGTACCAACCAATCCGGCGGCTATGGCATGATCATGGGCAATAGCGTATCGGAGGAAGATTGGAATAAAGCCAAAGTAGCTATTCAGGCAGATGCCCGTAATTATATTGCACAGCCGATCATTAAATTATCTACGGTACCTTGTTTTATTGATGGTACCTTTCAGCCGCGGCATGTGGACTTACGGCCTTATGCATTATGCGGGCCGCAGGGTGTTAAGATCGTGCCGGGAGGCCTTACCCGTGTGGCATTACGCGCCGGCTCGCTGGTGGTGAACTCTTCACAGGGCGGCGGAAGTAAGGATACCTGGGTGATTGATTAATTACGATTTTAGATTTACGATTTTAGATTTGGAATGCAGCGGTTGATAATGTTTTGTTGTTGTTTGTAAAATATAAAATCGTAAATCATAGATCATAAATCGTAAATCTAAAATCTAAAATCGTAAATTTTAGCAAGATGTTAAGCCGGATAGCTGACGCATTATACTGGATGAACCGTTACATGGAAAGGGCCGGTGGGCTTTGCAGGGTGGCTGCTACACATTATGTACAAGCCCTGGATAAGGATGTGAATGGATCCCTGACCTGGAGGCCGGTGCTGGAAACTTTCACCACCTGCAGCGCCGATGAGATCATGGCGCTGGAAAATAATACCGGCGCTTCTTTACGGAAGCTGATCACAGATCCCAACAATAATA
>NZ_DATCRF010000736.1:0-15306 GCF_036569125.1 Chitinophaga sp. | reverse complement strand
ATCGGCAAAGTAACGGTAGATGCATTGGAGAAGTTTGACTTTCCCGTGCTCATGGGATCCGTGTTATTCACCGCCGGCATTTTTGTGATCATTAGCCTGCTGGCAGATGTGCTGTACAGCATTGTAGACCCCCGGATTAAGCTTTAACAATGTGCATATCTGCAGATATGCAAAGATGCAGATGATTAATGCATTCGATAAATTCAATACACTTCAATCCATCTGCATATTTGCACATCCGCATATTAGTTATCTTGCCCGTACCAATGCAAACACCGGCCGCAGGTCCCCAAACTCAAACTTTCCTTTCAGCATCTCATATACCTGCTTCTGCTGCTCATTCAATCCCATTTGAAGCTCCGGTTCACCATAATGCACAAAGCTGCTCAACGGTTTACGGGTTCTTTCCCGGTTATGCTTTTGTTGTAATACAGGAGAAAGGTTATCCCCGTTACCGGCATACCCCAGCGCAATGCCCACACAGGGCTGGTAGCCTTCGGGAATGGCAAGATCATCATACACTTTTTCATGGTCAATACCGGCGGCTTCACAAACCTGCAATCCTTCAAACACCGCCTGGAAGGTAAGGTTGGCTACAGCCAGCCCCATATCATGCCAGGCAAATACATTGGGCGCGCCGTTATGTTGAAAGTACAGCTTAGTTACAGCTATCATCAGTACCGGTGCGGTTTGTGCCCAGGCCTGGTTATCTTCTGTAAAGCAGTGTAAGATCTTTTCATACAGGGATGCATTAGCCCTGGTGGCCACTATAAAATGCCAGGGCTGCTCATTAAAGCAGGAGGGGGCCAGGCGGGCCGCCTCAAAAAGGCGGTCTAAAGTAGCGGTACCTACCGGGGTATCCCGGAAAGATCTAGGGCTCCAGCGGTTCAGCAGCAGCGGATGTACATCATGTGTGGTTGTGATCACGTTATTCATATGCAGTCATAATTGTTACTGCAAAGATCCGCCGCGGGGCAGCCCCTGTTTGCATACAATACACGGGTTTAGCTATACTTTTTTCGGATCTCCTCGCGGAAGTGTTCGGGCGTTTGCCCGGTATATTTCTTGAAAAAGCGGTAAAAGTAGGTGGCTTCATTGAAGTTCAGCAGGTAGGCAATTTCTTTTACACTGTCTGTAGTATGCACCAGCAGGCGTTTTGCTTCCAGTATTACCCGGTCGGCAATGAGCTGGGAAGGGCTTTTGCCGGTTTGCTTTTTCACAATTTCGCTCAGGTAACCGGATGACAGGTTCAATAGCGCCGCATATTCCCCGGCAGACTTTTGCTCCCGGAAATGCTGGTGTATGAGCTGCTGCAGCGTTTTCACGATGCGGGCATCGTTGGAGAGCTGCCGCGTGGTTTCCCTGCTTTGCATCATACGGTTAATGTGCGAGAAGAAAATATCCAGGTAGTTTTTAATAATGCGGTCGCCCATAGGCTGCGCTGCTTCAAACTCCGCCAGCATTTGCCCGCAAAGGTTTAGCAGCAGCTGTAATTCGGTTTCGTCCAGCCGTAGCTGGCCATCCATCCATTCAATATTATCCAGCAGGGGATGGGGCAGCGCAAAATCTTTGGTAAAGGCAAGCACAATGCCCTTTACGGTTTGATCGGTATCCGGCTGCTCATGTACATGATGCACCTGGTAAGGGCTTATAATGTTCAGCGTATTGGGTGCAAGTATGTATTCCTTAAAATCTACAAGGTGTTTGCCGTGCCCCTGCTGTACAAGGGCCATGAAGTAAAAGTTGTGACGGTGCGGGCTGGCCACCCATTTTCTTTCATCATAACCGGTGCGCAATACCCGGCGAATATTGAATTGTGCGGCAGGCTGCTGCTCCAGCGGGTAAGAAGGTATCTTTTGCGCATCCCTTGCCATAACGGGTATGTTTGATCCGATGAGTACAAACATAGGATAAAAAAGTATTTAAAAGTAAGGGGCTGATTACCCTAAATTTGGATTGCATACTTTGGATGCCACTTCTGGTTCACGTTTAACACAATAACAGCACACAAAAGAATGGTATGGCTTGCCGGTACCAGCATGTTATGAACGCAGGCGGGGCCGTTCTTCAACTAAGAGCGGGCCCGCCTTTTTAGTGTTCATATTCGCACACTCCCTGTTCCGTAACCGGACAACACCACACACTCCCTGGTACGTATATCATTGAAAATTAAAGGGGTATATTTTTGACCTGCTTTTTGTACGGCAGTAGCCAATCTCACTGTTATGATCAATACCAGCATCAAGCTCTCTTTCCGCGCATTATGGAGAAAGCGTTCTTTTTCCCTGATCAATATCCTGGGCCTGGCAGTAGGCATTGGCGCAGGTTTGCTCATTTTCCTGGTGATCCGGCATGAAATGACCTACGATGATTACCAGACAAAACGCGATCGCATATACCGGGTGGTAACATCCAGCATTAACCGCAGCAACGGGGAAGTAGCCTGGACGCATAGTATGGTGGTTTTACCCCTGAAAAGCGGCCTGCAAAGAACTTTTCCCACACTGGAAAAAATAGCCACTATATGGGAAATTGGCGGCGCGCAGATCTATGTGCCAGGCAAAGACCTGTCTGATGAAAAGAAGTTTAAAGAACCCGGCGGACTGTTTTTTACAGACCCCTCCCTGTTTGATATACTGGATTTTACCTGGCTGGAAGGGAATGCCGCCGGCCTGAAAGAGCCCAACACCGTGGTGCTGGAGGAGAAGATGGCCAGGGCTTATTTTGGAAGCAACCACAATGCTATGGGCAAAACCATACAGCTATGGTCTTATCGTATACCCCTGCGCGTTACAGGGGTGTTTAAGAACCTCACGGAGCATACGGATATACCGCTGCGCATGGGCATTTCAGACCCTACCCGTATGAAGCTGATCGGTACTCCGCAGCAGCAGGCAGAGGCTATGGACGACTGGCGCTCCCTTTCCGGTGGTTCCCAATGTTTTGTGCTGCTGCCCAAAAATGAGAACATAAAACGCTTACAGGCGCAGCTGCCGGCTTTTGTAAAGAATAATTTCAAGGAGGATGATGGCCATACCTTTAACACCACCAGGCTTACTTTTCAGCCGATGCGGGAAATGCACCTGGATAAACGTTTTGGTACCATTAAGGGCAATAGCCTTTCTACCAAAGAGCTATGGGCGCTGGCCCTCATTGGCACTTTTTTACTGCTGGTGGCCTGCATTAATTTCATTAACCTGTCCACCGCGCAGGCCGTTACCCGCGCTAAGGAAATCGGCGTGCGTAAAGTATTGGGCAGCAACCGCCTGCAATTGTTAAAACAGTTCCTGAACGAAACAGCCCTTATTACTTTCCTGGCGCTGATATGCGGCATTATACTGGCCCTGCTGTTTATACCCAAGCTAAACCAGCTGATGGGCAAAACATTGACCATGGACCTGCTACAGGCGCCTTCCATTCTGTTGTTCTTAATAACAACCGGCTTGCTGGTAACGCTGCTGGCGGGTTTTTACCCGGCCATGGTGCTGTCCGGCTTCAGTCCTGTGGCAGCTATTAAAAACAAGATCAGCGCCCGTACCGTAGGCGGTATATCCCTGCGCCGCGGGCTGGTAGTATTCCAGTTCATTATTGCGCAGCTGCTGGTTATAGGCACCCTGGTGGTAGTGAAACAGATGCAGTATTTCCGCAAGCAGTCCATGGGTTTTCAGAAAGAGGCCATTTTGCTGGTAGACCTGCCCAGCGACAGTGCCTTAAAAACCAAATACCCTTACCTGAAAACACGTATGCTGGAATTGCCGGGCGTAACATCGGCAGCACTGTGCAGCAATGCTCCCTCATCCCTTTACGGGTATTTTACAGACGTATTTTTTAATAATGATGCTGAAAAACAACCCTATAGCATAAAACGGCTGTTTGCAGATACCGGTTACCTGAACACCTTTAAAATGAGTATGGTGGCCGGCCGCCTGCCTTATGCCAGCGACACTGCGCGGGAGCTGCTGGTGAATGAGACCCTGGTGAAAAAGCTGGGATTAAAATCACCGGAAGAGATCCTGGGAAAACTTATTGGGTTCAGGGACAACAGCCCGCGGTACCCGGTAGTAGGCGTGCTGCGCGACTTCAACAACAGCTCCTTACGCGATCCCATTCAGCCCACCGTGCTCACTTCCGGTTATGATAATTATGGCACACTGGCGCTGCGTTTACAGCCTGGTGAGAAAATGACCGCTACTTTAAAGCAGGTGCAAAAGACCTTTACAGAGATCTATCCCACTTACATCTACGACACTGTTTTCTTTGACGACCAGATCGGGCGGTTCTATACGGCAGAGGCTATGACGGCGCAGCTGTTCAAAGTATTTGCCTTCCTGGCCATTTTCATTTCCTGCCTTGGCTTATACGGGCTGGTATCTTTTATGGCCGTGCAAAAAACCAAGGAGGTGGGCATCCGCAAGGTGTTGGGCGCATCTGTGCAGCATATTGTGTACCTGTTCTCCAGGGAGTTCACTTTATTAATAGGCATTGCCTTTATAATAGCCGCCCCCCTGGGATATTATTTTATGCAGGAATGGCTGGCGGGTTTCCACTACCATACCAGTATGGGCTGGGGTATTTTTGTGCTGGCCGTGCTGTTATCCATCGGCATTGCCTGGGCGGCAGTAGGGTATAAAGCCGTAAAGGCAGCCCTGGCCAACCCGGTTAAGAGCCTGAAGGCGGAATGATCCGATGTGCGGATATGCAAATGTGCAAATGTGCAAATGACAAGCCTCGCAGGGTAATCATCTGCAAATCTGCATATCTGCACATTTGCACATCTACTTTGTTTCCCTTATCTTAGAGTAATCCGCATTTACTCAAAATAAACCATTATCTTTTAACACGGTATTCGCCATTATATTGATTACCGGCAGCATAAGCATAAATTTCACTACCAGCCCGGTAGCATCCTGTAAATCAGGCAAAAAGCATCCGGAAGCGCAGGTTTTTAATATGTATAGTCTCCCCCGATTATAACTATGGTTGAAGTTTCCCGTTCATCAATTGGTGAGCGGGAATTTTTTTTTGTACTTTTTGTAACAAACCTTTTTACCGGTCGTCTTCCTGTTATAACATCGAGAAAACGCCATAACGTTGATATGTCATTAGAGCTGTTTCATTCCCAGGTAATGCCCATAAGGCCAAAGCTGTACCGCTTTGCTTACCGCCTGCTGAATAATGAGCAGGATGCCCAGGACATTACCCAGGATGCGATGCTCAGGGTATGGAACCAGCAGGGCAGGATGGCGGAGCTGCAAAACCTGGAAGCCTGGTGCATGCGCATAGTGCGCAACCTGGCCCTGGACCGGCTGAAGTCCAAAAAATACCGGAATACGGAATTGCTGGACAAAGCAGAAGCAATGCAAGCCTCCCTTCAGCCTAGCCCGCACCTGGCTGCCGAACAGCAGGATGTGATGGACCGCGTGCACCGGATCATACACGCCCTGCCGGAAAAATACCGGACCATTATTCAACTGCGTGACATTGACGGATTTTCCTACCAGGAAATTGCCGACATTCTGGAGCTGACAATGAATGAAGTGAAAACAAACCTGCACCGTGCCAGGAAAGCCGTACGGGAACAATTGCAAAATATTCAGGTATATGGATTACAATAAAATAAGAGCGCTGCTGGAGAAATATTGGGAGGGGGAATCTTCTTTGGAAGAGGAACAGATGCTCCGCCATTTTTTTGTAACGCACACACAGGCCTTACCGGAAGACCTGCGGGAAGCCGCACCCATGTTCCAGTACTTTCGGCTGGAACAGGAGAAGGAAATACCGCAACCGGCGGCCAGAATAGTGCCCCTGCGTAAAAGCAAGCCCTGGCAGCACTGGATGAAATATGCCGCCGTACTGCTTATTATGGCCGGCGTGGGTTACAGCGTGCAGCAGTTCCGGCAAAAACAGCATGAGCTGATAGCTGCCGACTGGACGCAGCAGGATACATTCGACGATCCGGAAAAGGCATATGCGGAAACGCAGAAAGCCCTGCAGATCCTGTCCCGTAACCTGAATAAGGGTACGGAGCAAATGGAGAAGCTGTCTTACTTTAACGATGCTACACAAAAAATCAAAGATTAGAATTACGAATTATTCAATTACGAATTGGCAACTACATGTTTAGCGCTAAACAATATTTATTCAAAGCAGTAGAAACTATTATTAACAAAACATCACCAACAAAACACAATCACATTCGTAATTCGTAATTGAATAATTCGTAATTAAAAATTCTCCGCCGTTCTAAAACAAAAAACTAAGATCATGAAAAAGCAAATCATACTTATACTCCTGCTGGTCATTGCCGGGCTACGGTTATCTGCCCAGGGCCAGGGAAGCGCTATAGACCGTTTCTTCCAGAAATATGAAGAGGACCGCAGCTTTACATTGGTAAGCGTAACGCCAAAAATGTTCAGCATGTTCAGTAAGCTGGATATTAATACCGGCGAAGGCCAGCAGTTTATGCAGGTTATAAAAAAGCTCAGGGGCCTGCGCATCCTGGCTAAAGAAGACACGAAGGAAGGTCCCCGGCTGTACCGCGAAGCCGCGGCTTTTCTTACCAAAGATATGGAAGAGCTGATGACCGTACGCGATGATAATACTGACCTGAAATTCATGGTAAAGGAAAATGCCAAAGGCAATATTGCAGAGCTGATCATGCTCGTAGGCAGCAATGATGAATTTGTGGCTATGAGCCTGGTGGGCGATATTGACCTGAACGAAATATCACAGATAGCCGGCAACATGAACATTCACGGAATGGAAAACCTCAAAAAATTAAAGAAATGAAAGTACGCGCCCTCTTCCTCTTTATTGGCCTGGCATGCGCTGCCGGTCCGGCTTTCAGCCAGCAGAAATATCTGAAACGTTTCCAGCGTGAGTATTACGACCGCGCAGAAACCCACCGCATAGGCCTGGGCTTCCTGATAAAGATCGGCCGCGGATTAATACCCGCCCGGTTAATAGATGATGAAGATGTGTACGTGATAAAACGTATGCTGAAAAAAGTAGGCAAGCTGAAAATATATACCATTACGGCAGATGATCATGAAAGCATTGCCTCTGCCGATATACAAAAGCTGAGGAATACGCTGGTACAGCGCTCAGGCCTGGAGCCGCTGCTGGAAGTAAGGAATGAAGACAGCCACGTGTACATGATGAACAAAGGGAAAGGGGATGAGCTGGGCAACCTGGTAGTGCTGATAAAGGATGAGGAGGACCTGGTAATGGTGCACCTGCACACCCGTTTGAAAATGAGCGATATCCAAAGCCTTATTGACAAAAAGATGGCATCCAAACCGGTAGCTGCTGCGCCGGCAGCTGATAGCACGCAAAGCCTGTAACCGGTTTAATTAATAATGAAGAATGAATAATTAATAATCACGAAGGCAGTTCTTCAACTACCAGCTGGTTATCAATTATTCATTCTTTTTTATTCAAAAAGGAAATAAGCAGCAATTTTTTTGCAGGATGATGAACCGGTAATTACTTGAACAACATGCCCTACGATTATTAATTCTTAATTATTCATTATTAATTAATAATCACCTCCCGTACAACGGGTTCCCCCAGCATCTCGTTCACCAGTTTAATGATCTTTTCTTTAGCGTAGTTAAGCTCCTGTTTAAGCGGGGCTACATTGGTGGTTATGATCAGCTTAGCGTCAATCAGCTGTATATTTTGTGTATAGCGGGCAATAGTTTTACCCATCAGCTGTTCCCAGTTTTCCTGTATACGCACCTCCATCATCCGCGGTTTCAGGCGGCTTTTATTCATATATTCCCGGAGGGCATCTCCTATTGAGCTAATACCATGACGCATGCATCAAAGGTAACGTAGTTATTTCAATACCTCCGCAAAAAAATCATATGCCAGCTGGCTTACTTCCTGCAATTCTACCGCACGTGAGGTACCGTTTGTGGGATGCGTGTAATGCCCGCGCTCACCCGGTAATACAATAAGCCTGCGCGCCGTGGAAATGTTGGCCGCATAGTGTGCTGCATTGGTTTCCTTAGGCGTAATAACATCTTCATCACCCACTACTATCTGCACCGGCACCTGAACATTCTGTAAACCTTTTTTCGTGAATCCCTCTCCAATAGCAGGCGCCAATGCAAATACTGCTTTAATGCGTTTGTCGTGGTAATCATCTGCAGAATGCGGCATCATGCTTTTCATCACCGGATCTGTTTCAGATAAAGCGATCAGGCGGTCAACATCTGCTTTAAGGCTGCCCGGTGGCGGAGGCGCATTGGCCGCCAGGTGCTGCCGGTCCAAACGTGCGCCTGCTATCCATATAGCGGTAGCGCCGCCCAGGGAAAGACCGGCCACGCCTATACGGCTGGTATCAATACGGCCGGCAAACAAGGGATCCTGTAGTAATTTATCCAATACAAAGGATAAGTCTTTCGGCCTCACCCACATGCAAAAATCAGAGAGGGTAAGCAGCGCGGTTTTCCGTTCTTCCGCATCCGTACCATTATGATCTACCGCTACAGTAATGTATCCCCTGGAAGCCAGGTAATAACCCAGCCACCGCATATGTAATGCATGGCCCTGCGCGCCGTGCGAAATGAGAATAAGCGGGTACTTCTTTTTGCGGGCAGACAGGCCGGCATCCCGCATGGCGGTAACGGGTGCCGGGAACTGTATGGAATCCTGTATGATCTCTGTCTGTCCGCCGGCGCCGGATGGGTACCAGGCAATACAGCGTATAGGCCGCGGACCGTTGCCCAGCCAGTTGCTGCGGGAACTGTCTGCAAATTCCCGCTGGCTAACCCCGGTGGGCTGCGGTATAAATTTTTCTTTGGGTATAGGCGCGCTGGTTTGCGCGCTGGCAGCACCGGCTAATAATAAAGCGGTCAGGAGTATTTTCATCTTTATAGATATTTAGAATGGCGCTTAAAATTAAATAGCAAATGCATTCCACGCATGTGCGTAGCAGAAGTTAGCAAGATCGCATTATTGCAAAGCATGGTTTTCCTATCTTGGCAGTATGAAAGATCCCGGAAGCAGCAACCGCCCGGATACCACTATGGATTACCGGAACCGCATTAACCAGGCCATGCGTTATATGCGTGCACATTCCGGTCAGCAGCTGTGCATTGCAGCTATCGCCGCCCAGGCGCATTTTTCACCTTTTCATTTTCACCGCATCTTTTCCGCCTTCACCGGTGAAACGGTAGGGGAGTACATTACCCGCATCCGCATGGCAAAAGCAGCTAAGCTGCTGGAGGATGGCTGCAGCGTAGCCGATGCCGGCGCCGCAGTGGGCTATCAGACCACATCGGCCTTCATAAAAGTGTTCAGGAAAGCATTTGGCATGCTGCCCGCACGCCGGCCAGGCAGGGAAAAGCTGCACTATCCCCCCGGGCCTGCTAAAACCAGGCGCCCGGCAGGTATGCTGCAGGCAGCCATACGCGAGCTGCCAAACCTGCCTTTATTATATGTGAGCAAAAAGGGAGTGGAAAATGAGTTCTTTAATGCCGGCGCTACTTTTGATCTTTTGTACGATTATTTAAACCAGCACGGGCTTACCGGCCATGTAAAAATGCGCTTAGGGGTGCTGCGTGATATGGAGCTGCTGGATACAGCCCAATGGCGTTTTGATGCCTGCATAGTGCTGCCGGAAGCGTTGGAGCATGTACCTGTAAAACCCATGGAAAGGTGCCTGATAAACGCCGGAAAATGGGCAGTGTTCTTACACAAAGGCCCGTATGATACCTTATGGCAAACCTGGAGCCAGGCCTACAGAACCTGGCTGCCTTACAGTAATATGCAGCTGCGGGATGTGCCGCCCTTTGAAGTATACCTGAATAGCCGGAAAAATACACCGCCTGCGGAGCTGCTCACCGAAATACATTTGCCCATTCAGGAATTAATAATTAATAATGAATAATTAATAAGATGTAGAACGATCAAAATCGTACTTCATACGTAATTATAAACTGCTATGCCGCAAAACATCATGATCAGTGAGCGCTTACAATACGATTATTAATTCTTAATTATTCATTATTAATTATTTGCCGATCTCGATCAATTGAAACCCTGCCTGCCCGGCAAATGCCTCCTGCAAACGCGCAGCATGCGTATCGGTAATAAACACCTGCCCGTACTCCGGGCTGCTCACCAGCTGAATAAGGCGCGTAACCCGCTCCTGGTCCAGCTTTTCAAATACATCATCCAGCAGCAGCAGGGGAGGGAACTGTTTTTGCTGTTTGATCACCTCGTACTGGGCCAGCTTCAGGGCAAACAAAAAGCTTTTGCGTTGTCCCTGGGAGGCGCTGGCCTTCATGGCATGCTCGTCCAGCAGAAATACCAGGTCGTCGCGGTGAATGCCCCCGCTGGTGCGCTGCAGCAGCAGGTCTTTATGGCGGTTGGCAGCCAGCAGCTTATCCAGCGGCTGTTCCAGCAGGTTACACTGGTACTGGATGCTCACAACCTCGTGCTTACCGGCCAGGTAATCATATAATTGTTGTACCTGTTGTATAAAGGCGGGCAAAAAGGCCCGGCGCATTTCAAACACCGGCACGCCGTGCTGCACCAGCTGTGCGTCAAAAATGTCCAGCAGGGCGTCCTGGTTGCGGTTTTGGGTGGCAATGGTCTTTAACAGGCTGTTGCGCTGCTGCAGTATCTTATTATAGGTGATCAGGTGTTCGAGGTAATTGGGATATAGCTGGGAAAGCAGGCTATCCAGCCATTTACGGCGCTCTTCGCTGCCGCCCAGGATGATCTCTGCATCATCCGGTGCGATCATTACGGCGGGGAACTGGCCTATGTGCCTGGAAAAGCGGTCGTAGCTTTCCTCATCCAGGGTAATATCTTTTTTACCGTCTTTCAGGGTGCATATAATGCGGTGGGCCTGCCCGTTGCGTTCCAGCTGCCCATCCAGCCGGAAGCCGTTGGTCTGGTACTGCGTATTTTGCCCCTCGTTGCTGCTAAAGTAGCTTTTGGTAAAGCACAGGTAATAAATGGCGTCCAGCAGGTTGGTTTTGCCGCTGCCATTACGGCCGGTAATACCTACAATGCGTTGCTCAAAGGCATAAGCCGTGTGCGCATAGTTCTTGAACTGGGTAAGCGATATGTTTTTGATGGTAAGCAAGCGGCAAAGATAAGGGGAAAGCAGAAAGCGCAAAGCAGAAAGCATAAAGCCGGGCCATACCTCATGTTGGCAGTGGCTTCGGGACCTAAAAACGCTGCATTAAAGCTTTTTGCTTTCTGCTTTGCGCTTTCGGCTTATACCGTGCGCTGCATTAAGCTTTCTGCTTTCCGCTTTGCGCTTTCGGCTCTATTTTCTAATTCGTAAACGACAAATTTACAGGTAATTGTCACAGTTATTTAGTTTTTAGGATTTTCCTGTTATATTTGCGGACAAATTTAGAAACAGTGGCTACTAAAACAGAAGCGAAGACGAAGTTTACGAAAGAAACGTACTTGTATTGGTATGAGCTGATGCTCTTACTGCGCCGCTTTGAAGAGAAAGCAGGACAGTTATATGGTATGCAGAAGATCCGTGGTTTCTGCCACCTGTACATCGGACAGGAAGCAATTGCCGCAGGCGCAATGACTGCTACCAAACCCTCTGATAAATTCATCACTGCTTACCGTGACCACGCCCTGGCAATTGCCAAAGGCATTACTGCAGATGCCTGTATGGCAGAGCTGTATGGTAAAGCAACCGGCTGCTCCAAAGGTAAGGGAGGCAGCATGCACTTCTTCTCCAAGGAAAAAGGTTTCTTCGGCGGCCACGGTATCGTAGGCGCACAAATAGGAACCGGCGCAGGACTGGCTTTTGCAGAGCAATACCAGGGTACCGATAACGTAGTGCTTTGTTTCTTTGGCGATGGCGCCGCCCGTCAGGGTATCCTGCATGAAACCTTTAACATGGCCATGCTGTGGAAACTGCCGGTGATCTTTATTTGCGAGAACAACATGTACGCCATGGGTACTTCTGTAGAACGTACCTCTAATGTACTGGACATCTATAAACTGGCCGAAGCATATGAAATGCCCAGCGATACCATCGACGGTATGAGCTGCGAAGCCGTACACGAAGGCCTGGACCGCGCAGTAAAACGCGCCCGCGAAGGCAATGGTCCTACCCTGGTAGAGATCAAAACTTACCGTTACCGCGGCCACTCCATGAGCGACCCGGCTAAATACCGTACCAAAGAAGAAGTAGAAGAATATAAAGAGAAAGATCCTATCAACGTAGTGTTGAAAACGATCCAGAAGAACAAGTGGGCAACCGACGCAGAAATTGAAGCCATCAACGAGAAGGTGAAGAACGAAGTAGAAGAATGTGTGAAGTTCGCTGAAGAATCACCCTGGCCTTCCGATGATGAACTGCTGAAGGATGTTTACATGCAGCAAGATTATCCTTTTATAGTAGACTAATAAGTGATTTGGTACAGATGGTTAGTTGTTAGTATTTTTGCGGAAGCTTATCCGCGTACGCTAACAGCTAACCATTCGTCACTCACCACTATTACTCGCACCTATGAGTAAAAACTGATAACAAACAAAAAAAATGGCAGCAGAAACAAAGCATAAAGCCGCTACACCAGACACTACAACATCTAAGCAGGATTTTGACCTGCAGGACTCCATGCACAAGGCAGAGGATTTTTATTACAAGAACAAGAACGTCATTAACATTGCAATAGTAGCAGTGATCGTGATCGTAGGCGGTTTCTTTGCCTACAACCGTTTTATTAAAGCCCCCAACGAAAAGAAAGCACAGGAAATGGTGTTCCACGCGCAGCAGTACTTTGCTGCCGATTCTTTTAAGCTGGCCCTGAACGGTGATGGCAACAACTATGGTTATTTACAGGTAATTGATAAATACGGCGGTACCAAAGTAGGCAACCTGGCTAAATACAGCGCAGGTGTGTGCTACGTAAGACTGGGCGAGTTCCAGAAAGGTATTGATCTGCTGCAGTCATTCAGCGCCAATGATAAACTGGTACAGGCATACGCATACGGCCTTACCGGCGACGCCTATATGGAGCTGAATAAAACAGAGGATGGCATTGACTATTACAAGAAAGCCGGTCATTACAGCGATAATGAGCTCACCGCTCCTTTATACCTGTTCCGCGCTGGCCTGGCTTTGCAGAAAGCCGGTAAAACGCAGGATGCCATTGCGATTTACAAAGAGATCAAAGAGAAATATCCCCAAACCAACGAAGGCCGCGAAATGGATAAATACCTGGCCAAGCTTGGAGAAGTGAGAGAGTAATTGATTAATTAGATATTCTACATGTCAATAAATAATCAGACATTATTGAACGATGCTGGCATTCTCCATTTAGAGGATGCCAGTGTTGTTATGATCTATACTGAATGGAACGATGGCGTTACCAATGAGCTGGTAGCCGGCTGTGAGCGCACTTTACAACAGTATAATATATCCCGCGTAACAAAGATACAGGTACCCGGCGCCTTTGAGCTGCCCTTTGCCTGCCGCCAGTACTGGGAGGCCAGCAAGGGCACCAGCGCTCAACCTGGCGCTATTATTGCATTTGGATGCGTGATCCGCGGAGAAACCCCTCACTTCGATTATGTATGTGATGGCGTTACCTCCGGCATTATGCAGCTGAATGTTCAATTACCCGTACCCGTTATATTCGGGATCTTAACGGTAGATAATATGGAACAGGCGCAGGAACGCCTGGGCGGCAAACATGGGCACAAAGGGGACGAAGCTGCCATTACCGCGTTAAAGATGATTGCCATGTTACGGCAGCTCCAGAAATAGCGGCAGTATTACCCCGGGTATTTCCCATTGCCGGAACAGCATTAAAGCATGTGCAAAACCTGTCCTAAAGCAGGTCATAAATAGCAAAAGACTAACTCAATGAACGTACAGCTTTTCATACCATGTTTTGTGGACCAGCTTTTTCCGGAAACAGGATTTAATATGGTGAAAGTACTGGAAAAGCTGGGGTGTAATGTAAGCTACAACTCCAATCAAACCTGTTGCGGGCAGCCGGCCTTTAACGCCGGTTACCGGGACGAGTGCCGCTCCGTAGCCACCAAATTCGTGAAAGATTTCCAGGTATATGATTACATAGTAGCGCCCAGCGGGTCGTGCACCGGTTTTGTGCGCAACTACTACAGTAAGCTGTTCGATAACTCTGCCACGCACAACGAAGTAAAGCTGCTGCGCAAACATATGTATGAGTTCACCGAGTTCCTTACCCAGGTGCTGGGCGTTACGGATATTGGCGCCACCCTGAACGGCGTGGCCACCTACCACGATGCCTGCGGCGCGCTGCGCGAGTGCGGTATTAAGGAAGGTCCCCGGCAGCTGCTTTCCAAAGTAAAAGGCCTGGAGCTGCGCGAAGTGGCCGACTGTGAAGTATGCTGCGGTTTTGGCGGCACCTTTTCCGTTAAGTTTGAAGCCATTTCCATTGGCATGGGCGAGCAGAAAGTGCTGAACGCCATTGAAAGCGGCGCAGAATACCTGATCTCCACCGATCTTTCCTGCCTGATGCACCTGGATGGTTATATCCGCAAACATGGGCTCTCCATTAAAACCATGCATATTGCAGATGTGCTGGCAAGCGGATGGGAGGGTTGATCTTAGATTTACGATTTTAGATTTGATTGGAGCGGAGGGATTGTTGATTGCTGGAATTTAGATCGTAAATAAAAACAGTTAACAAAAAGATTTGATCTTAGATTGAAGTAACACGGAATGGAGTACAAATCAATCTAAGATCTAAAATCGTAAATCGCAAATAGAATGAACTACTGGCTTGTTAAATCAGAACCTGTAAAATATTCCTGGGACCAGTTTGTAAAAGATGGCAAAACTTTTTGGGATGGGGTGCGCAATTACGCCGCCCGCAACAATCTCAGAGCCATGAAGAAAGGTGATCGCGTGCTTTTTTATCACAGCAATGAAGGACTGGAAATTGTAGGTATTGCAGAAGTGCTGAAAGAACATTACCAGGATCCCACCACTACAGATGCCAACTGGGTAGTAGTGGATCTGAAACCCGTAAAGCCTTTAAAGAAAGCCGTTACCCTGGCGCAGGTAAAAGCAGAAAAACGCCTGGCAAACCTGCAGCTGGTAAAGCTTAGCCGCTTATCCGTAAGCGCCGTTACCCACGATGAATTTAGCGTTATTATGGAAATGGCGGAAATGAAGTAAATGTGTAGGTGTGCAAATATGCAGATGTGCAGATGAAATGCAGCGAATATAAAAGGCCCTGACAGTTTAAAAAGCTGTCAGGGCTTTTACTTTATCATCAAACATATATCAGCACATTCCCCTCATCTGCACATCTGCATATC
>NZ_DATCRF010000735.1:0-4079 GCF_036569125.1 Chitinophaga sp. | reverse complement strand
ATCCCAGGCCTACCCAGCTGGCTTCATCATCCATACCGCTGCCGGAATGGTAAGCCAGGTTAATGGGATAACCGCCTATATCCAGCAAAGGAATGTTATAGCTGAAATCACCTGAGAAAAGGTCTACCATGTCTGTGGTGCCTACCGGTTCAAATCCTTTCATTTCAGGCTGTGTAGGACCTGATGTTAATGCATATACGCTATTAGGCACCAGCAGCTGTGTACCCAGGATCAACAAAAAGAAAAAGGCTATTGTCCTTTTATACTTTAAAATGCGGTTCATTATAGGGATTTTTACAGTTGGGGGATGTTTTGCAGGTCTTTATGCCTGAAATTAAAGGCAACGCTGTCCATGCCGAATACCTTATCGGCATACACAAACCTGAAATCCTGGCGGACAGGTCCCCCGCCGTCTGTTTCTTTTTCAAATACGACCATAAATTCATAGCGATGTTTATCGCCGGTGGGTATACGCTGGTAGAATGTGCAGGGTATTACATTCCCGTTATTGAGCTGCAGATAAAAATCATCTGTCAGCCCAAAGTCCAGGTATGAGGCATCTGTTTCGCGCGGTTTTACCTGCTCATCTGTGAGCACCAGCTTAAAGTAGGCATAACTGTCGTACTGCTTACGGCTGCTGTCCAGTGCTTTGCTGTTAAGCGCGCCAGCATGTTCAGACAATACCTGCAGATCGGTGGGTATGTATTGCACCTGCACCTGCAAACCGGTGCGTTGTATTTCCTGGAAAATACCGTTACGGGGATCGTTGATATAGGCTACGATCTCACGGCCGTTACCCGAACGGTTACACGACATCCACAGGCTGCTGATCCCCAGCAGGATTAATAGGCATAAGGTTTTCATCGTCAGGGTTTACTTTTCCTGGTATATAAATCGTAAGGTTAATTCCTGGTTCGTTACATTCTTTACCTTCAGTATGTACTGATTGCCATCTTTGATGTCTGCATTATCCTGCAGGTCCAGCGCAATCTTGTTCAGGCCTACCTGCATGTTAATGCGGCGCAGCTTTTTCACCGGTACATCGGGATTAGACAGATCAATGATCTCATACTCCAAACGGCCGGCCTGCCGGTAATTATAAAAGGAAAAACGAAGCGTACCGGGCGCCAGGTAAAAGTTCTTGTCTGCCTCTACTTTCAGCTCCCGGTAACTGTCTGCCTGCTGTACAGGAATACTGTCTTCACAATGGATGGTGAATGTCCAGATCTCTGATTGGGTTAACATTACTTTCCCCGTATAGGCAGTTACCTGCCAGGCGTAACGTTGCTCCTTTACCAGGTCCGGTACCTGTACCGGGTATATGAGATTGTTATGTCGCACATCTGCTATATTGATCACAGGACGGTTATTGGCCAGGGCTTCCACTGCATCCTGCCTTTCCATTACCGGCGCTACTACAATACGGTAACGCATATCGCGCTGCAAAGGCATAGGCGGCTGCCAGCTGAAATTAGGTCGGGTGTTACAGATCTCTGCCTGATCATAAGGATCGATGAGCATTAATGGTGTTGTGGGCTGTAAGGTATGCTGGAAGCAGTTTTCGTAGATTGTAGGAATGCCTCCGGGTTTGGCGCTTTCTGCCGCCAGCTCATAACAATACTCATATTCGCCTTCTGAAAAACGGCCGGTTTGGCTAAGCCCTGCTGCGGAGGGGCTTTCTCCAAAACGGATACGGCTGCCTGATAAAATACCTTTATTGAGGCTATTCACTCCCAGGCGTATGGGCAACCTGGGTACTACAATGCTTACCACTCCGGCGCCGCTGCCATCCTTCACTGTGATGGTCAACTGGCCCTGCAAATTATTGCCGGTGGTATTTACCAGCTGTACCAGCGAAAGGCCTTCCAATGTTTGCCCGGCCACCGATGGTATAAAGTTGATGGCTACCTGGGCTTTTGCCTGTACTGTGATCACCAGCAAAACGAAATACAGTAAAAATCTTTTCATAAAGTATAGTACAGATTAGAAATGGTATTTTAAGCTCCAGTCAACCCGGAATAGATCATCGTAATAGTTCGTGTATTGATTGAGGTTCACCCTTCCATCCACAAAAACACTTGCATCCAGCTTACTGTTAATGGTGGCTGTAATGGCCTGGCGGCCGCCCAGCTGACGGTACCAGCCTGCTGCGCTGGTATAGTTAACACCGGAGGTAAAGCTGAAACGTTCTCCCCACTGATAGGTGATACCTGCATCTGTGTTGTAGGATGAGTTCAGGTACACCAGTCCGGCAGGATTACGCGAATAGTTATACGTATTGTTCCAGTACAGCAAACTGGTGCCCAGCGTTATATTCTGCATGCAGGTAAAGGTGCTGGCCTTTACTGCTATCATGCCGGTTGGCTGCTGCAGGTAACGGGTATTGCTGTAGGCCGTGCTGATCATGTTATGATAAAATATGCGGCCGAAGATCTTTTGCAGGTTCAGGTCTACACTCACGCGGTCTGTGGCATTATTCAATAAACGGCTGCCCGACGAGATCTGAACTCCACGTGTAGGCTGGTATTTGAGGCCAACCTGCTGCCCGTTACTGAGTTTAAAACGGGTATCTATCAGGAAACTGCTGCTGCGCCATTTCATACCAGTGTTACTGCCAAAGGCGTATTCCCGCATATCACCGCGCAGGTTCAGCATTATTTTTTTCTTCAGGAAAGATTTACGCAGCCCCAGGATGCCCTGTTTGGTGCCCCTGGGTAAAAAAGAACTGCCGGGGTTATAATAACCTGCAGCTATGTGGGCTACATCTGCATTCACATCCAATCCTATTTCCTTAAAGCTGGCTTTATACTTTAATGTAAGCGCCAGGCTCTGTGCAAAATCATCTCCCCTGAACAGCTGCCCCAGCGCGCTTTTGCGGCCGGTACTATCTAAGCCATAAGCGGCATCTGTGTATACGGTGGAGGATTTAGATATTTCCAGGTCTATGGAAGAAGTTTCATCTATCGCTACCCGGTTGCTCAACCCCAATACCACACTTGACTTTGATGGCATTTGCCAGCTTTGTCCCTCAGCATAGGAACGGGATTGTTTAAAAGAAAACAATGACAGATGGGTGTGATTGCCATCCAGTGGGCCACGACCCAGTCTTATACCGGTAGCAATATGGTCGTTGCTTTGCACCGGCGTAAAATAGGCTCTGTCATACACGGCATTCAGGTCTTTCTCCTTTCCTACCAATACAAACAGGTACTTGTTGTTATTGTAGATTTCCATGCTGGCGCCGGTGTGCATGTAGTTGTAGAGTGACAGCGAGCTTAAGGAAACTGTTTGTTGCCCCATGTTCATGCGCTGTACATTCAGAAAGAATTTTTCTGCACCGGTTAATGGCAACTTTTCACTCGCCAGCTTTTTCAGCGATTCGGGGTCCTGCAGCATATCTCCGTACTTCTTTGCACGTTGCAGCTCATCCTGGGCAAGCTGCTTGTTCAGGCCTGGCAGATTAAACTTATTGCGTAGCTGCTGGTACCGTTTGTAAAAGGACAGCAGCTTGTAGTAAGCATCTATCTCTTTTTTCAAATTGCCCATCTGCGCGGTACCTGCCGTATCGCCCCGCTGCGCTTTTTCCTTCATTTGCTGCAGCAGCGCCTCTTTTCCCTTTATCTCTCTGGCATATTTTGAGCTTAACAGGGTTTGGAAAGCAGTATTCACTTCGGGTTTTGTGAAATCTTTCAGGGTATCAATAGCAGTTAAGGGGGCGCCGGTCATAGCCAGGTATTCACCCTTCATAGAGTCCATCTCCGCACGGATGGCCTTTTCCGCTACGGCTTTTGTTTGCTGTAACAGCGCGTCCTTTGGGACTAATTCATCCATAGAAACCTGGCTGGCCAGCTTCTTCCTGTAGTTTTCCAGGTAAGCTTCCTTATCAAAACGGACCTGGAAAATATTGTTGTAGTAGTAGCGGTATTGAAACATATCCTGCCGCTGGAACTGTACTGCCAGCGGGATCTTTGCTACCTGGATACCGCCGTTGATCTGCAGGTGGTTCAGGTAATAGTAGCCGCTTCCAAAATAACTGCGTTCCAGCTGCCCATCGTTGCTGATGCTTACCTGCCCGTTTT
>NZ_DATCRF010000734.1:0-5014 GCF_036569125.1 Chitinophaga sp. | reverse complement strand
GTATATTGCTACGTACAAGGACATTGCCATTGATGAAATGCACACCTCCGGCATACCCGCCGCCATTAAGCTGGCCCAGGGCATCCTGGAAACCCAGAGCGGCAATGGCTGGCTGGTGCTCAACTCTAACAATCACTTCGGTATTAAGTGTAAGAACAACTGGGTGGGCGCTACCGTAAATTATGATGATGATGCCCGCCAGGAATGTTTCCGCAAGTACAACTCTGCTGCCGATTCTTACCGCGATCATTCCGCCTTCCTGAAAAATAATCCCCGCTATGCATTCCTGTTCCAGTTCAGCCAGGACGATTATAAATCCTGGGCCTATGGCCTTAAGCAGGCAGGTTATGCCACCAGCAGAACTTATCCGCAGCAGCTGATAAAAATAATTGAAGACTATAACCTGGAGCAATACACGCAGCAAGGTTTAGGCGTGGCCAGGTCTGATATCAGGCCCGCCAACAATAATACTACCAGTAACGGTACTTATACCAGCCGTCCGGAACCCGCTGCAGCCAGGCCTTCCACAGCTGCTAATACTCCGGCCCAGCCGGCCGCCGTTATCAAGCGCCCTTCAGGAGTGTTTGAGATCAACGACCGTAAAGTATTGTACCTGCCCGCAGGTACGCCGCTGATACAAATAGCAGACCGTTACGATATCCGCTTAAGCCGTTTGCTGCAATACAATGATCTTTCAGAGGATGTACCCCTGCCAAACGACACCTACATTTACCTGCAGAAGAAAGGCAAAAAAAGTAAGAACGATTTTCATACCGTAGCCCAGGGCGAAACCATGCACGATGTGGCACAGGCAGAAGGTATTCAGCTGAAATGGCTGCGCAGGCGTAACAAAATGAAAGAAGGGCAGGAGCCTGCAGCAGGCGCCAGGCTGGCCCTGGATGGTTATGCCAGCGCCACGCCCCGTTTGTCGAAGAATGAGCCTAAAGATGAAAATGCCGGGGAAGACTTTTCCATAAAAAAAGCCGGTAACGATATAGAGAAAGAGATTGCCAGGAACCAGGCGGCACAGCCCTCCCAGGCGCCCGCCCAAACAGAGGGCGCAGCAACCACTTCCCAAAGCGGCGGCATACCGGTAGCGATGGTAGAAGACCTGAAGAAAATGGGCGATGTGAAAATGTCATCATCCGGTGGCAGCCAGGCGCCCCCGGCCATGCCCAAAAGCCAAACGCCGCCTGCACAGGCAGGGCCGGCCACCACACCGCCTCCTCCGCCGCCCGCTCCGGCTGCCACACAGCCACGCAGCACAGGCATTATGCAGTATCACGATGTACAACCTAAAGAAACCGCTTACGGCATAGCCAAACGTTATAATATTTCTATTGACCAGCTGCAGCGCTGGAACAACCTGCAGGGCACCGATATCAAGATCGGTCAGCGCCTGGTAGTAGGTAAATAACGTGTGCCACACCTCAAAGGTGTGGCACACATAAGGTCCAACAAATCATAAATCTAAAATCGTAAATCTAAGATCCCATGTCCGTTATAAAGGTGCACGATAAAGAATTTCAGCCTTACATTGGTGCAGAAGAGCTCCAGCTGCGTATTAAGGAAATGGCCGCACAGATCAGCAAAGACCTGGCCGGCGAAAAACCTTTGTTTATCGCCATTCTCAACGGCTCTTTTATGTTTGCGGCCGATGTGTTCAAATACCTGGATATAGAGGCAGAGATCTCCTTTATTAAGCTGGTGTCGTATAAAGGCACTAAATCCACCGGCAATGTGGTAACCTCCATTGGGCTGGATGAGGACCTGTACGGCCGCACCGTAGTGATCCTGGAAGATATTGTGGATACCGGCAAAACCTTAAACATGTTCCTGCCCCAGCTGCACCACCAGCAACCCAAAAAGCTGCTGATTGCCGCCCTGCTCACCAAACCGGAAGCCTTAACCTACCCCATAAACATTGATTACCTGGGCTTTTCCGTTCCCAATAAGTTCCTCCTGGGCTATGGCCTGGACTATGATGGCCTGGGGCGCAATCTCCCGGAGATCTACCAGCTCATAGAGCAATAAGCAATTAATAATTAAGAATTAATAATTAATGCGTAACACAAATGTTTTGCGTTCATTATCACCTTAATTATTAATTATTCATTCTTAATTATTAATTTTAATACATGCGAGTGCTCCTTGCTTTGCTTTGTATATTATCCGCTGTACCTGCGGGCGCACAAACAACATGGGTAACGGGAGCCGTTGAAGATAGCATTACCCATAATCCCCTGCCCGGGGTAACCGTGAGCGTTATGAATGATACAGTGAAGGTCGCCACTAATAAATATGGCCTTTTCCGTATTGTAATACCGCCGGGAGGAACTACGCTTTTATTTGAACATCCTAAATTTTTCAGCCGCACCATAGCTATAGAAAAGTACAGCCGCATGCTGGTAGCCCTTACCCCGCGCGATAAGAATGCTGCTGCAGTGAGTGATATTGCTATGGCCAAAGCAAAGGCCAAAGCCCGCGCTTCACACAGCTCCAATCCTAATTACGGTAATATCGGCATGGGCATCCGTACCTTCTTTGATGAAACGTACGGCACTATCTACGAGAACAAGTTCGTAGCCACCATGAAAAATCCTTCCTCCAACTTTGCGCTGGATGTGGACCGTGCAGCCTACAGCAACATCCGGCGGTTCATACGCCTGAAAGAGCCGGTACCCGCAGATGCAGTGCGTATCGAGGAAATGGTGAACTACTTCCATTATGATTATCCCCTGCCTGACAGCAACCGTCTGCTGGCTATTAATACCAGTTATGCAATATGCCCCTGGGAGCCCAGGCATAAGCTGCTGCAGATTGCCGTACGCGCCAAACAGGTGGATATTAACAGCCTGCCGGCCAGTAACCTGGTATTCCTCATAGATGTATCGGGCTCCATGGGGCAGCAGAACAAGCTGCCTTTGCTGCAGGCCGCCTTCCGGGTGCTGGTAAATAACCTGCGCCCTAAAGACCGTGTAGCAATTGTAGCCTATGCCGGTACGCCCGGCGTAATATTACCCGCTACTTCCGGTACACAGAAAGAGAAGATCCTGAATGCAATTGATTACCTCAGCGCCGGTGGCGCCACTGCAGGCGAAGCCGCCATAAAAATGGCTTACCAGATTGCAGTGGAGAATTTTATAAAGGATGGTAATAACCGCGTGATCATGGCCACAGACGGGGACTTTAACGTAGGCCAGACCAGTGATCAGGAAATGGAAGACCTCATAACGCAGAAGAAGGAGAGCGGCGTACTGCTTACCTGCCTGGGTTTTGGTATGGGCGATTATAAGGATAGTAAGCTGGAAGCCCTTTCCAGCAAAGGCAATGGGAACTTTGCCTATATCGATAACCTGGAAGAAGCCAACAAGATCTTTGCCCGTGAGTTTGGCAGCACCCTCTTCACCGTAGCAAAAGATGCCCGCGCGCAGGTATGGTTTAATCCCGAAGTAGTAAAGGCTTACCGCCTGATTGGTTATGAGAATAAAGTGCTTGCAGATAATTCCGGTGAGGATGATAATATTGCCGGTGGTATCATTGGCGCAGGGCATTGCGCCGTAGCGCTGTATGAAATTATTCCGCGTGATACCCTACCGGCCGATAGCGCGCTGGGCCAGGTAAAGCTCTGGTACCGCGAGCCTGCAGATAGTAATACCATTACTATGGAGCATGATATTGATGGTAAATACACTGCCTTTGAAGATGCCTCTGCCGATTTCCGTTTTGCCAGCTCAGTAGCCTTGCTGGGCTTACTGCTCCGTAAATCCAGTTACCGGGGCGATGGTAATACCAACATGGTGCTAAGCATTGCTAAAAGATCACTGGGCGCTGATAACGGTGGTTACCGTAAAGAGTTTTTAAAGCTGGTAAAAGAGTTGAAGAAAACGGGGAACCTGAAATAGCTTAAGCAAATTCCAATTGGGTTAGCTCCCGGCCTAATGCCCTTACCCCTTCCAGTATTTTATGCGTTTGTTTGGCAGATGGCTTTTTAATGCCGTTAATGTATTGCGATAATAATGTTTGGTTCATACCAATGCGCTGGGAAAGTGATTTGGCATTGATCTCTTTATAATATTCAAAAAATTGCTGCAGGTCCAGCATAATAGTAATATCCGCATCAGATAAGGGTTTTAGCCCTTTGTGACTACGATACAGGTTTAAGGCATCCAGGATATTGCGCCTTAAAGTAGCCATATCTTTACCGGTAGTGCCTACCGGGGTTTTCTCAAAATCATCTGCGTAGGCAGAGAAACCAGTAGACGTTTTTTCTACCACAAATACAATCTTCTTCATGTTAATACTTGTTGAGTGAATTATTGAAGCCCCGCCTGTTTTAGTATTTTAAATGCCAGCCCTTTGGCTATTTCAGCTGATCCATGATCCGGAAAAACAATTTCAATACCCGCCTTCTCCGGATGTACTAATATTTTATGGCTTCCTTTTCCTGTTCTGTACACACTCCATCCTTCTCTTTTTAAGATCCTTAGCAGCTCGGAACATTTCATCTTCCAATAATTTCAAAGGTAAACAATTGTTTACAATTCCTTTCGAAAAAAGTAAACAATTATTTACCATCTTGGGTTAAGAAATAAAAAAGCCGGACAAGGAATGTCCGGCTCCGCTATACTAAATGATTTATAAAAAGAAAAGTCTTAATCCGTTGTTAATCACTTCACTATCTTATAACATTTCCGGATCATCTTCTGCTGAAAATCAAACGGCAATGTTTGCGAGGTAATGTCCTTGATACTGCTGGCCTGTATCTGTTCCTGCTCCAGTACAAAGCGCCGGTAGTTGTTGCTGAAATATACAATGCCGCCCGGTTTGGTAGCTGCCAACACCTTATTCAGCAGCGAAACATGATCCCGCTGTATATCCAGGAAATCCTTCATCCGCTTGCTGTTGGAGAAAGTAGGAGGGTCTACCACCACCAGGTCAAAACTATTCGGTGTTAGGGTATCCAGGTATTGCAATACATCTGCATGTACAAAGTGGTGAGCTTGCATATCAA
>NZ_DATCRF010000733.1:0-10293 GCF_036569125.1 Chitinophaga sp. | reverse complement strand
CGGTTAGCTGGCGCTGGACCGGCAGCCATTGCAATGGCTCCATGCTTTGCTCCGGCAGCGCAGTGTCATTTACCATCGCAGCAACAGGCGCTGCAGCGGCAGCAGCAGCGGGGTTTATAGTTGATTGATGTGTTTGTGCCGACATTGCTTTTTGTTATCCGTTAATACATCATCATCATACTTTGGGGATTACATCCCTGGTAGCAGAAACCTTTCAGGTACCAGGGCTGCGATTCACAGCCGCGGTAACATTCCATCATTCTTTCACCTTCCCGGTCGCTGTTATAGCGCCGGCTTTCCCAGAAAGCGCCCCAGCCTTTATGCCAGATGCCGCCGCGGTCATGCCAGGTATGGTCCCATGCGTTGGTAGATGAATCGTAATCATCCGGCGTACCGGCGCAGTCGGGGTAGGCATGGTTCCTGTCTACCAGCACCCCGCTGTGATCATAAAAACATTCATTCATGGGGTCTTGCGGTGAGGGGCGCCTGTCTTCCAGTATGCCGCGGAAACCGCAGTGGAACCAATAGCTGTCGCCATGGTAAGGCACCCAGCCGGGAGGTACAGGGTCAGCATCATTCAGGTGTGCAGGGCAGGGGGCCATACGCTGGATCATTTTACGGCCTATGCCTTCATTTTGTTGTAAGGTATGTGTAAGCTCATGCGCTAACAGGTGCCGGCCCTGTGTTGATTCCGGCGCATACTGCCCGTTATTGAAATAAATATCGTTGCCTACGGTAAATGCCTGCGCATTCAGCTGCGCTGATAAGCGGGCTGCGTCATTACCGGTGTGAATGCGTACACCGGAGAAGTCGGCCCCAAAACGGCTTTCCATAAAGCTGCGGGTATGGCCGCTCATGGGCTGCCCGCCGCCTTTGCCGGATTCTATCTGGCTGCTTACGGCTGCAGGGGCGGTAGTGGCGCCAGCAGCGCATTTGCGCTGAATAAAATTGGGCTGCTGCATGCGCATTTGATGATTATGCATTGGGGTATGCGCTGCGGGCGTATGCTGTTTTTGGAAGTTAATGATCGTATGTTCCGGCATGAGGTTATGTTGTGTATTTAATGGATGTTATTTTATATCCGTTACTTCGCCGTCGCTTCCGCTTACATCCAGGCCGGCGGTAGGGCCTTTGCGGGTGGGTTGAACAGAAGGGGTGCCGCCATTAAAGCCATCTACCTGCTTTATCCACTGTGGCAGGGTTTGATATTTAAGCCCATCGCCTAAGTGGCCCCAGTACTGACCAAGCCCTACATAAATAATATTTTCCCCGTCTGTTGCGCTATTACCGCCATGCTTCATATTGCCCCTGTTGTAAATATATCCCCAGTCACCCGGTATCCAATCACGTCTGCTGCCGCCATCATCATTTATAGCCGGACTTTGGCCGCCTCCTACCATAGTAAGCGCGGTGGCTGCTTCGCAGGCAATGTGATACTTATCTGGATGCATATGCAGATCATTCATGGCCTCAGCTTTATTTTTACCGCGTTTCACGTTAAAAGAGCCTTTGACCCTGTCTACATCCCAGTAATCAGGGTTCATCTTAAACTCGTCTCCGGCCCCAAAGTGGTATTTTTTATCAGCGGCAAATTTTATGATGCCCTTTCTGGCTTCCATATGTTTCTGCAAACTGGCATTGGCTTCTTCACTAGTATTGCCAAGCAGCTTAAAGATCCTGGGTGAGCGGAATAATGAGGTTACCAGCTCGTCATGTACAGAACTTTTGTTTACCCTCCGGGCACTGTAGTAGTTGTTTGACTTTTTAATGTTGTACCCCATGGTATCCAGCTCTACACCGGGATTTACCTCTATCATTCTCTGGATGATACCCTGGCTGCTTTTTTGTATAAAAGGGGTCACAGGTTTGCGCTGTACCTCTTCCTGCTCACAATGTGCACATTTACGCTGAATAAAGTTGGGTTGATGCATGCGCAGCTCATTAGCCTGCGCAGGTGCATGTGCCTGTGCAGCAGGCGTAGCATTGGAAGCAATGGCGGTAGATGTACGTTGGGGCATATTCAAGGTTTTTATAGAACAACCGTGGTTGTTATTGTGCTGCCGGCACCACTTTCCATTGTGCATGCTGTATGATCTGCTGGATGCCTCTCATGGATTGCACCCATTTACCTTCTGCATTTTTACCGCTCTGTTGTGAGTGGTCAATTACAGTGAGCTCGCCGGTTACTTCCACGGTTTTTTCGTATATGCTATCCGGCCAGCTGGATAGCTCATGAATGTAATAGTTGCCTTTTTCCGTTCTTACAACGGCGCCTGCTTTCGCATTTAATGCAGTACCGGTCACTGTGATCATTTTATCCTGGTTCATTTGCTGTTGTTTTTGGGATGGAGTGCATGAACAAAGCACAAGCAGTGCAACATACCATCTATACATAAGTTAAAGTGTTTTCACCACTACGCAAAAGATCTGCCTGTCAAAATCCAGCAGGGGCTTTGAATAGTAGTCCAGTGAGCTTTCATACGCTTTCATATCGCCCATATGAGCGGGTGCAGCGCCAGGGTCATGTGCATGATTGGCATGCCACCACATACCTGAATCTACATCATAATAACCAAAATCAAAGTTAATATAATCTGAGCCCGAAGCATCATCCGGCCGCCAGGCGTCGCCGCTGCTTAAGCGGCTGTCGTAATCCGACATATCCACCCTGCCCGTGGCGTCCGGTGCATAAGGCTTACCGCCCGACCAGAAGCGCATGGAGAATATAACGGCTTTCTTTTTCTTGCTGTCACCTGCTGCTTTAATGGCTTCATTTTTAGCGCGGGCAAATTTCAGGGATTGCTCAAATGTCTTAAAACAGTTATTCAGGTTATCCAGGGGATCCATACCGGTATTGGCGCCGCTGATGCCTACGCAGCCCCGCTCCAGCTCTGTTCTTTCAGCGGAGGTAATGGGCCGGCCTTTTTCTGCTTCCCAGCGTTTTACATAATCATCGAGGGATATTTCATTGTGCTTCATGCCGGTGGGATCGTTTGGTATGATCAGGTCCGGCAGGAAGATCTTTTGCCCTACGGATATTTTATTAATGTTCTTGATGTCCGGGTTATTCTTTTGTATAGCGGCCGTGGTGGTGCCAAAGCGCGTGGCAATGGTGCCCAGGGTATCGCCGGCAGCTACCGTGTACATCCCTATCAGGGGATCAAACTGGCCGCCTGCATTTTTTGATTTACCAGGATCGGTAATGGGGGCACGCTGTACCTGTACGCCATTGCCCTGCTGCAGCACATGGGTAAGCTCATGCGCCAGCAAATGGCTGCCTTCCTGCGTTTGCGGCGCATACTTGCCGCTGTTAAAATAAATATCTGTACCTACGGTAAAGGCCTGTGCGTTCAATTCATTGGAGAGCTGCGCGGCCTCATTTCCCTGGTGAATATTTACCGAAGAAAAATCTGCGCCAAAACGGCTTTCCATGAATGCACGGGTATCGCCGGCCATTTTATCGCCGCTGCCTCTTGAGCTGTTAATTTGCTCGCTAACGGCATCGCTTGCTGCAGCGCCGCCTTCGGCTTCTTTCTTTTGTATGAAAGAGGTCAGGGGTTTGCGCTGTACCTCGTCCTCCGCTTCACAGGCAGCACATTTCCGCTGCGCGGTTTGCGGGTCAGTCATCTGTGTCACCTTATCGGCCAGGGCTTCTGCTTCAGCCTCCAGCGGGTCATTTACATCGCCTACTGTTAGCGGAGCATGTGCAGCAGCTGCGGGTGTTGCCGCTGCTTTGCCTTCATTGGGACCTGTTTTGCTGGTATGCATAACTACCTGTTTAAATAGTTTTACCTTCTTTCTTAAACTCCTTGCGGATGCCCTGTAACAGGTCATCTACCAGTATGTGACTGTCGTTGCGGTTCAATGCCATGAGTGATGCATATTGCACCACGTTCATAATGGAACCGCCGGACAGCTCATACTGTTGTGCAATACGTTCCAGCTCATCCGGCCTGGGAGGCTGGCATTGTTTGCTGAACGCATTGTTCCAGAGCCGCAGCCTTTCCCTGGTGCGGGGCGCCTGGAAGTGGATGATGGCCTGCAGGCGGCGGGTAAAGGCTTCATCTACGTTATTACGCATGTTGGAAGCCAGTATTACCAGCCCGCGGTAATCTTCCAGCCTTTGTAACAGGTAGGCTATTTCCTGGTTTGCATATTTATCGTGGGAATCGGAAATGCTGGTGCGTTTGCCGAACAGCGCATCTGCTTCATCAAAGAATAAGATCCAGTTCTTGTTCTCCGCTTTCTTAAAAACTTTTTCCAGGTTCTTTTCCGTTTCGCCAATGTATTTGGAAACAACCATGGAAAGATCTACCCGGTATACTTCCAGGTTATAGAGCTTGCCCAGTAATGCCGCCGTTAAAGTTTTGCCGGTACCGGGAGGGCCATGGAACAGCGCTTTGTAGCCCGGCTTCAGCTTTTTGCTCATGCCCCAGCTTTCATATAAGGTAGCGCCATGCTGTACCCATATGCGCAGCTCATCCAGCTGCTGCGCGGTATAATCATCTACCACCAGGTCGCTCCAGTTCAGGGAAGTGCTTAAGCGCCTGGCAGGGAACTCCATGCTGAAGTTGGGCTTGCGGAACTGGCCTGTGGTAAAAAAATCAACATACTCTTCTGAAATGCTCACCGGGCTGCTGTAAAAGGGTTCATTGCCCGGTGCAGGATCAATAGTAATGATCTGGTGGCCGGAGAAAATATGCTCCGGCTCAAAAAGCTTGTACAGGCGGAAGCGATGAGCCAGGTCATTGCCGGCCAGCAGGAACAGCGCCGTTTCAATAGTGGGTAAAAAGCCGCTGTGCCGCGTGCCTTTAATGCCGCCAAACTCCGTATGCCCCCGGCCGGATGCTTTGTTGATGCTAAAGAAAATATCCAGCAGGTGCGGCTGCACATGCGGGATAAGCGTGAGCATTAACAGCAGCCGTTCGTCCCGGCTCAGGTGATAATAGTTCACAAACTCCGCGTAAACAGAGCGGTCGTTGCTGAGGTCCGGCGCCGTAGTGTCAGCAGGGTTCTCCTCTGCTGTTTCCTTATTGAAATACTCGCTTAAACGGGCATTCACCACCCCGGCAAACCAGGTGATCTCTGCGGAGAGGCTGGCTGCATTTTGATCTAACCGGTTTATAGTAGTTACCGGTCCTTCCATCACGGTTGCGCCGTTGGCCATAAAAAAAGTAATTAGCTGTTAGTAATTGGCAGTTAGTAATTAGCTATTAGCAATTAGCTGTTAGCTTTTAGTGGTTAGCGTTAATAAATGATCTTCACCATAAGTATAATGCAAGCACTAACAGCTAGAAGCTAACAGCTAAAAGCTTTGTTCACCATTCTACAAAGATCAGGTAACCGTTCCAGGGCAGGCTGATGGTGGAGAAGCCCCAGGGAATGCTGTCCAGCAGCACATCCAGGGTTTTTTGTTCCACCTGCAAACGCCAGTTCTTTTCCTGGCGGCTCAGGATCCCATCCCTTTTCAGGAAGGTTTCCCGCAGCCCGTTCACAGAAGTGTTCTTAAGCATTTTCCAATGCCCGATAATAGATTCCAGCAACAGGGTTGATTCTGCGATCTCTTTTTCTGTAAGCTCCATATCCAGCGGCACCGGCTCATCCAGCGGCAGGCCGCAGCAAATTTTTTCCATTACCAGGCTGTATTCCGGCGCCTGCTGCTGCCCGGTGCACAAATATTTTAACAGGTGCACTGCGCGGTAACAGGCGCTTTTACTTTTCCATTCCTTACCATCCCATAATTCCAGGGCGGTAAAGAACGGACGGAGGAATGCCGCGAGCAGGATTACCCCGGCATGGCGAACAGTGTATTGTTCTTCTTCAGCATGTGTGTTATAATCCGTTTGAAAAAGCGATTCCGGTAACAACGCTTCTTTTTTAACCGCAGTGGCAGTAGCGGATGGTAACTGCAGGCCCTTTTCTATAGCCAGTGTTACCAGTAGCGGTTCTGCTACATTGCTTTCCTGTTCGGGTGTAATAATGAACAGGTGGGGCAGGTGATTAGCGAACACCTGCCATACAACATTTTTATCGGCCGTGGCCTGTAACAGCAGGGGCGCGCTTTCCAGCACCAGGTTTACTATCTTTTCCGCTGAAGTAGCTGCCAGCGCCGGCGTTGCCCGGGCGTTAATGGTTTGCTGCCACTCCTGTAACAAGCCCTGCGCATTTACCAGCGCAGGGAACAGGGTAATGATCTGCGCTTTTATTTCATTACTGAACTGTAATGCCAGGCGTTGCCACAGGTGCGGGTGTGTGCGTTGCGCCTGCAAAAAATCCAGCACAGCTGCAGGCTGCTCCTGCAACAGCTGCGCGGTAACTTCCTGCAGGTTCAGCTCCGTTTCATCAACCCACCAGGGCAGGCTGCCTTTTAACAGAAAGTGCTGCCACATTTCCGCATAGGAAAGCTGTCTGGCCTGCTGCCGCTGCACCAGCGATATGCCGGCCAGCTTTTGCTGAAAGGCCTGCTCAAACTTCGCCAGGAACACCTCGCTGAACCGGGTGTTGAAACCCTGTGGGCTAAACTTGCCTAAGTCTATTTCCAGCTTATCAATGCGCAGCCATTCCTTATCATCTACATATTTGGAGCATACCCGGTCCACCACTTCCATGATCTGTTCCTGGTAAGTGAGGGAGAAGTTATAGCGCAGGTTCAGCGCCAGCTCTTCATCCGGGCAGTTAACTTCAAATTGCAGTTTATTGATCAGGTGCGACATAACTTTATGTGTGCCACACCTCAAAGGTGTGGCACACTTTTAACTCGTTTTTTTAACTCTTACATCATCCGCCAGCCCTTTGCTGCAATCATCCTTACATACACCACAGGGCTGCAGGGTATTAAGCACATCCACTAAAGGATTTACCTTTTCATAGCTGGGCAATTCTGTTTGCGCCATTTCCTGCAGCCAGTCATAATACACTTTTTCAAAGCGCTGCATTTCATTGATGCCTATCCATACCACGCGGGTATATACATGTGCAGGTGATTCCGTTTGCACTGTTTTCTCTACCAGGTTGCGGAAAGTAGCATCACGGAAGCGTTTGGGCCAGCAGGGGAATACCACCGTGGTGCGGAAGGAGTAAGGATCCTCGTTATTATCGCAGGGGTCTGCAGCGCAGTACAGGTCCAGCTGAAAGCTGAAGTAGATGATCAGCTGCGCTATTTCTTTTTCAATATCATCCGCTACATCCGGCGCGCCGGGTTGTTTGGATTTTTGATTAAAGATAAAGCTGCTTTGGGCCAGCACTATGTCCTTATCGCCATGGATAATAAAGCTGTATTTCAGCTTCGCAGGGTCTTCTTCTCCATTGGATACAATGGTATAGTTCACCCTTTCTGATCCATACTCCTGCAGGTCCTTTACGCGTTTTGCCAGGTTCTCATACCGGCGGAACTTTAAGGGTACGGGTGCAGTACCATCTGCAAATGCTTCCTGGAACAGGAACGACTGATCGCCTACATTGGGGTTCACATTTTTGCGGATGTATTCCAGCACCCAGGGCAGGTTATCAAAACATTTTTCAGCGGGTATGCGGTACAATCTTTTACGGTAAGGCGGCACCTCTGTGTTTTGTCCCAGGCCAATGCCCAGGTCACAGGTGTCCAGGCAAATATCCAGCATGCCGGGTAGTATGGGGTTGCCTACTTCATCCAGCGCACCATCAAAGCGGGGGCGTAACAGCAGATGCTCTACCAGGTGCATGCCTTCGTCATTATTCAGCGTGTCCATTACATGCTGCAGGCGTTTAAAGGCTTTATCACGGTCTTCGCTCTTATCAAATTTTTCGCCGGTGGCAATGGCAAGTGCTATTTCGGGGTCTGTGCCATCCCACAGCTCATACCAGAAAGTGCCTATTTGCCCGGCAGATTTGCGGCTGCGCTGGCGCAGCTCATCATGGAAATGGAAGTTGTGCCGGTCGTCTGCAAACTCCAGCAGCTCGCTGATGAGGGATTCTGTGCAGCAGCCGTCTGCTACTTCAATACTGGTAAGCAGCACGGTTTCTTTATTGTCCGGGTCCACCAGCTTGATCACATTCAGGTGCTGGCCTTTTTTATTCTTTTTCCAGACCTGTGTTTTGGTTTTTTCGTCGGTTTCCATCACCGGTTCCACTACAATGTAATCCGGCGCCAGCGTTCTGCGTTTGGCATTGCGGAAGCCCAAGAGGCGGCTTACCCTTCTCTCTGTTCCGGAAACATTGGGCGTATCCCAGATATCGTTTTGTGCGTAGTTATAACCTTTCCCACGGTTGGTGCTGATCTGGTAGTACTCGCCATCCTTCAGGATGCGGATCTTATCCTGGATCATGCGCTCCTTTACTTTATAGGGTGTAAGCCAGGTGCTGATGTTCTCATACTCGCTCAGATCTTCGCTGAAGCGGGCCAGCATATGATCCAGGAAATGATTGCGGCGGTCCTGGAATATCTTAGGTGTTTCCACCAGGCTTTGGATCACATGGGTAAATTCTTTCAGCACCTGCTCCCAGGGATTGGGTGCGCCGTGATCTACCACCAGGTCTTTAAGATCTTCTATCTCCGTGAGGGCACGGGTAAAATAGGTGTACTTAACAGTATCGTCAAAAGTGAACAGGTCGCGGAGGTGGTTCAGCTGCACCAGGTAATCTGCCAGGATCTGCTCAAAGAACATCAAATAACCTTTCAGCTGCAGTGCTTGCGTGCGGCGCTTTTCATCAACATCATTGGGCAGTCCTGCGCGGTCGCTTACACCGTAGCACATGGGCAGGGAGTAGGTTACGGGGTAATAATCTTCCAGCTCCATGTTCTCGCCTAAAGGTATCGGCAGATCTACGGTATGGCCTTCCAGCTTGTACTTGCGTTCCAGCACTTTCAGGTCGTTGAACAGCTTCAGCATTCTTTCCGGCCGCCGGTCGGCAGGGCGACCGGTGTAATAGGTAAGCAGCTCCCTTTCCTTACAGAAAATGATCTGCGACATGCCGGGCTGTATACGGGCTACCTTGCGCTGTTCCCGCAGGAAGTTAAGCCACTGGTAAAAGAAGTTCTTATCAGGATCTGCATCACCGGTATTGCTGCCACTGGAAAGGTGCAGGTAGGTAATGGCTTTAATGCCTTTAATGTCGGCTATTTCGTTGATGATGTCCGACAGGCGGATGTCGCGGAAAAAGTCGGTTGCTTCCAGCTCCACATCATCTATAAACCCGTGCTTAAGGGCAGGGCCTTCAAATATTTCATCTATCAGGTAACCTCTTTCCTGCATTTGCGGGATAGTATGAAAGGGTACGGATGGCGTGAAGTATTTGTAAATGATGAAGAACATTTGCGCCAGCACCTGGTCGGGATCGGCATATTCCTCTAATGCTACAGATGCCATAATGCCAAAGTCCTCATACTCCACTCCGTTGATGCTCAGGAAATCTTCGCATAAATTGCGGTGGCGGCTAAGGCGGTCCAGCACCAGCTGCCGTACTTCCTCCCGCTGATCGGCCTGCAGCACATCTTCTTCATACTCCACCATCACATTGTACAACCCTTCAAATTCAATGATCTTGGAGGGAAGCGTAGTGTTGTCGGGGGAAAGATATGCCTGCAGCGTATTGAGCGCCGTTGTTTTTTTGTCGATATGTTTGATCTGTTCCTGCAGCTGTTCCCGTTCTGCAATAAGCGCGGCTCTTTTGGTGGGGTCAATGTCCGGCATATCTATCTGCGTGGTCAGGTCGGCTATCTTTGTTTCAGCGGCTGTTCTTGCGGCGGCTAACTTTTGCAGCAGGGCATTGATGTCCTGTATTTTGGTATTGCGGTAAGCGTTCACCTGGTCGGTAGTAAGTGATTCCAGTCCCAGCTTACCGTAACATATTTTTTCATCTGCATCATCGCAGCTGCAGCCGGCTTCCTCCCGGATCTCGGCGTCATTATAATCTATCCATACCGGTACTTCATAATCTTTGCTGGTTTCTATCCAGGCATTGCGCACACCTTTAATATCGATCACCAGCTTGCGGTAATCGTTAATGGTAAGCGCATTGTTATGCAGTATTTGCCGGGCGGTGTAAAAGATCTGCTTCCAGGTATCGTTGCTCAGCTGCTCCGGCGCCAGCAGGTCTTTAATATCAAAATCCGTGCGGTAAGAGAGGTCCGTAATGGCGTAGCAAACTGCTTCCAGTATGGAAATGCCGGGGTCTGAATTATTATAATCCGTCCAGATCTCGCTGCCCAGTTTTGCAATGGACTGTATGCCTTTCTCACGTAATGCGGTATAATCTTCCGCGGGCAGCAATGGGTTGGACTTTGGTATGGTAACTGGCTCTTGCATGTCAGTTTGT
>NZ_DATCRF010000732.1:0-8617 GCF_036569125.1 Chitinophaga sp. | reverse complement strand
ACTTTGTTAGAGCGCTGAAAATAATTTTTACCGGCAATGCGGTCCAGCAGGTCAAAATGCTTTTTCGGATGCGTGTAATATACCACGTTGGGGATCTGGTAATTAGCCAGGTCCGTGTTCTCCTCATTCTGGATCAGCGCTATAACCTGGTGGCCCAGGCTGGCCAGGGCTTTGATCAGGTAATAGCTCCGGATCTTTTCTCCGCCATTGGCCGGAAAGGGTGATATGTCTGTGTAGAATAATATATTCATATCCTTCTTGATCAATTAGCCTTTGCTACCGGCAATCTGATGGGTAACTTGGAAAGTAACTTCATGATGATCCCTTCTATCTTCTCCTGTTCATAAGCCGTTAAGCCCAGGAACTTCACGCATATAAAAATGGATAAGCTGCTTACAGCGCCGGTCACCAGCAAGCGTACAAAACCCGGATGCATAACCAGCTGCGGCAGCAGTGATATACCAAAGGCCAGCACTACGGGCAGCAGCGAAGTAAGTACGCCTTTGCGTAAATAATCGCCAATAGCCAGGCCGGTGAGCTTATGTGCAGCCAGCACGCGGTAGCTGCAGGTAATGGCTTCTATACAAATGGCGCTTACCAGTACCACGTACGGCGCAAGGCCTGCTTTTAACAAAAAGTACGATACCGGTAAGTTCATCATCAGCAACAGGCTTACTACTACCTGGTATACCTTGATCCTGCCCACGGATTGTATGGCTACCTGCAGCCCTACAGTAAGCTGTGTGATCAGCGATACTATAATGATCAGGCGGCAGAAAACAATCGTATGATCCGGTACATTCTTCAGCCACAGCTTCAGAATGATGGGCATTTCAATGATCACCGGTATGGAAAAGAACGACAACAGGAAAAAGGAGAACTTACTGGCTATCATGGCCAGGCGTAACATCCTCGGCCGGTCGCCCATGCCTTCGCTTTTAATGATCTGCGGGTTCAGGGATTGCAGCATGGTCACTGAAAAGTAGCTTAGCTGCGAATTTACCTGGTTGGCTATGCCGTAAGCGGCGTTAATAATTGCGCCAAAGAATACGTTCAAGATCATAGCCAGCCCCTGGTTACGGGCTACCACGCTGCCTGCGCCAAACATATTCCAGCCTGCGTAGGAGAACATTTCCCTTAACAGGCCTTTGTTGAAATACTTGCGCACCTTCACCCGTGCCTCATGGTATTTAGAAGAGCAGTACGTGCGTTTAATGATAAGGGAGATCACTGTTACACCCGCTGTTAATGCGCCGTATATGATCAGCTTATCATACCCCGTGTACTGCAGGTAAATGGCGATGCCCAGCTTTGCCAGCGCTTCCCAGATACCGATGGCTGCTATCAGGAACATATTTTCCCGTGCATTCAGCGTAGCATCATACGGTACGGAAACAATGGTAAAAAAGGTGCTGATCACCGTAAAATGAAATATTATTTTGGCGGTGCCTATCCTGGCTGCAGGTATGTTCAATACCCGGTCAAAAAAGTACAGGCCTACCACCTCAAATATTAGAACCAGCGTGATGCCCATCAGAAAATGGAGCAGCACGCTGGAGTTGAATACCTGTTTTAACTTTTCATTGTCACCGACACCTATATAAAAAGAAAGGTACCGTTGGGTGGAAATGGTCATGGCCACATTTAAAAAGGAAAGCATTACGATCACGCCGCTTACCAGGTTAAAAATGCCATAATCTTCTGCGCCCAGCGCATTTAATACAAGGCGGGTTGCATACAATGCAATGAACATTGTAATTAACATCCGCCCATACAGTGCGCCTGTGTTTAATACTACCCGGTTTGCTGCTTGCATTTACTAGCTATTGTTTTCCAGTTCCACTTTTAACCTTATCCAAACTGAATTATCCTACCAGGTGTTCCCACTGAGTTACATCTTTCTTACGGAACAATTCCACGTCGCCGGCTACCATTTCTTTTACCAGTGCAGGCAGGTCGTATTTAGGTTCCCAGCCTAATTTGGTTTTTGATTTGGTAGGATCGCCTATCAGCAGCTCAACCTCTGTAGGACGGAAATACCGCGGATCTACCGCTACCACTTCCTTACCTATTTCCAGCTGATATTCTTCATTATTGCAGGCAGCTATCACGCCTTTTTCTTCCGCACCTTCGCCGGTGAATTTTACTTCAATACCCAATTCTGCAAATGACATGCGAACGAAATCACGTACAGGCGTAGTAATGCCGGTAGCAATTACATAATCTTCCGCAACATCCTGCTGCAGTATGCGCCACATAGCCTCTACATAATCCTTTGCATGGCCCCAGTCGCGGCGGGCATCCAGGTTACCTAAGTACAGTTTATCCTGCAGGCCCAGTGCAATAGCAGCTACGCCACGGGTAATTTTACGGGTTACGAAAGTTTCACCACGCAGCGGGCTTTCATGGTTGAACAGGATACCGTTGCACGCATACATACCATATGCTTCGCGGTAGTTCACCGTGATCCAGTATGCATACAGCTTAGCTACTGCATACGGGCTGCGGGGGTAAAAAGGAGTGGTTTCCTTCTGCGGTACTTCCTGTACTAAACCGTACAGCTCTGAAGTGCTGGCCTGGTAAATACGGGTCTTTTTTTCCAGCTTCAGGATGCGCAGGGCTTCCAGTAAACGTAAAGTGCCAATACCATCTGCATTTGCAGTGTATTCCGGAGTATCAAAGCTCACTTTCACATGGCTCATAGCAGCCAGGTTATAGATCTCATCGGGCTGTGTTTCCTGGATAATACGGATCAGGTTAGTACTGTCGGTCATATCACCGTAGTGTAAGCGGAAACGCACGTTATCGCTATGCGGATCCTGGTACAGGTGATCAATACGTTCCGTGTTAATAAGAGATGCGCGGCGCTTTACACCGTGCACCATGTATCCTTTTTCCAGCAACAGCTCTGCCAGATAGGCGCCATCTTGTCCTGTGATACCGGTAATTAAGGCAACTTTCATATTCGATTTTTAATTATTAATTCTTAATTATTAATTCAATTAAACCAGCACTGTTGTGCTATTAGTGCGGGCCAGGCCAATGCCGTAGTATATAAAGCCTTTTTTCTGCAGCGTTACATCATCATAAATGTTACGGCCGTCAAACACTACTGCTGTTTTCACAGAATCTTTGATACGGCTCCAGTCCGGCAGGCGGAATTCATTCCACTCCGTTACCAGCACCACGCCATCTGCGCCGTTGGCAGCATCATACAGGTCGGTACCCCAGGTTACGCGCTCGCCCAGCTCTTTCTTGGCTTCGTGCATAGCTACGGGATCAAACACACGCACTTTTGCACCGGCGTTTAACAGCGCTTCTATCAGCACGATGGATGGCGCTTCGCGCATATCATCCGTATTCGGCTTAAAGGATAAACCCCAGATGGCAAAGGTTTTGCCCTGCAGGTCGCTATCAAAGTGACGGTCTATTTTGCTGAACATTACTTTCTTCTGATCTTCATTCACCGCTTCCACGCTTTCCAGTATGCGCATAGCGTGGCCATACTCTTTACCGGTACGTACCAGCGCCTTCACATCCTTGGGGAAGCAGGAGCCGCCATAACCAATACCGGGATATATAAAGCGGTCGCCTATACGCGGATCGCTGCCAATACCTTTGCGCACCTTGTTCACATCGGCGCCGGTCAGCTCACACAGGTTGGCAATATCATTCATGAAAGATATTTTGGTAGCCAGCATTGCGTTGGCGGCATATTTGGTCATTTCTGCAGAAGCAATGTCCATGAATACGATCGGACGGCCGTTCAGCACAAAGGGGTGATACAGGTTCTCCAGCACCTGCTGCGCTTTTTCTGTGTTCACACCTACCACAATACGGTCGGGCTTCATAAAGTCGGCCACCGCAGCGCCTTCTTTCAGGAACTCGGGGTTAGAGGCTACATCATAATCCAGCAGCTGATCCCTTTCCTGTAAGGCCTGTTTAATGGCGCGGTTCACTTTCACCGCAGTACCAACAGGTACAGTGCTCTTCGTAACTACTACCAGGTAATTGGTCATAGAAGCGCCTATTTCTTTTGCTACCTGCAGTACATATTTCAGGTCAGCGCTGCCATCTTCACCGGGAGGGGTGCCTACGGCAATAAATGCCAGCTCAGCGCCCGGTATTACAGATGCCAGGTCTGTGCTGAAGGACAGGCGGCCGTTCTGAAAGTTGCGGTGTACCACCTCTTCCAGGCCCGGCTCATATATGGGTAAAATTCCGTTTTGCAGATCTTTGATCTTGGCTTCATTCACATCCACGCACACTACATTGGTGCCTACTTCTGCCAGGCAGGCGCCGGTCACTAATCCTACATATCCTGTTCCTACAACTATTACTTTCATGTTTCAGATTGTTTTTTGGGTAGTCAATTATTAATTACGAATTACGAATTATTCAATTACGAATGATGAACTACGAACCAGCTGGTTATACGAATTAATCAATTACATTGTTCACTGTTCCACCCATTCGTATTCGTAATTGATAATTCGTAATTGTATTATGCCAGTTGTGTCTGTTTTTTCTTCAGGTAGTCCGCATAAGCCATTTCTATGCCATCTTTTAACCCGGTGCTGTGCTGCCAGCCCAGGCTATGCAGCTTGGCTACATCCATCAGCTTGCGGGGGGTGCCATCCGGCATAGCGGTATCAAATACCAGCTCGCCTTCAAAACCTACCACCTCTTTTACAGTTTCTGCCAGCTCGCGGATGGTCAGGTCTTCACCGGTGCCAATATTCACCAGCTCCTTGCCATCGTAATGCAGCATCAGGTACACGCAGGCATCTGCCAGGTCATCGGCATACAGGAACTCGCGTTTAGGCGTGCCCGTACCCCATATAGTTACATTGGCTGCTTTGCTTTCCTTCGCTTCATGGAACTTGCGGATAAGCGCGGGCAGCACATGTGAATTTTCAGGATGGTAGTTATCACCTACGCCATACAGGTTGGTAGGCATTACGCTGATGAAGTTACAGCCGTATTGATCCCGGTAAGATTCGCACAGCTTAATACCGGCTATTTTGGCAATAGCGTAAGGTTCGTTGGTATATTCCAGGGGGCCTGTAAGCAGGCTGCTTTCCTGTAAAGGCTGGGGCGCCAGCTTGGGATAGATACAGGAGCTGCCCAGGAACATCAGTTTAGTAGCCTGCTGCTGGTAAGCTGCATGTATAATGTTAGCTTCCATGATCAGGTTATCATACAAAAATTCTGCACGGTAAGTGTTATTAGCGTGTATGCCGCCTACCTTGGCTGCAGCCAGGAATATAAAGTCCGGCTTTTCTGTTGCAAAAAATTCATTTACAGCAGCCTGGTTACGCAGGTCCAGCTCTGCAGAGGTGCGGGTAATAATGTTCTGATAGCCTAAGGTTTCCAGTCTGCGCTTAATAGCACCACCCACCATTCCACGATGGCCTGCGATGTAGATCTTATCCGTGAGTTTCATGTATAATTAAGAATTAATAATTAAGAATTAATAATCAAGGGGCATGTTATACAAAACAATGAAAATGATCAAAACTACAGTTACAGCTATGGTAAAGGGACGTATGGTTATTTGATATACCGCCCTACGATTATTAATTATTCATTCTTAATTATTAATTCGGTAGCGGTGTATATCGGTTCCTTATACTACAGGAGCTCCGGTCTGTTCTCCTTCACCCATTGGTGCAGTTGTTTGATCTCCTGCCCTTTTCCTTTTTTCATGATCAGCAGCGCTTCCGGCGTGTTCACCACCACCAGGTTCTCTACCCCTACCAGCGCAACCAGCTTCTCTTTACCGATCACCATGTTATTACCGCTTTCAATAGATACGGCCTGGTGGTTATGGTATTGATAATGCTGTACCAGCGCCTGGGCCAGGGCTTCGTAGCTGCCTACATCGCTCCATTCCATAGTGCTGGGCACCACTTTTACCTTATTGCTTTTTTCCATTACTGCGTAGTCAATGCTGGTAGAAGGTATTTCTTCCATAGCAGCCAGGCTTAGCTGGCCGGTACGCAGCCATTCATTGGCAGCAATGGCAGCTGTTTCATAAATTTCAGGCGCATACTTTTGCAGCTCCTGTAACAGGATGCCTGCCTTACAGCAAAAGATCCCGCTGTTCCACAGGAAGTCGCCGCTCTGCAGCATGATGGTTGCATTCTCTATATCAGGCTTTTCAACAAAGCGGATCACATCATGACCGCTGTATTGTATATAGCCAAAACCGGTTTCCGGGTAAGTGGGCTGCAGGCCAATGGTTACCAGGCTATTGCCGGCAGCCAGCAGCTGGGCGGTTTCAATGGTTTGTGCGTAAATATCCGGTGTGCCTATCAGGTGGTCTGCAGGCGTGATCAGTAAAATAGTTTCCGGGGCAGATACAAAGGCTGCCAGGGCTATGGCGGCAGCCGTGTTGCGGCCTACGGGTTCGGCCAGCATACGCAGGTTGGTAGCGCCGGCATGTAACAGCTGCTCTTCCACCGTAGCGGAATGCTGCTCATTCACAATAGCCAGCACACTGTCACAGGCTACCTGGTTGCGCAGGTAAGCCAGCTGCAGTAAGCTGTTGCCTTCAAACAGCGGTAACAGCTGTTTAGGCGTTTGTTTATTTGATAAGGGCCACAGGCGGGTTCCCGACCCACCACATAATATGATATGCTGCATCATAGTTCTTATAGTAGTAATAATGGCTATTGCCTGGTTATTGATGGTAAAGTCCCGCGTAAGGTGTTTCTTCCTCGGTGGGTACTGCATCGCTGCCGATCAGGATCACTTCTGTAGTTGGCAAAGTAGCCACCAGCGTGTAACCCAGGCTGGATAACTGTGCCTTAACCGTGTTCCTTCCAACCTCAATGATCCTGCCGCGCTGGTGCATTAACGGACCTGATTTTACCTGGATCAGGTCATTTTCATGCAGGGGGAACTGCTCAACCGTTACATCCTTGTACTCACGCAGGAAACGTTTGATCAGCTCAATTTCATGATCAGGTATCATAGCCGGTTTACCCAGCCAGTACACGAAATTCACAATGCCCTCCGTTTCGCGTACCACCCATTTCCTGCTTTCAGGTACTCTTACGAATACATAGGATTTAAATAAGGGTTCACTGATCACTTTGCGGCGGTCGCTCCACTGGCGCTCTACGGGGCTCATGGGGCAATAATTTTCCACGCGCTTGCGGGTGAGCAGATCAGCCACTTTCTTTTCCCATCTTGCTTTGGTATATACTGCATACCAAGTTGACATTTCCTGTTGCATGGGCATCTCATTTAAAAGTTTAATACTCTGGTTAACATTGCGCAGTTTCTATAACGAGGGATTTCTAAAGACAATGGTAATGCCGTTGAATGCATTCTCATAATATTCGGTTTATTCAATAAAGACTCGTTATATCTTTTTCCTGGAATAGCTTCGCTCTCTCACTCACATGAGGAACGGTTGGCACGCTGTTCCGGGTGGTTTTAACTTTTTACAGCAGATGATAGATCCGCCGCTCGTTGTTATTATATGTTAAAAATCCCTTTCAAAAATTGTTTCCGGCGGGTACCTTTTGCATCTTCAATATAGCCGTAACCATAGCCATACCCGTTAGGTCCGTAACCCGTTACACCCCGCGGCTGAATACCGTTGAACACTAAGTTCAGGTTACCCAGCTCCTTATTCTGATACAGCTCGTTCACCATTTTCAGGTACAGCTTGGGCGTTACCTGGTGGCGGATCACATACAGCGTAGCATCGGCATAGGTAGCCAGCAGCCGCGCGTCTGTAACCAGGCCCACGGGGGCCGTATCAATGATCACATAGTCAAAACGTGCTTTCAGGTTAGTGATCAGCTTTTCCAGCTGACCGTTTAATATAAGCTCTGTGGGATTAGGTGGTATTGCACCTGCCGGCAGTATAAAGAGATACTCGTTACCGGGAACAGGTTGCAGTATGCTTGCTATTTCCGCTTGTCCTACCAGGTAGTTGCTGATACCCGGTTCTCTTGACACGCCCAGCATTTTGCTGATCTGCGGTTTGCGCAGGTCAAACTCCAGCAGGGCTACCTTTTTCTTTACCAGTGATAAGCTGGTAGCCAGGTTAACGGATACGAAGCTTTTACCTTCGCCAGAAATGGATGACGTTACCAATAATGTTTTACGGTGGTGGGAACTCCCGTTAGTGCCATTGCCGTTTAAGGAACCGTTCAGGTTATTCAGCCCTATGTAAGAAAGCGCCGTACGTAAGGTCCGGAACTGTTCTGCCACATAGCTGCGTTTACCTTCCGCTATCACTACGGGTTGTTTGTTCACATCCTGCAATATCTCTGCCAGAATTGGCGCTTGCGTAGCTTTTTCTATTTCTGAGCGTGAGGTCACTTCCCGCTTCATCATATCCCGCAGGGTAATAAGGGCTGCAATAAAAGCCAGGCCTGCAAATACCGCTATAGCAAGCACCAGCGGTTTCTTGGGGCTTATTGGAATGGCCAGCGCTTCTGCTGCATCTACTATACGGCTGTCGGATACGGCAGCGGCAGACGCTACGGCTGTTTCCTCCCGCTTCTGTAACAGGAAAGTATATATGTTATTCTTTATTTCCTGCTGACGGCTTACCTCAACAAATGCTTTCTCTTTTTCAGGTACGCCTCTGAGC
>NZ_DATCRF010000731.1:0-2046 GCF_036569125.1 Chitinophaga sp. | reverse complement strand
GCTTAATGCTCATGCCCAAGGTCATACTGGCCAGGGTAGAGGGTAAGGCCGCGCCAATGAACTGGTAAATGCAGTTACCGTCTGATTTATAATATTCCCCTACCGTTTGTCCTGCCGCAAAAGCGGTTAAATAATAACCCGGTATAATAAGCGTTGTGGCGCAGATCACTGTTAATAACAGGTAGCTGAGATAAACGGTGAACCAGCCCTTTTCCAGGTAACGCGGTATCAGGAAGTACAGGTTAAAGTACACTGCCAATGCCTGGAACACAATGTAAAAGCTGAACTTAATGGCATAGGTGCTGTGCAGGATGGCATCTGCCGCCTTAAAAGGATTGCCGATAGCTACTACCCACCAGATATAATGGTACAGGAGCCAGAACGGCAGGTGATATAGCTTATACCGGATAAACCAGTGCGGATGGGCAGCTTGCATTGTATAAAAATTTAAGAACAGATGCTTCTTTTAAAGATACAGGACTTTCTGCCAGTTTGAAAGCGGTACTATGTAAACAGGCTTAAATAATTGACCAGCTGCTGCCGGTGGTATATGAAAGGCATCCATTGCCTGTACGGCGCCTTTACAGGCGGTTTTACGGGCTTTTGCTGCGCTTCATCAATTAGTGGCAGCGGGTGGTCATTCCGGTTTTTTTTAGTGTGCAGGCGCATATTTCTTTGGAGAACTTTCTAAACAGCCTGCAATATGAAGATCTTACACCTGTGCTTATTATTATCCGGTTTTATACCGGCTGCCTTTGGGCAGGTATCCGGCAGGCTTACTACAGCTGCCGGACAGCCCATTCCCTTTGCCAATGTGCTGTTGTTAAAAAGCAGCGATACCTCCCTGGTAAAAGCTGCTTTAACAGATGAAAAAGGCGCTTACCGCATAGCGCCTGTAATACCAGGACAATACCTGTTGCGTTACAGCAATGTAGGTTACCGGGTTTTTACTTCGGCGCCATTCATACTAAGCGCTGCACAGCCGCAAAAGGATGCAGGCGCCCTGGCGCTGGCGGAAGATACCCGCCAGTTGGGTGAGGTAGTGGTACGGGCGGAGAAACCCCTATTTCAACCCCGTACAGACGGTATGGTGGTGAATGTGCAAAACAGCCTGTTAACCAAAGGCAGCTCTGCGCTGAATGTGCTGGAACGCTCGCCCGGGGTAATGATCGATTACCGCAACAACGGAATTATGCTGAATGGTAAAAGCGGGGTGATGGTAATGATCAACGGGAAGCTGGTGCGTATGTCTATGGACCAGGTGGTGAGCCTGTTAAGCAGCATGAGCGCAGATAACATTGAGAAAATAGAGCTGCTTACCACACCCGGCTCCCGTTACGATGCTGATGGCAGTGCCGGTATGATCAACATTGTGCTGAAAAAAGACCAGCGGCAGGGTACACACGGATCTTTTTCCGTTACCGGTGGCTATGGCTGGCGGCAAAAAGGTACGGCAGGTATGAACCTGGCGCATAACACTAAACGTACCAACCTGTATGGGTCTTATACCTATTCCATGAACAAAACCTACTCAGACCTGTATATTACCAGCGCGCAGGATATGCCGGTGCTGGGCGGGCGGGCTGAGACGATCTACTGGGATACCACTCACCAGGTACAGCATAATCACGATGTTACCGTGGGTATGGATCACCAGCTGAATGATAAAACCACGCTTGGCGCTAATGTAGCCTATAACAGCAGCCGCTCTAATACAACTACCGTTACCAATGCCGGTTACAATGTGCTGCCGGATTCACTGTTGCAATATAATGGCCTTGTAAACGGCCGTAACCGCTGGCAAAACCTGATATCATCCATTTACCTGGAAAAGAAATTAAGGGCAGGTGAGCAGCTGAACCTGGATGTGGATTACCTGTACTTTAATAATAACAATCCTTCAGAGGTGTTCAGCCAGTTTGTAAATGAACATGGCGTAAGAGCGGGGGAGAACGATAGTCTTTTTGCGCCCTTGCAGCACGGGTTTGCCAATACTACCATCCGGGTAGGGGTAGCTAAGGCAGATTATTCCAGGCAGCTGAATGC
>NZ_DATCRF010000730.1:0-4705 GCF_036569125.1 Chitinophaga sp. | reverse complement strand
GCGCATCAATACCTGCACGGATCTTATGCACAAATGAAGGACGGTAATAAGCGCCGTGAATATCATCTTCACGCGTCCATACCATTTTAATGGGGTCGCCGCTGGCTTTTGCTATATGCACTGCTTCCGCTACAAAATCGGATTGAAAGTTAGCCCTGCGGCCAAAACCGCCGCCCAGGAAAACAGTGTGCACATTTACCTGCTCCGGCTTAAAGCCCAGTATTTTGGCAGCCACGGTTTGGTCGTTCCCCGGCATTTGAGTGCCGGTCCATATTTCACATTTATTGTCAGCTATTTTTACCGTAACATTCTGCGGCTCCATGGGCGTGTGCGCCAGATAGGGAAAGGTGTATTCCGCTTCCAGCACTTTAGCGGCTTTGGCTAAGGCATTGGTAACATTGCCTTTTTCCGCAGCCGTATCGCCACGGGTGCCTGCCAGCTTTTTAAACTCCGCCAGCTGCGCTACGCTGTCAATTTTCTCGTTGGGGCCATTTTCCCACTCCACTTTTAAAGCGGCGCGGCCTTTTTTAGCGGCCCAGAAATTATCTGCTATCACCGCTACCCCGGTAGGTATCTGCACTACTTTTCGTACGCCCGGCACCGTGCGGGCCCTGGAGGCGTCAAACGATCTTACCTTACTGCCATATACCGGCGGGTGCGCTACTACAGCGGTAAGCAAGCCGGGGAAGCGCATGTCCATCCCGAATTGGGCGGTACCATTCACCTTTGCGGGTGAATCCAGGCGCTTTACGCCTTTACCAATATACTTCCATTCACCGGGGCTGCGCAGACTTACCGGTTCTGTAAGCGGCGGCAGCGAAGCGGCTATGCCGGCCAGTTCCCCGTAGGTGGCGCGTTTGTCGCCGGCTATTACCTCACCATTCTCAGTACGGCAATCTGCCGGGCTTACGCCAAATTTCTGCGCTGCTGCCTGTACCAGTAAGGTACGGGCCGTGGCGCCGGCCTGTCGGTAACGGTCAAACTCAGACCAGGTGGTGCTGGAACCACCGGTGATCTGCAGGCCATACACCGTATGCAAATAAGGTTGCCCGGGCGGGCTATGTAATACTTTTATTTTTTGCCAGTCGGCATCCAGCTCTTCTGCAATAAGCATGGATAAGGTGGTCCAGATACCCTGGCCCATTTCCACATGCGCCAGTACGATCTGTATGCTACCGTCAGCGCCTATACTAAGATAAGCGTTGGGAGCAAATACCGCTGCTGCAGCATCTTCTGCGGCAGGCATGCCCATAGCAGCTAAGCGTTTGGCGCCCGGTATCACAAAAGATATAATTAAGCTGCCGCTAAGCATGGCGCCGGTTTTCAGAAAACCCCGGCGGCTGGTGTTCAGTACATCCTGTGTCATTTGTTACCTCCCTCCTTTTGTAATTCAGCTGCGCGGTGAATGGCTTTGCGGATGCGCGGATAAGTGCCGCAACGGCAAATGTTGCCGCTCATGGCATTATCAATGTCGGTATCAGTGGGCTGGGGATTTTCCCGCAGCAGCACTGCTGCAGCCATGATCTGGCCCGACTGGCAGTAACCGCACTGCGGTACATCTTCCTCGATCCATGCGCGTTGCAGGGGATGATCACTGTTGGGCGAAAGACCCTCAATGGTTACTACTTCCTGGCCGGCAGCTCTTGACAGCAGCGTTACACAGGAGCGTACCGCTTCCCCGTTAAGGTGCACGGTACAGGCGCCGCACTGCGCCATGCCGCAGCCAAATTTGGTTCCGGTAAGCCCCACTATGTCGCGTAAAGCCCATAGCAATGGCATGTCCGGACTGGCATCAATAGAGTGCTCCTGATGGTTAATGGTTAATTTAATCATAAGTACAGACTTTGCTTTCCTTAAAAGATTTGACCTGAAATATGTGCGTTCCCTTATCATGAACACACAAGATTAAAGATAGTTCAGTAATCAGATCAACAGTTATAATATTCAAACCAAAAGTTACAAATTTCAAATATTACACTTCCACCGTAACCTTTGACAGGCAATTATTTGAACCCTATCGTTATATCACGAAAGAAACAACGCTTATAATATTCACTTAACGAATCGGTATTTTCATTACCTTTAACACCATCGCCTTATTAACCCCGCACCTTACCACCACCTGCTACCGGATACTTCCATGCTGTAAGATTCATTACCCCTCATTTTCCATTTATTTTAAACCCCTTTTTATGCAAAAAAGTTATTCTTCCTTATGCCTTACCATGCTGGTAACTCTTTCATTATTTACCGCCTGCAAAAAAAATCCTTTCCCGGGCCCCGGTTATGGCAATAGCCAGATCCAGAAAGTAACAATGGACAACGAAAATTACGCCCTGTTTGTGTACAATGCATTGGGCGATCCTGTAAGTATTACCCGGAGCCTGGTAAGCACCGGCGCCCCCAATTACTTTTTCCGTTACGATGCGCAGCGCCGTTTAACTGATTATTATGGCGCGTACAGCGATGGCCGGACCTTCGAGTTCTGGCACCGTTATGTTTATGACGATCATAACCATATTGTAACGGATACCATGTACCTGTTTGGGCTGGTAGGTGATAGCGGACCTTTGCCCGATCCGCAGGCGCCGCCACCATATGATCAGCTGTATGTGGGCAACCTTGCCACCTATCAGTATGATGCGAAGAACAGGATCATCCGCACCACGGATAGTTATGGAGCGCCCCCAACCAATCCGCAAACCATACGCCGTTATATGTATGGCGCTAACGGCAATCTGGCTGTTATCCGCACCTATGAACCCTACACATCAGACAGCACAGATCTGAACCTGAGTGGTTATGACAATAAGGTCAACCTGCACCGTATGCATCCCATCTGGCAATTCCTGGACCGGGACTTTAGTGTTAATAATCATGAAAATGTAACGGCCTATAATGCCAAAGGACTGCCGCTCACTATTCAGGCCTCCGGCGCCGGAGAAATAGGTAATGCTTTTATTTCACTCCGGTATTCTAACATGTTGCAGATCACCTATCAACCGTGCAGGTGATGGAATGTAAAATGTAAAATTTTAAATGCCAAACCGACGCAGGAGGTTCATAGAGACCATTGAAAAGACTTTATGAACGAAATAAATGTAAAAGTGGAATGCAGTGAAGTTTGGCCGGAACCAAATCGCTGCATTCCACTTTTACATTTTAAATTTTACATTTATAATTTTACATTTATAATTTTACATTTCCGTTTGCCCCTAACCGTTACTCCACCCGCTTAGCGGGAATATCCTTCCCATTCTGGTGCAGCACCAGCTGGTCCACCACACCCTGCTCATTTTTCTTAAACGAAATACGCGCATCTACCACCTTCATGAAAAACTCCGCCGGGGCCGATGGAAATATTTCAAAGCGGGCCTGCCCTGTAAGCTGCTCATAAATATGACCTCCTTCTGTGGAAATGGCCATCACCACATTAGGCGCCAGCTCATATTTACCTGTATATAAACGGTAAGCAGCCGTATCCGGCGCAATAGCTGTAAGCGTTTTTGCAGGTGGCGGCGCAGGCGCTGGTTTTACCGGGGCTTTATAGGTTTTGTTATACAGGATAGCCAGTATATTCTGCACCATTTCTTCTAACGGCGCAGGGCCGGTATTGTTCAGTAATACCACCAGGTCCTTGCTTCCGGGAATGCGTACAATGATGGTATTGAAACCATTGATACCGCCGCCATGCGCAATGCTGCTCAGCGTGTCTTTGGTATTGCCAAGCGTAACAGGGCCGGTCATCCAGCCACAGGCATACCCTTTCAGAAAAGGTGTAAAGTAAGTCGTTTTACTGGCAGCGTTTAACAACCGGTTGGTATACAGTGCCTGATCCCAGAGGTACAGGTCCTCCACGGTGGAGTACATGGAGCCGGCTGCATAAGGCACATCCATATCAATATATGCTGTATTCACAAATGAATCGCCGTTACGCTCATACCCCGCTGCACGTTTTTTAATAATAGGGGCCGCCTTATCGTAACCGGTATTATTCATATGCAGTGGCGTAAGGATACGCTCCTGCAATACGCTGGCATAGGGCTGCCCGGTAACTTCCTCAATAATAGCGCCCAGCACAAAGTAGCCGGAGTTGGAATATTTATAATCAGAGCCCGGTGTAAACTCCAGTGGCAGCTCTGAAAAAACAGGTATAAATTCTTTAGGGGTAGATGGGTTCCGCGCAAGCCGGCTAAAAAAATCAGGGAGGCCCGTATAATTAGGGATCCCGGAAGTATGCGTAAGCAGGTTGTAGATGGTAACCTTTTCACCATTAGCTTTGGGATAATAAGGCAGGTAATCGGAAATATGACCATCCAGCTTCAGCTTACCCTGCTCTGCCAATTGTAGTATAAGCATGGCCGTGAACTGTTTGGTAATGGAGCCCAGGCGGAAACGTGTATCCGGCGTGTTGCGGATCTCCCACTCAAAATTGGCGTAGCCAACCCCGCCCTTATAGATCACCTTTCCATCTTTGGCTACCAGGGCAGCTCCGTTAAACAGCTTGTAGCTATTATACTTGTCCAGCAGCTGCCGGATCTTTTCAGCCGGGCTTTTTACGGCAGGGCTTTGGGCGCAGGATGCAATTGTAATACACAGTAAACAAAGGAAGGTAGTTGTACTCCTGAGGTAACGCATAGGGAAAACAGTTTAGTATCATAAATATACAGGTACAAGCGGCCCTGTCCAAAAATGGCTGCCTGAT
>NZ_DATCRF010000729.1:0-3612 GCF_036569125.1 Chitinophaga sp. | reverse complement strand
GCCGGCTTTACGTTTCAATACCCGCAGCTGCAGCCTGCGTTTGAAAGTATCTTGCAGCAGCTGCCGCGCAGGGCATATCATTTGTTCTGAAAACAGGATGCAGAAAGTAAGATGATGCGTGCGGAATACAGGATAATTGATGAAGATTTCATTATTCAGGCCGCCCCGTTTTCCAGGTAATTGCCTTAACTTAGTTTTATGGCTATCAACACTAATAATAAAAAACTAACCGTAGTAATTGGCGCATCCGCTAATCCGCAGCGATACAGCTACCTGGCCGTATCGCGGTTAGCTGCGCACGGGCATCCGGTGGTAGCCATCGGCCTAAAGGATGAAAAGATCGGTGATACGCCGGTGACCAAAGAACACCCGGCAGTAGAAGCGGTAGATACCATTACCCTGTACCTGAATCCCCAGCGGCAGCAGGCCTATTATGATTATATTCTTCAACTGCATCCCAAGCGCATCATCTTTAACCCCGGTACTGAAAATCCTGAGCTGGAGCGGCTGGCCATTGAAAATGGAATTGAGCCCCTGGAAGCCTGTACCCTGGTTATGCTAAGCACCGGGCAATATTAACCTGTTACTTTTTTTCGTATATTCGGTTGACTTTTTTTGGATCCATCCATTCCCCGCTACTGCAAGGCTTTAGATACAGACTGGCTTTCCGTAACCGACTAAGCGCGTATAACACCAACGCCTATTCACTTTTTAATTATACTCACATGTTTAAATGGAGAAGATTCAATGGCGACCCCATTAACTTACCTATTAAGGATGAGGTGCGCGAGGCCATTATCCGCGAAACAGGCCGTGGTTTCAAACTGAAAGTTTGCATTGGCACAGATTCCCAGGTGAAGGGCGTAGAAACTGAATTTGCAACCGTGATCGTTTTCCTGCGGGAAGGGCACGGCGGTTTTATGTTCATCCACAACGAAAAAACAAGGGATGTGTATTCCATTAAGGAACGCATGCTGATCGAAGTGGCCAAGAGCATTGAAATCGCCTATGAGCTATGCGATCTTTTCACGGAGTATGATGTGGACATGGAAGTGCATGCCGACATTAACACCAATCCCCAGTTCAAAAGTAACCTGGCCTTACGCGAAGCCATGGGTTATATACTGGGTATGGGCTTTGCCTTTAAAGCCAAGCCGGAAGCCTTTGCCAGCAGCAGCTGCGCCAATAAGGTAGTGAACTGACCGTGAAGAAGTAAAGCAGATCTTAACCCCTGTTTTTGGACGTGGCCACGCGTCCGGTAGGTTTGTCTCCCCTATTCCAGCCAGCTCCGGCAAACATTCCTAAAACTCCGGCATCCCGGTTTATCATCAGCAATACCTCCATTTATCATCAGCAATAACGGCAGAAACCACAGGCTAAATGCACTGCAGTAAACAATTTCATAACAAGGCTTTGTATAATCTTACACTGTTGTTCTGAACTGTTCGTTCATTTCATCAATAAAGCCCAGGATGGCGTCGCGGCCTGATTTTTTAACGGTAGAGGTAATAAAGTGCTGCGGCAGAAATTCCCACTCTTCGCGCAGCTTATTGAGGAAGGCTTTTACATTTTTGCTGGTTTCGGCCTGGGTATTTTTATCGGCTTTGGTAAATACCAGGTTAAAAGGTACTTCCCATTTGCCCAGCTGATTAATGAAGTCAATGTCCAGCTTCTGGGGGGTATGGCGGCTGTCTATCAGCACAAATACATTTACCAGGTTCTCCCTTTTACGCAGGTAATTCTCGATCATTTGCTCCCATTGCCGGCGCTGCGACTGGCTTACTTTGGCAAACCCGTAACCCGGCAGATCCACCAGGTACCAGGCCTCGTTAATAACGAAGTGGTTGATCAGCTGCGTTTTACCCGGCGTACCGGATGTTTTGGCCAGCTTATCGTGGTTGGCCAGCATATTGATGAGGGAAGATTTGCCTACGTTGGAACGGCCTATAAATGCGTATTCCGGCAAATTGGGTGCGGGGCATTTTTGCCAGTCCACGTTACTGATAAGGTATGCTGCTGATTTGATGTTCATTTTCAATTACGAATTATTCAATTACGAATTACGAATGTGGATGCATCATTGGTACATTTTTGCCGAACAAATACCAACATACAGCATATCAGCACGTTCCGGTTCATCTGCACATTTACACATCTGCATATTTACACATTTACTACCTTTGCCCCCTATGTCAGATAAAGCGAATGTTCAGAAGGTAGTTCCGTATGCGGAGTCAAAATTAAGCAAGAAGGAGCAAATAGCGTCCATGTTCAATGATATTGCGTTCCGCTACGACTTCCTGAACCATTTTATGTCCATGGGAATTGATGTGCTGTGGCGCAAAAAAGCTTTACGGCAGCTGAAAACCCTGCAACCCAAACAAATGCTGGATGTGGCCACCGGTACCGGCGATTTTGCCATTATGGCCAACCGGCTGCTGCAACCGGATCACATAACGGGGATCGATATTTCCGAAGGCATGCTCCATTTCGGGCAGGAGAAAATAGCCAGGCTGGGACTGGAAAATAAAATAACCCTGCAGGCGGGCGACAGTGAAACAATAACTTTTCCGGATAGGACGTTTGATGCCATAACGGTGGCATTTGGCGTGCGCAACTTCGAAAACCTGGAAAAAGGGCTCTCAGAAATGTGCCGCGTACTGAAACCGGGCGGAAAACTGGTGATCCTGGAATTTTCAAATCCAACAGTTTTTCCCATTAAACAATTATATAATCTGTATTTTCGTTATATAACACCACTGCTGGGAAAATGGATTGCGAAAAGCCAGGCAGCTTACAGCTACCTGCCGGATTCAGTGAAGGCTTTCCCACAGGGGCAGGTAATGTGCAATATTTTAACTAACACTGGTTTCCAGTCGGTTACATGCAAAACGCTCACTTTCGGCATATGTTCAATTTACTGCGCAACGCGCTGATCCTATCCCTTTTCGTATTCCTATGGAAGCCAACAACCGTGTGCGCCCAGCAAATGATGAACATGTTGGAGCATGATGCCAAGCCTTATTACTTTGGTATTACCCTGGCGGCCAATAATTCTAACTTTAAGCTCGCCCAGTCGCAGGCTTTCCTGAAGGACGATTCCATTATGGTGGTAGAACCTTTGCGCACCATGGGTTTTAACCTGGGCCTGCTGGCCAATGCCCGCCTGAGCCAGTATTTTGACCTGCGTTTTAACCCGCAGCTGGTATTTGCCTCCAAAAACCTGTATTATAAAGAGATGTATCCCATACAGGAAACTACTAAAAAGGTGGAATCCATTCTCTTAAGCTTTCCCGTACAGATCAAATTCAAATCAGACCGCATAGGTAACATGCGCGTATATACGATTGCCGGTTTAAAGTTTGATTATGACCTGGCTGCCAATGCCCGCGCCCGCCGCGATGATAACCTGCCCAAGATCCGCACTACGGATTATGGTTATGAATTAGGCGCCGGTTTTGAGTTTTACTTCGAAAGCTTCATCTTCTCCCCTGAAATTAAGATCAGTAACGGTTTGGGCAATGTGCATGTAAAAAACCCGGACCTCCGCTACTCCAATGTGGTGGAGAAAATGCAATCCAGGATGTTTGTATTTTCTATACACCTGGAAGG
>NZ_DATCRF010000728.1:0-30098 GCF_036569125.1 Chitinophaga sp. | reverse complement strand
TTTCTTATCCGGATGGGTAAACGGCCTATTTGCCGGTAAGAGGTAGTGGTACCCGTATGCTGCCCCCAGCCAAAATCCAGGCTAATACCGGGTTGCAGCCACCAGCCACGGTAATAGAAATAGGCAAACAATTCATTTTTTATAGGCGTAAGCGGTACATCGCTGGAATCTGCAAAAAAGTAATGGGTATACGAAATACCGGCCAGGAACTTCCGGCTTTTCGTGTAGTCGTAACCGGCAGAGAGGTCCCATTCAAACCAGGGATTCTTTTCTGAATTGGTAAGATAGTAACCGCTCAGTGATCCAAAAAAACCGGACTTATGATAATAGGCAACAGAGGGCGAGAGAAAAGTTTTCATTGCAATAGGCCGCTCATAGTTGGTGGTTTTGCTGCCATGAGCCGGGTTATTACCGTAGCCTATGCTTAACAGCACATCGTTCTTCGCCTGTTTTTGCAACAGGGAATCCAGCTGCCGTTCCAGCTCTGCCAGTGATTGTCCAGCAACCATCCGGCTGCAGCATAATAGGGATAAAAGTATAATGCACCGGTGTTTCCACATGGCTGCAAGATAGGAGATTTCGGGAAAAAAAGGTCCATTGTCAATGGTCGATAGTCCATGGCCTATATCGGAATGTTGTTTTGCGTGAAAAGTCAATAATAACTTTCCCCGCAAAACATTCACATCGCAAAGGGCTATGGACCATCGACCATGGACTATGGACTAATTTACGCCAACTCTATCACCGTAATTTCCGGCAATATGCCTACCCGGCCGGGATAACCTAAAAAGCCATAGCCACGGTTCACATACAGGCGTTGGGCGCCTTCCTTATACAAACCGGCCCACTCCTTATAAAAGTATTGGGCAGGGCTCCAGCGCACGCCGGGTATTTCCACGCCAAACTGCATACCATGGGTATGGCCGGCCAGCATCAGATCAATATCCGGGTACTCAGGGCGCACCTGGGCATCCCAATGGGTTGGATCGTGCGACAATAATATTTTAAAGGGAATGTGGGAGCTGCCTTCATATGCCTTTTTCAGGTCACCGTACTTGGGAAAGCGGCTCATGGCGCTCCAGTTCTCAATGCCTATCAATGCTATCTGCTGCCCGTCGCGTTCCAGCACTACATGCTCATTCATCAGCAGGCGCCAGCCTAATTCGCCATGGATCTGTTTCAGGCGGTCCAGGTTCTGGGCGCGCTGGTGGCTATAACCGGTTTCGTCCCGGTCGGGCCAGGGGTAATAGTCGCCATAATCATGGTTCCCCAGGGTAGAATATACGCCCATAGGGGCTTTCAGCTGGTTAAACACATCCATATAATCGTCCATTTCCGTGGCGCGGTCATTTACCAGGTCGCCGGTAAACAGGATCAGGTCGGCCTGCTGGGCCTTGATCAGCTCTATGCCTTTCAGTACCGCCTCCTTATTATTAAAGCTGCCGGAGTGCACGTCGGAGATCTGTACAATGCGCAGCCCTTTAAATGCCTGCGGCAGGTTCTTAAAGGCCAGCTTCATCTTATGTACGCGGTAATTGTATTTATTGGAAAAGCCGTAAGTAAGGGTGGCAAACAGGCTGCCGCCCATTAAAAGGCCCATTTTGGTGAGGAACTGCGATCGGGAAATGCCTGCAGGCAGCTCGCTTGGTGTGGGGGCCGGCCGGTTACCAAACTTTTGTATGAGCCACATAACGCCCCGGCGTATATCATCTACCAGCAGGAACAGGGTTACCAGCAGCTTGGCCATTACCAGCCCTATAAGCACTGCCATCACGTAAGAGCGTACAATGGGCTTCCAGTCGTGCCAGTGCAGGTAAGGCAGCAATACAATGGTAAGGATACAGGCAATGGATATCAGCCAGTAAATGCCGTATACAATGCCACGGGTGCGGGGGGCGGCCCCGTTCATAATGGCCCGTATACCCATAAAAACGTAAATATCCAGGCAAATGATCAATAATATAAGAACAAGCGAATTAACTCCTGAGCGCATGGTATTAGTAAAGTTATATGTGTCAAATTGATGATGACGATTGACGATCCGTCATATTGTATGACCTCATCAAAAATGTTGCTACAATTATGCAGAGAGCACATCCCTGCCTGCAAAAGCTTCATTTCCATCCTATTAACATCAAACTCCACGAATTTTTGTGAATAAATAAATAAGTGGGCACCGCATATATTAGCCTAATCGTTGTATTTTTGTCACATTCGGGATGTTGTATTAATAATGACCATTCATTATAAAGCAGTTAGCCAATGCAATTTACTTATTACGGCCATTCTTGTTTTTCGGTAGAGATCCAGGGCAAAAAGATCCTTTTTGACCCCTTCATTACTTATAACGAGCTGGCTAAAGCGGTGGATGTGAACAAGATAGGTGCAGATTACATCTTTGTTTCCCATGGGCACGACGACCATGTGGCCGACCTGGTGAACCTGGCCCGCCGTACAAATGCTACCGTGGTAGGCAGCTATGAGCTGGTTACCTGGGCCGGTAAGCAGGGTATTGAAAAAACGCATCCCATGAACACGGGTGGCAAGTGGCAGTTTGATTTTGGCACGGTAAAATGCGTAGTAGCGCACCATTCCAGCGGCATGCCGGACGGGTCCTATGGCGGTAATCCCTTAGGGTTCATTTTCACCACCCCGGCAGGTAATTTCTATTATAGCGGCGATACGGCCCTCACCTTTGATATGGAGCTGGTGCCCCGCTTTGCTAAATTAGATTTTGCAGTGCTGCCTATTGGCGATAATTTTACCATGGGCGTAGAGGACGCCATTATTGCCGCCGAGTTCATAGAATGTAAGCGTATTATAGGAGTTCATTACGATACTTTTGGGTTTATTAAGATAGACACGGACAAAGCCAAGCAGGCTTTTGCGGATGCCGGACTGGAGCTGTTACTTCCTGCTATTAATTCAACAATTGAGTTGGCAGCATCGTAGTTGGCAGTGGGCAGTGGGCAGTTTGCAGTTGGACTGTAAGCTGTCTACGATAAGTGGGAGTAAATGGTATAAAACAATTCTCCTGACTGCAAACTGCCAACTAAAGACTGCAAACTATTTTATTATCCTATTATCCTATAAATAACCTAAGAATATTCAATTTAACAATGGCAAGAACAATCGCAATCGCCAATCAAAAAGGGGGCGTAGGTAAAACCACCAGCGCAATAAACCTGGCCAGCAGCCTGGCCGTGCTGGAATTTAAAACCTTGCTGGTAGACGCAGACCCGCAGGCGAACAGCACCACCGGATTGGGTTTTGACCTGCGTAACATACAGCAAAGCCTGTATGATTGTATGGTGAATGATGTGCAGGCCAAAGACGTGGTACTGGAATCAGATACCCCGAACCTGAAAGTGCTGCCTGCCCATATTGACCTGGTAGGTGCAGAGCTGGAGCTGATCAACCACCCCAACCGTGAGCAGGTGATGAAACAGGTGATAGATTCCGTGAAGCAGGATTATGATTTTGTGATTGTAGACTGCTCCCCTTCCCTGGGCCTGATCACCGTGAATGCCCTGGTGGCTTCCGATTCCGTGATCATACCCGTACAGTGCGAGTTCTTTGCGCTGGAAGGTTTGGGTAAGTTGCTGAATACCATTAAGATCGTTCAAAGCAGGCTGAATACATCCCTGGAAATAGAAGGCATTCTGATGACCATGTACGATGGCCGTTTGCGCCTGAGCAACCAGGTGGTGGACGAGGTAAAACAACACTTTGAAGAAAGCGTGTTCAATACCATCATTCACCGTAATACCAAACTGGGTGAGGCGCCCAGCTTCGGCAAATCTGTGATCATGTATGATGCCGCCAGCACCGGCGCCATTAACTACCTGAACCTGGCCAAAGAAATATTACAGAAGAATAACTTTACAAAAATTAACTTAGAAGATAAAATACTAGCTATAAACGATGACCAATCCGAGTAAGAAAGAGGCGTTGGGAAAAGGCATCCGCTCGCTGCTGCAAAACATTGATACTGATCTGAAACAAACTTCCAGTGCCCTGGGAGATAAAGTGGTGGCTGCCGCTACCGGTATTGAGCGTATTCCGCTGGATCAGATCGAGGTGAACCCAAAGCAGCCGCGGCGTGACTTTGATGAACAGGCGTTACAGGAGTTGAGCCATTCCATTAAGCTGCACGATATTATACAGCCCATTACCGTAGCTAAAGTTGGTAAAAAATACCAGCTGATAGCCGGTGAAAGGCGTTTACGCGCCAGCAAAATGGCCGGTATAAAGGATATCCCCGCCTATGTACGGCAGGCTAATGACCAGGAACTGCTGGAGCTGGCCCTGCTGGAGAACCTGCAAAGGGAAAACCTGAATGCCATAGAAATTGGCCTCAGCTACAAACGCCTGATGGAGGAATGCACCTTTACACAGGAGCAGGTGGCCGACCGGATGGGCAAAGAAAGAAGCACCGTTACCAATTATATCCGCTTACTGAAGCTGCCCCCCGATATCCAGGTAGCAGTACGCAATGCGCAGATCAGCATGGGCCATGCCCGTGCGCTGATCGGTGTGGAGAATGTAGAAAAACAGCTGTTCATTTTTAACGAAGTGGTTAAGAACGGTCTTTCCGTACGCCAGGCAGAAGAGCTGGTAAGAAAGGTGAACCATGTTGAAAAAGGAACTGTTAAAAAACCAATAAAAAATTCCCTTCCCCCGGCATATCAGAAAATAGAAGATAACTTAGCCTCTCATTTTGCAACTAAAGTATCGCTGGACAGATCAAAGACGGGTAAAGGCAGTGTTACAATTGAATTTTACTCAGACGAAGAGCTGGACAGCATACTGGAAAAAATAGATTTATACGGTGGCAAAAAATAAGGCCGGGCATACATTTCACTACCTACTATGCCGTTTTCTCCTCCTACTGCTTATAGCCGGCTGCACCTGCAGGCCGTTATACGCGCAGGATACCATTACTCCCAACACACTGAAGCCTGGCACGGATACAACGCACAAACCTGCTGCTAAAAAGGATTCCGTTATTGTATCCGGCTTGTTTAAGAATCCCCACAGTCCGCGTAAGGCTGCCTTCTACTCTGCCGTGGTGCCGGGTTTGGGCCAGGCCTATAACCGCGAGTACTGGAAAATTCCTCTGGTATATGCCGCTATGGGCATTTCGGCCGGCTTTTTCATCGGCAACTTCAACTACTATAAAGACTACCGCGATGCTTACCGCATTCGTATGGATGGTAATGCCAATACGGTTGATAAGTATGCGGATATCTACAATAATGCAGAATCCCTGAAGATATTACGTGATGCCTACCGGCAGTACGTGGATTATTCCGTGCTGGTATTTATACTGGCCTATGGCCTGAATATTATTGATGCCACGGTGTTTGCACACCTGCGCGACTGGAATATGAATGACGACCTGAGTATGCGGGTTGTTCCCAAAATGCTGGATAACCGCTCCCTGGGCTTAAGCCTGCAAATAAACCTGGGTAAGGTAAAGGGAAAGAATAAGGGCGGATGGGCTTTCGGAAAATAGTTAAATAATCAGATCAATTTTATGAAAATAGCACTTATCGGATACGGTAAAATGGGAAAGGCTATAGAAGCCATTGCAACAGCGAAAGGACATACAGTGATTCATCGTATAGACCTGGAAAGTAAACACCTGCTGGAAAAGGAACACCTGCAGCAGGCCGATGTAGCTATTGAATTCACCACCCCCGAAACTGCCTATTCCAATATCCTCAAATGTTTTGAAGCCAATGTACCCGTGGTATGCGGTACTACAGGCTGGCTGGAAAAGCTGCCCGATGTAAAGGCCCGCTGCCTGGAAAAACACCAGGGCTTCCTGTACGCCAGTAATTTCAGCATTGGGGTGAATATCTTTTTCGAGATCAATAAACGCCTGGCAGAGCTGATGGCAACCCAGCCCCAGTACGATGTGAAGATGGAAGAGATCCACCATACCCAGAAGAAGGATGCGCCCAGCGGCACTGCCATTACGCTGGCAGAGCATATCCTGGATAAGCTGGACCGCAAGGCCGGCTGGGTGAACCAGGAAAGCAGCCAGCCGAAAGAGCTGTCTATCATCAGCAAACGGGAAGACCCCGCCCCCGGTACCCATAGTATTACCTACACCTCTGCTATTGACGATATCTCCATTACCCATACGGCCCACTCCCGCGAAGGATTTGCCGCCGGCGCTGTAATAGCGGCTGAATGGCTGAATGGCAAAAAGGGCATCTTTACCATGAAGGACGTGCTTAGCCTGTAAACTTCAAACTTTTAAATATATTTGCCAGCAATTCGCACATCTGGGTGAGGAGATGCAAATCGTTTTTATATGCTTTCAAAAAAAACACAATATGCCTTTCATGCCTTGATACACCTGGCAGAAAATGCAGATAAGGGCCCCATTTTGATTTCGGAGATTGCCCAGGAGAAGAATATTTCCATTAAGTTCCTGGAAAATATACTGCTGGAATTAAAGAATGCCGGGATCCTGGGGAGTAAGAAGGGAAAAGGTGGTGGATATTATCTGATGCGTACGCCGAAGGAAATACCGCTGGCCCGCATTATACGCTTGCTGGACGGGCCTATAGCCCTGCTGCCCTGCGTAAGCCTGAACTATTATGAGCGCTGTGAAACCTGTAAGAACGAAGCCGTTTGCGGGTTGAACGAGGTAATGTCGAAGGTGAGGGATGCAACGCTTAAATTGCTGGAAAACAAAACATTAAAAGACATTCTTACACGTAATTAGCCGCAGCTGCCAAAGTTTGGTAGCTGCTTTTTATTGGCCTTTTAATACCCCGCTTCCCGGAATCCTTCCCTCTTCTCCTTTTGTCAGCCGTGCATAAATTCTTAACTATTTTTACCCCTATATCCTATAGTTTTTATAGGATTTATGTATTTTTGCTCTAGCTAAGGAAGTACATGACAGACATTAAAACCGCATTGGCAGGACTGTCTGAAACAGCTGCCATTCAATATCTTACAGAACAGTTCCCGGGTGCTGTGGCTTTTTCCACGTCTTTTGGACAGGAAGACCAGGTACTGGCGGATATGATCTGGCGCAACAAATTACCCGTACGGGTGTTTACGCTGGACACCGGCCGCCTGTTCCAGGAAACCTATGAACTGATGGACCTCACCCGCGCCCGCTACAAACAGCCCTTTGAAACTTATTTTCCTGAAACCGCCGCCGTGGAAAAACTGGTGGCGGAAAAAGGCTTTAACAGCTTTTATGATTCGGTGGAGAACCGCAAGGAGTGTTGTTTCATTCGTAAGGTAGTACCCCTGAACCGTGCCTTACAGGGCGTAAAAGTGTGGATCACCGGCCTGCGGGCAGAGCAATCTGAGAACCGCCATGCGCTGGAAGCCCTGGAATGGGACGAGGCCCGCGGGTTGTACAAATTCAATCCCCTGGTGCACTGGACCTATGATGAAATGCTGGCCTACCTGGAAAAGAACAACGTACCCTTTAATAAATTGCACAACCAGGGCTTTGTAAGCATTGGCTGCGCCCCCTGTACCCGCGCCATTGAGCCGGGAGAGCATCCCCGCGCGGGCCGCTGGTGGTGGGAGCAATCGAAGAAGGAATGCGGGCTGCACGGATAAATAAATTAATAATTAAGAATGAATAATTAATAATCAGAGGGCAGGATAACGTGAGACAGAAGTACTTAGTTTGTTTATTGTTAATTTGTAGGTAAATAAATAGTCAATAAAAATGAATGAATAATTGCGCTACCGTAGTAACTTGAAGCGTTAATGATTCATTTAATTGTTAGGTAAATAATTGATGAATAGTTAAGAAGGTGGCATTACGCCGAAGTGATACATCCGCAATTATTAATTCTTAATTATTCATTATTAATTATAACGTAGTTATGAGTAATCAAATAAATTGGGAGTTTCCGCAGGCATTGGAAGATGAAGCGATCTATATTCTCCGTGAAACCGCCGCCCAGTTTGAAAGACCGGCGATCCTGTTTTCTGGTGGTAAAGATTCTATTACCATTGTGCGCCTGGCACAAAAGGCATTTTACCCCGGTAAAATACCTTTCCCCTTGCTGCACATTGATACCGGCCATAACTTCCCGGAAACCATTGAATTCCGCGATCAGCTGGTAGCGTCCCTGGGTGTAGACCTGGTGGTGCGCAATGTGCAGGATAGCATTAACCAGGGTAAGGTGCAGGAAGAAACCGGTAAGTACGCCAGCCGTAACGCCTTACAAACCGTTACCCTGCTGGATGCTATCGAGGAAATGAAGTACGATGCCTGTATTGGCGGCGCCCGCCGTGATGAGGAAAAAGCCCGCGCCAAGGAAAGGATCTTTTCTGTACGCGACGAGTTTGGGCAGTGGAACGCCAAAATGCAGCGCCCCGAGCTGTTTGATATGCTGAATGGTAAAATTCATATAGGCGAAGGCGTGAGAGTGTTCCCCATCTCCAACTGGACAGAGCTGGACGTATGGAACTACATCCGCCGCGAAAAGCTGGACATTCCCTCCATCTACTTCTCCCATGAAAGAGAGATCATAGAACGCGATGGCATGTACTGGCCCTACTCTCCTTTCCTGAACACCACGGAAGAGGAAGTGCCCTTTAAACAGAAAGTACGTTTCCGTACCGTAGGTGATATGACCTGTACCGCAGCCGTGATCTCTGAAGCTGATAAGCTGGAAGATATTATCTCTGAAATACTGGAAGCCAAAATATCCGAAAGAGGCGCGCGTATGGACGATAAGCGCTCTGAAGCCGCCATGGAAAAGAGGAAACAGGCAGGGTATTTTTAGGGAGCTGTTAGCTATTAGCTGTTGGCTTTTAGCTGCTCTCCATATGATGATATAACTTATTACAATAATAAACCTAAAGCTAACAGCTAAATGCTAAGAGCTAAAAGCTAAATAAATTATGGAAGTATTACGTATAACCACTTCCGGTAGTGTGGATGATGGTAAAAGTACCCTGATAGGCCGTTTACTATACGATACCAACTCTATTCCCCAGGATAAGCTGGAAGCCCTGCATGCAGCCAGCAAACGCAAAGGGCTTGACTTTACAGACCTTTCCCTGTTAACAGACGGGCTGGTGGCTGAGCGGGAACAGGGTATTACCATTGATGTGGCGCATATCTATTTTTCTACTCCCACCCGTAAATACATTATTGCCGATACGCCCGGCCACGTGGAATATACGCGTAACATGGTTACCGGCGCATCCAACGCGCAGGTATCCCTGATACTGATAGATGCCCGCAAAGGCATTGTGGAGCAAACTTACCGTCACTTTTTTATAGCTAACCTGCTGCGCATTCCGCACCTGGTAGTATGTATCAATAAAATGGACCTGGTTGATTATGACCAGAACCGTTTTAATGAAATTGTTACGGATTTTCAGCAGCTGCTGGATAATGCCGCCTTTAAGGAACAGGTGGTGCGGTTCATTCCCATCTCCTCCATTTACGGGGAAAACCTGGCTACCCGCTCTGAAAAAATAGACTGGTATAAGGGAGAGGCTTTACTGGAATACCTTGAACAGATCAGCTTTGACCATGGCGACAGCAACCACCCGGCCCGTTTCCCGGTGCAGCATGTAATACGGCCTAAAACCGATGCCTATCACGACTTCCGTGGTTTTGCCGGTAAAGTGGCCAGCGGCCATTTTAATGTGGGCGATGAGATAGTATCCCTGCCCTCTATGCAAACCAGCCGTATTAAAACCATTCAGCAGTTTGAAACGCAGCTGGATACCGCCAATGCCCGCGAAAGTGTGGTAATAACCCTGGAAAACGAGATCGATACCAGCCGTGGTAACATGCTGGCAAAACCCGGCCAGGAGCCTGCTGCGCTGAAAGAGATCAGTGCGCACGTTTGCTGGATGGACCAGGCCAAGCTGGTGCCCGGTAAAACCTACCTGCTGCAGCACGGCATTAACCGCGTAAAAGCCAAAGTACAGGGTATACAACATGTAATAGAAGTTACCACCAACCGTACTATTGAAGATAAAAAAGAGCTGGGCCTGAACGATATTGGAAAGATCACCCTTAAAACCGCCCAGCCTATTTTTGCAGATCCCTACCACATAAACCCCGCCAATGGCGCTTTTATACTGGTAGATGAGTACAGCAATGCAACAGTCGCAGTGGGATTTGTGGAGTAATTAATAATGAAGAATGAATAATTAATAATAAAGAGGGCGATACTTCAATTTTGAAATATCGCCCTCTTTATTTTGCTGATTGCAGAAAATGCATTTCACTGAAATGCTATTTCTACGATTATTAATTATTCATTCTTCATTATTAATTACCTAGCGAAAGTACCTATCAAACTCGGAATCCAGCTGAAAGTAAAGCACACCCCAGTTCTTCAGCCGTGCTATATCGCGGGCAGCCGCGGCATAGGCAACCCTTGTTCTGCCCTTGTATTTAGCCCAGTTAATTACGCCTACTACCATAATATTCTGTGCCTGCGCCCATTTCACATCATCTTCCGACATGGTGTTCACATCCCCGAAAAGATAGTAGTAATCCGGGTTATAGCCGGGTTTCAGAATATTTATTTCCAGCTGCTGGCGGGTGCAGCTAAGCTTTACCTTACCGGTAAAGTAGTCGGTTGATTCATCGGCCCCGATCATCAGGGCCTGCTTATCCAAACCGTATTGTTGTAACAGGTTCACCACCTGACTTAATAACAGGGTATCGCCACTGGTGATCTTATTATCCAGCATTACCTGTATATGGCCGCTGGCCGCTGCCAGCGCATCTTCCAGGCGCAGTACCTGGCTGCCCCTGGGCGTACGCAGCTCGCTGATCTCTTCCCAGGTCATAGCGCTTACAGGCCTATCCACCCCATAATAACGTTTAAAGTTATTATCGTGGTTAATGATCATTACACTGTCTTTGGTAAGGCGCAGGTCCATCTCCACCATCCAGTAACCGCGTTCAATAGCATCCTGCAGGGCGGCCATGCTGTTCTCTGCGTTGGAGGTGTCCACTACCCCGCCCCGGTGCCCGATCAGGAAATAGCGGCCAAACCCCTTGCTGGGACCTTGCTGGCCAAAGGCGGTATGGGCTAGCAAACAAAAGCTTAGCAACAGAAAAAGGTCCCCCGTTTTTTTTCTCATAAAAGATTTAGCAGATTTCAAATGATAAATTAGCAAGAATGGCATATTCATCAAAATGAAAGTTTTATTAATATTATACAATGGGAAGGTTAATTACAAGTTTTATTTTGTTGATCTTGGTTGGTAGCGCTCATGCTCAGCAATCTGCCCTGGATACCGCTGCATCACTGACCAGGAATCCAGCTATTTATGCACTGCTTGTTGCCCAGCATAATAACGTTAAATATGAAAAATATTGTAATGGTAAAAATGCAAATGACCTTTTCAACAGTCAATCTCTCACCAAAGATGTAATGTCTTTATTGGTTGGTATTGCTATCAACAAGGGTTACATTAAATCTATAGACGAACCCCTGTCGCGCTTTTTCCCATCGCTGTTGCAGGATAAAGATAAAAGAAAACAACGGGTTACCATCCGGGAAATCATGAACCAGGCTTCCGGCCTTTGGCATGAGGACCTGGAAAGCCTGGGAGGGGTAAAAGCCTACCTGGACCTGCCCAATCCTTCCCAACAGGTGTTAACCGCTGAAATGGCCAGCAATCCCGCAGACAGCTTTCATTACAGCAATGCGGTAACCCACCTGCTATCCGTGATCATTACCAATACCAGCGGCCTTAGTACCCGTGATTTTGCGCAAAAATATCTGTTTGATCCGTTAGGCATTCAAACCTATAACTGGCCTGAAATGAAGGATGGGTACTATGACGGCAGCGGTTTACTGGGCCTGGAAATGCACACCAGGGATGTTTATAAGATCGGGCAGCTGGTTTTACAGGATGGTAAGTATAATGGTAAACAGGTAGTACCGGAAGCCTGGATCCAACAGCTGAAGCAGCCCACACGCACCTATGCTACGGCCTGGGGTTTTGAAGGCTCCCGCTATGCGCTGTGCTGGTACCATGTAAAATATGAGAACCTGGAGCTGCAATATGGCTTAGGCTGGGGCGGACAATTACTGATCCTCATCCCCTCCCTGGATGCGGTTGTGGTAGTGCACCAGGATCATACTACGCCCACAGCGCCACGGCAAACCTACCGCTTTATTTACGGCGTATTACCCATGGTGCTAAAGCTGCTGCAATAAAGAACGCTTACAGGTTCTTCAACATATCCGTTACCATTTTAGGCAGGTCATAATCCGGTTTCCAGCCCCAGTCTTTGCGGGCCAGTTCGTCGTTTATGCTCTTGGGCCAGCCGTCTGCGATCTGCTGCCGGTAATCGGATTGGTAGCTGATAGTGAATTCGGGGATATGCTTTTTGATCTCTGCGGCTATCTCTTTGGGCGAAAAGCTCATAGCGCCCAGGTTATAGGAGGAGCGTACTGATATTTTAGGCTGTGCTGCTTCCATCAGCTCAATCGTAGCGCGGATGGCATCCGGCATATACATCATGGGCAGGTAAGTATCTTCAGAAAGGAAGCAGGTATACTTTTTTTCTTCCAGCGCTTCGTGAAAGATCTCAATGGCATAGTCGGTAGTACCGCCGCCGGGTGCGGATTTATAGCTGATAAGACCCGGGTAGCGCAGGCTTCTTACATCCACGCCGTAACGGTGGTTATAATACTCACACCAGCGCTCACCCGCAAATTTGCTGATGCCGTAAATGGTAGTAGGTTCTATAACCGTATGCTGCGGGGTGGTTTCTTTAGGGGAATTAGGGCCAAATACGGCAATAGAGCTGGGCCAGTATACTTTATCCAGGCCCTCTTCCTTGGCAATATCCAGCACATTTAAAAGGCTTTGCATGTTGATATGCCAGGCCAGCAAAGGATTTTTTTCACCGGTAGCAGAAAGGATGGCCGCCAGCAGGTAGATCTGGGTAATGTTGTGGCGGATCACCAGCACGTGCAGCATTTCCTTGTTCATAACATCCAGCGATACATAGGGGCCGGAACCTTTCAGCAGCTCATGCTCCTCGCGCAGGTCAGATGCTACAACATTGGTATCCCCGTATATTTTACGTAACGTCAGGGTAAGCTCCACGCCTATTTGCCCGCAGGCGCCTATTACCAGTATTTTATCCTTTTTCATTTCGTGTGTTTAGGTGTGCCACACCTTAAAGGTGTGGCACACATTGATCCGTAATATTAATAGGTTCATTGAATATTCAATACATTGAGCATGGGTACATGACAATGATTCAACAATCTCCTTTTTATATCACTGGTATAATCCCGGGTGATGATTCGCCGCTTACAATATTATGACAATTTAAACATTTAGCGGATTCCGTACCTTTACGTCCTCAAATTAAAATGCAGATGAATCATTTGAAATCTTTGTTCAAAGAGCAATATAATCCCGACAATTTTTTCCTGATAGCCGGCCCCTGTGTAGTGGAAAGCGAGGAGCTGTTAACAACCGTGGCAGAGAAGGTTTCCGGCATCTGCAAGCGGCTGAACATCCCCTATATTTTCAAGGCATCGTACCGCAAGGCTAACCGCACCAGCATTCATTCCTTTACCGGTATGGGCGATGTGGAAGGGCTGGACCTGCTGCAAAAAACCGGGCAGGCCTTTAACCTCCCGGTAACCTCCGACATTCACTCTGCCGCAGAAGCAGCTATGGCAGCCGCTTATGTGGATGTGCTGCAGATCCCGGCCTTCTTATGCCGGCAAACAGACATTCTGCTGGCAGCCGCGGAAACCGGCAAGGTAGTGAACGTAAAAAAGGGGCAGTTCGTAAGTGGCGACGCTATGAAGTTTGCCGTTGAAAAAATTAAACAGGCGGGCAATAACCAGGTGATACTTACAGAACGCGGTACCACCTTTGGCTACCAGGACCTGGTAGTGGATTACCGTAACATTCCCATTATGCGCGGGCATGGCGTGCCGGTGGTAATGGATTGTACCCACTCCCTGCAGCAGCCCAATCAAACCAGCGGCGTTACCGGCGGTAACCCGCAAATGATCAGCACTATTGCCAAGGCAGCGATTGCTACCGGGGCCGACGGGTTGTTCATAGAAACGCACCCGGATCCCTCCTGCGCCTTATCAGACGGGGCTAACATGCTGCGCCTGGATCTGCTGGAGGAGCTGCTGGAACAGCTGGTTCGTATACGGGAAGCCGTGAGTAAAAATGTAAGCGCCCACCACCACTAGTGTGCACAATTTTTGTTATATTCATACTACACTAAAAACATTTCACCATGATCCGTTTACATGACGTTAAAACAGGTGATACCGTGTTAGTATCGTATGAAGGAGAGCTGCTGGAAGGCAAGGTACTGGAAGTGAACCCTGAGGACAGACAGGCTTGTGTACTGACCCATGAACAGCAGGAATTCTGGTACTCGCTGGATGATCTGTACGAAATTCCACTGGATGAATCACAGCTGCTGAAGCTGAAATTTCAGAAAGATGAATCTGCCGCTACCGGCAATGGCCATACAGCGGTATATGTACGCGGGCCTTTCAGCGTACAGCTGGCCCAGGAAGACGGCCGCGATATAACCCGCCTGAACTACCGTGATGAGCACCGGGAAATTAAAGGCCCGCTTACCGTGAACCAGCTCCAGAACCATTATCACATCATGACTAATTTCCACTTGGATTAGCTGAAGCTAAAAGCTTAAAGGATAAAGCAAAAAGCTGATTGCCCCGCAGATATTCGCGACAATCAGCTTTTTGCTTTATGCTTTTTGCTTTCTCCTTTACTTCAATCTTACCGTATCTACTGTTGTAACCTGACCTAATGCAACGGTTACGCCAGATCTTACAATGGTGCTCAGCAAGGTATCAGAAGGTATAAAGTGCAGCGTATAAGTACCGGCGCTAATACCTTTGATCAGGTAATGACCATGGTCAGTATAAGTGCTGGCTACCGTATCATTACCGTTAAGCGCCAATACAGCTGTGGCTATGGAATCCGGTGTTGTTACGCCCCTGATAGCACCGCCCTGCGCCTGCATAAAACCTCTGATAACTGGCTTAAGCATAAACTTGCCGGAACCACCTGCTTCATGGATCGATTTTGCTACATCAAAATCCAGTACCAGCTTGTAAAGCACATCGCCGGTTACATCTGAATTCAATTTCAGCTTAACACCGGATGACTGCCCGCTGGGCGTTTGCAGATGAACGGAATCGCCGTCATGGGTCACTACCCAGTTGTCATCGCCCAGCACCAGGCGGATCTCTTTTACCGTACCTGACTTAATGTAGGCATCAGCCAGCACGGTGTCTTTATCATTTACCAGGGTAAGCAGGTTGTAGCGGCCTTTTCTGAAACCACTCAATGTCTGCCAGCCATTATCATCACTATCGGTGTAATTAATGTTCACATCCTGTACATCAATATAAACGGCTTTAAAATCGCCCGGGCCGTCAGTGAGCGCTACCTGTAAACGTGCCTGCCCGCTGTTGTTCTCATTTTTGGAACAGGATGACAGGTAACAAAGGCCAGCCAGTGCAAGTGTACCTGTAAGTAGGTTTCTCAGTGAATTGTTCATAATAAAGTGTATTGGTTTTAGTATCGCCTTTTTTGCGGCTCTCGGATTTAGATATGGTTTGTTAAGAAAAGTTTAAAATACAGATTAAAAAAAGTTCACTTGTGACAACAGGCATCCGGCCAGCTATAAAATAAAAACGCCGACTGCCTTAGCAATCAGCGTTTTGTATATTTTAATGATTTTACAGCGTTTTTATACTGCTTCCATTTTCCACTTAATGTTACATCCCACACTTGGTTTCTGCAAGGGGCTTACTTCCATTCCTTCTAACAGGGCATTGAGCGCCGACCGCAGATCTTTGCCGTTCAGCGGCTGATCATTTCCGGGCCGCGCATCATCCAACTGACCGCGGTATACTAACTTTAATGATCTGTCATACACAAAAAAGTCGGGGGTACAGGCGGCCTGGTAAGCCCGCGCTGTTTCCTGGCTTTCATCATATAAGTAAGGAAAAGTATAATCCAGCTCAATAGCTACTTCCCGCATATGCGCAGGCCCGTCTTCCGGGTATTGCTGCGCATCATTGGCGCTGATGGCCAGGAAGCGGATGCCTTTGGCAATATATTCCTTGGAAAGCCGCACCAGCTCAGGTTGTATGTAACGTACAAACGGGCAGTGGTTGCAAATGAACATCACTACGGTACCAATGGCAGATGGTAATTCTTTTAACTGCAGCCATTTACCTGATATAACATCCAGCAATTTGAAATCGGGGGCAGGTGTTCCTAACGGAACCATGTGAGAGGGTGTGCGGGCCATGGTTAAATTTTTTAGTAGTTCAAAGGGGATGCGCTACAAGCAAACACCTGCGTTTGCAATTATTCTACAAATACCTCAGCGGATTACGACGGGCGTTGAGAATATAATTTTTCATGTTAACCCAAAAAGCCAGGATCATGTAAATAATTACCGGTGATCCCATGGTAAGGAAAGATGTGTAGATAAAGAACAAGCGGATACGGGAGGTAGCTACCCCCAGCTTATCTCCAATAGCGGCACAGACTCCGAACGCCTGCCATTCCACAAAATCCTTAAAGCGCTTCATGACTTCAAATTTATTAAAATCCGGTGTGAAAACCAAGAGAACGGTGTGAGTGCAGCCCGCTGTTAGCCGCATGAAAACCGTAATGCACGGACTATCAACCGGGATGTTCTGATCTTTTTATCGCCTTTTATGTTAAATTCCTCACCTGCAAAAACCCCGGAACAGCAACCACTGCATTCTAACTACATATTATAGAATGATTTATAATAGCTTATGAAAAACATATGCATTAAATGCAGCTATAAACTGTGCAGTATCGGGCGCTTACTATTTTAAAAACTTCGTGATTTTAGTTAATTTCGCGGTGCAATTTTTAACCGCACTTAAATATTTATTTCTCATGGTGTTTGATATTGAAATGATTAAAGGAGTGTACGCGGCACTACCGGGTAAAGTGGAAGCTACCCGCAAAATGTTAGGCCGTCCGCTTACATTGGCAGAAAAGATCTTATATGCTCACCTGTATGCACCTGCTACTTCGCCGTTCGAAAGAGGTAAATCCTACGTAGAGTTTGCCCCGGACCGTGTAGCCATGCAGGATGCCACCGCCCAGATGGCCTTGTTACAGTTCATGACCTGCGGGCGCGATAAAGTAGCGGTTCCCTCCACTGTACACTGTGATCACCTCATTCAAGCCAAAACAGGCGCTGTAGCTGACCTGGCCACGGCAAAAGACACCAATAAGGAAGTTTACGAATTTCTCTCCTCTATCTCTAATAAATACGGCATCGGTTTCTGGAAACCCGGTGCAGGCATCATTCACCAGGTAGTGCTGGAAAACTATGCATTTCCCGGTGGTATGATGATCGGTACGGATTCCCACACCCCCAATGCGGGTGGTTTAGGTATGTTAGCCATTGGCGTAGGCGGTGCAGATGCGGTTGACGTAATGGCCGGCCTGCCCTGGGAGCTGAAAATGCCTAAGCTGATCGGTGTAAAGCTGACCGGTAAAATGAGCGGCTGGACCTCTGCCAAAGATGTGATCCTGAAAGTAGCCGGCATACTGACCGTAAAAGGCGGTACCGGTGCTATTGTCGAATATTTTGGCGAAGGCGCCGATAGCCTGAGCGCTACCGGTAAAGCAACCATTTGTAACATGGGTGCGGAAATAGGCGCTACCTGTTCCGTATTTGCCTATGACGATAAAATGTCTGCTTACCTGAAAGGCACCGGCCGTGCAGATGTTGCTGCCCTGGCTGATACCGTGAAAGAGCACCTGCGTCCTGACCCGGAAGTATATACCGGTTCTGATAAGTTCTATGACCAGGTGATTGAAATAGACCTGAATGAGCTGGAACCCTATGTGAATGGTCCTTTTACGCCGGACCTGGCATGGCCCATCTCTAAATTTGCACAGGCAGTTAAAGAAAACAACTGGCCCGAAAAGCTGGAAGTAGCCCTGATAGGCTCCTGCACCAACTCTTCCTACGAAGATATTTCCCGTTCTGCCTCCCTGGCCAAACAAGCCATTGACAAGAACCTGGATGTAAGATCCGAATTCACCATTACCCCCGGTTCTGAGCTGGTACGCTACACCATTGAAAGAGATGGTTTGCTGGATACCTTCGACAAAATAGGCGGTGTGGTGCTGGCGAATGCCTGCGGTCCCTGTATCGGGCAATGGGCACGTCATATAGACGATCCTAACCGTAAGAACTCCATCATCACCTCCTTTAACCGCAACTTTGCAAAACGTAACGACGGCCTGGCCTCTACGCACGCATTTGTAGCTTCTCCGGAAATAGTAACGGCCCTGGCTATTGCCGGCGACCTGACCTTTAACCCGCTGACCGATAAGCTGAAAACCAAAGACGGTAAAGAAGTAATGCTGGATGAACCTACCGGTTACGAAATGCCTTCCAAAGGTTTTGCCGTGGAAGATGCCGGCTACCAGGCTCCTGCTGTCGATGGCCGCGGTGTACAGGTAGTGGTATCCCCCAGCAGCGACCGTTTGCAGCTGCTGGCTCCGTTCAGCGCCTGGGAAGGTGTTGATCTGAAAGGTTTAAAGCTGCTTATTAAAGCAAAAGGTAAGTGTACTACGGACCATATTTCCATGGCCGGCCCCTGGTTAAAATACCGTGGCCACCTGGATAATATCTCCAACAACATGCTGATCGGCGCAGTAAATGCCTTTAACGATAAAACCGATACCGTTAAGAATGAGCTCACCGGCGAATACGGCCCGGTACCGGCTACCCAGCGCGCTTACAAAGCTGCAGGCATTGGCTCTGTGGTGGTGGGCGATGAAAACTACGGGGAAGGTTCCAGCCGCGAGCACGCAGCTATGGAGCCCCGTCACCTGGGCGTAAGGGCCATCCTGGTAAAATCATTTGCACGCATACACGAAACCAACCTGAAAAAACAGGGTATGCTGGCACTGACCTTTGCCGATAAGGATGATTATGAAAAGATCCAGGAAGATGATACGTTTGATATCATTGGCCTGACTGATTTTACGCCCGGCAAAACCCTGACCGTGGTAGCGAATCACAAGAACGGCACCAGCGACAGCATTACCGTAAACCACACTTATAACGAACAACAGATCGAGTGGTTTAAAGCCGGTGGCGCACTGAACGTGATCCGCGCTGAATTCGCCAAGGCGAAATAATTAATAATTAAGAATGAATAATTAATAATAAAGAGCACCGGTGTAACAAGCATCGGTGCTCTTTTGCATTAGGAAAGGTTTATTTATAGCGGTTGTTTAATTAAACACTGCTGCCTTAATAACAGCCTCCCATCCCACGCAGTAACTGCCTTACGATTATTAATTATTAATTCTTCATTATTAATTAGAAAAGCTGCTTTCGCAGCTTGAACCGGCGCACCAAACTAATGCGGAAGTTGCCGGTGCCAAAGGTTTGGTAGGTTTCTTTGATAGGCGTTTCACTGCGGGTTACTACGTTCATGTATTGAAACCCTGCAAAATAAAGGTTGGAGTTATACCCTATGGATACACGGATAGTATTGTTCAGTTGCCACCCTGCTTTTTTGGGAATACTGTCGTTCATGTACAACCGTGTTACATTCACCCCTAATGCGCCGGAAAGTGATAAGGTCATGAACAAATGTTTTTTATACACCAGCGTATAGGCATAACCGGCATTACCCGCCACGCTTACAATGCCGGAGCGGTAAAACCGCTGTCCTTCAAAGAAATCAGGGCTTTGCAGATCGCTGGGTATAATAGAAGAATCGGCATGAATGCGGATGCTGAAGATCTCGGCCCCTATGATCAGCGAGCCGGCGCTTTTTTTCTGATGTTCATTTTGCAGGTATGCACCGCGGTAAGAAAAACGCTGGTCGTTGAAAATATACATTACGCTGGCCCCGTAATTACGTGTGCGCAGATCGGGCCGTAAAAGCCGGGGCCTGTCCTCCAGCACGTTCCCCAGCGGGCCGCCCTGGTCAGCCAGAAAGTATCCTTTATAGCGTTGCCAGTACAGGTCTATTACCAGCTTACGCAGGTAAATATGTGTTTGCAGGTCCAGGTATCTGGTGGTACCATACCGGTCTTTATTGTGCTCAACATCCGGAAGGCTAAAGCCCAGGTTAATATCCAGGAATTTATAGTTAGCGCCTACCCCCACAATAAAATTGTTATTGGGGCGGTACAGCACCTCTTTTTTCAGCTTGCGGTCCACCACATCATAATAGGTGTATTTACGGCCGCCATACAGGCGCAGGTTAAGATCACGGGTATGATCCGTAATGTAGTTCGTATCATTCTTAGTACGCAGCCAGCCGAACACTTTTTCTCCAAAAGTGTTTTTTTGTCCCTGTGCAACCATCGTACTGCCCAGGCCAGCCAACAATAGAACAAGCTGCAGGCGCATATGCTGTATCAATATACAATTTATAGCTTTCACCGGTGAGTAACCCCTTATTAGCTAATAGTTAATGATCAGGTCCCGGCCTGTTATTTAATTTCTATTACTTCCAGCTGCTGAATGTTGCCGGCATGCAGCTCAAACCGCACCAGTGTTTTTACTTTATGCCAGCCCTGCAAACCGCAGGCTCCGGGGTTAATGTGCAGCAGCTGCAGGGCAGGATCGGGAATTACTTTCAGGATATGGGAATGCCCGCAAATAAACAGTTTGGGCTGCTGCTGCAACAGCTGCGCCTTTACGCCGGGCGCATATTTGCCCGGGTAACCACCTATATGGGTCATGAACACTTTTACACCCTCTGACTCAAAATGCAGGTTTTCGGGGTAACGGATACGGATATCCGCGCCATCGATATTGCCATACACAGCCCTGAAAGGTTTAAAGGCTTCCAGCTCATCGGCCAGGCCGGTGTTGCCGATATCACCGGCATGCCAGATCTCATCTACATTTTCAAAATGTTTGAACACCTGCGGGTGCAGGTAGCTATGGGTATCTGAAAGAAGGCCTATTTTTTTCATGACTAGCGGTTCACGATCTGCGGTTCGGGAAGGCAAATTTAACAAAAGTCAATGGCCTGTTGAACAAATGATCCATGATCCGCGGTTTATGATCCGCAGACAGCGGACTATGGCCTGTGGACTTTTCTTCCTATTTTACATATCCATAAAAGCTACTATTTACATGGATCCGTATACCGATATCACCGGCCGCCTATTGATCTGCTGTCCTGACCGTCCCGGCATTGTAGCGGGGGTATCCCAGTTCCTGTACTCCCATGGCGCCAATATCCTGGATGCCAGCCAGCACAGCACCGATCCGCGGGAAGGCCTGTTCTTTATGCGCATGGTATTTCACCTGGAAAATACCAGCATCAGCCGGGAGCAGCTGGAGGCCGATTTCCGGGAAAAAGTGGCTTTACCCCGGCATATGGAATGGCGTATTGACTATACAGACCATCGTAAACGCATGGCCATCATGGTATCCAAATATGACCACTGCATTATGGAGCTGCTGTGGCGCTGGCGCAGCGGGGAGCTGGAAGTAGATATTCCCCTGGTGATCTCTAACCACAATGATCTGCAAAAGCTGGCAGCCGATTTTGATATTCCCTTTCATTACCTGCCGGTGACCGCGCAAAACAAAACGCAGCAGGAGCAGCAGGCCATTAAGCTGTTACAGCAGCAACAGGTGGATTTCATTGTGCTGGCGCGTTACATGCAGATCTTATCGCCTGATTTTGTGAAAGAATTTCCCGGCCGCATCATTAATATCCATCATTCTTTTTTACCTGCTTTTGCAGGCGCGCGCCCTTACCTGAACGCCTATACGCGGGGTGTAAAACTAATTGGCGCTACCGCGCATTATGTCACCAACGACCTGGATGAAGGCCCCATTATTGAGCAGGATGTAGCCCGCGTAAGCCATAAACATGCGGTAGATGACCTGGTGCTGCTGGGCCGCGATATTGAGAGACAGGTGCTTACCCGTGCAGTAAAAGCACATATTGAAGACCGGGTAATTGTGCACGGCAACAAAACCATCGTGTTTTAAAGTAAAAAGTAAAAAAGCAAAAATTAAAAGAATGCTGCGGAATGATCATCCCGGTTCTTCTTTTTAATTTTTGCTTTTTTACTTTTTACTTATTACTCTGCTTTGCTCTTAATGAACTTGCCTAACGCTTTTCCGGCATCTGCATAAGCTTCTGCAATACGTACGCCGGTATCAAAGTCATATCCGCCAAACACACGGCCCTGGGCCTTTTCAACGGATATTTTAGCAACTGCCTTATCCGGGCTGGCCGTTTCCACAATCCATACTTCACCATCCATAGAAGCATTCTTACGCCATACGCCTACGTTAAAACCCGGTTCAATAAAATTGGTTTTAAAGATCAGCGTGTACTTTGCGCTTTTGTTATGCACGGACTTTATGCTGCCATGCTCATTAAACAGCTCTGCAAACTTGGGCTCGTAACGGGCTTCGCGGTCGTCTTTCCAGGCTTTGGCCCAGGTATCGCCACGGCCGGCCTCTTTGGAATTATACTCCGTAGTTTTTTTCTGGATGTAGTCGGCTTCATTATCAAATTTGCCGACTTTCATACCATCGTACGTAAACTCCGTGTTAATTTCTGTTTGTCCCTTGAGTGCAGACAGGCTGCCTTCTGTTACTTTTAATTTCTGAGCACTTGCGGGTGCGGATAACACAGCTACCAGTGATATAGCTGCCAATGCAGGGATTAATTTCATGACAATTTGGGATTTTAATTAGGTAGCAAATATATGTTAACTTTAGAAAGCTGACTATGATGTGGGAAACTTTATATAAGTACCTTGATACGCAATGTGCTACCATCGCGGATCTGCTGCCGGCCATCAGCAAAAAGGCCGCCCCGGATCACGTGCACAAGCTGCGTACCTCCATAAAAAGGGCGCGGGCCTGCCTTACGCTGATCAAACAATTCAGCGATAAGCAGCTCAAAGGGAAACGTTATGCTAAGCTCCTGAAAATATTACAGCAGGCGGCAGGCGCGCTGCGCGATCTGCAGCTGCAGCAGGAGAGCTTAGGGCAATACACTAAAAAGAGCCCGCAACAATACCGCTTCTTTAAAGCGCTGTTAAAAGATCATGCCCGGCAGGCCAAAGAGCAGGCCCAGGCCACTACACAGGCCTTTCCCCCAACTTTTATTAAAAAGCTGCGTAAGCAGCCGGCACAATTACCACACCTTTCCCATAAACAGCTCAGCAAACATTTACAGGAGCAATATGCCGCCATTGCCATACCGGCAGGCCATGTAGCAGCGGAGAAATGGCATGATCTGCGCAAAGAGATCAAACGCCTGTATTACCAGCTGGAAATATCGCAGCCCTTGTTTGAAGGATCGGCAGCGCTGCCCGTTATGTTACAGTTCACCAACGAAGCAGGCAGCCGCTTAGGCAGCTGGCACGATCTGCTGGCGCTGCAACAGTTCATACGCAACAGCATGCAGCTCATGCGCAGCGAGCAAATTGCCCTGCCGCGGGGTATAGATGGCTTATTGAAACAGCTGGCCGCAGATACGCAGCAACAGCTGCAACGGAGCAGGGAATGGATAAGGCGAAAGCCGGAAGTAGAATTGTGAATTACGAATTATTCAATTACGAATTACGAATTGAGTACTGCATAAATTAAAGTCCTGCATTTGAAATGCAGGACTCTGTTCATAAATAATTCAATAATGTTCTTAACAACATACGCATCATTACTTTCATTGCTAAACCTGAATTACGAATTATCCAATTCGCAATTCGTAATTGAATAATTCGTAATTCACTCCGTACGCAGGCTCTTCACCGGGTTGGCGATGGCGGCTTTTAATGCAGAATGCCCTACGGTAAGCCAGGCGATCAATACAGAGAACAGCAGCGCAGCAATAAAGAACCCTGCCCCAAGGTTAATCCGGAAAGTATACTGCTGCAGCCACTCCTGCATACAATACCAGGCTACCGGCGCAGCTACCAGGAATGCAATGGTAATAAGTATGGTGAATTCGCGGGATAACAAGAGCACTATGTTACCTGCAGATGCGCCCAGCACCTTGCGGATGCCAATTTCCTTTTTACGCCGCGCTGCCATAAAGGATACCAACCCGTACAAACCCAGGCAGGATATGAAGATGGCCAGGCCTGCAAATATTTTAAAGAGCTGTGAAAGCTGATCCTCCTGCTTATAATAAGCAGCTACTGTTTGATCAATAAAATTATATTCAAACACATAATCCGGGAACACCTTGTTCCAGATCTTTTCTACGGCAGCTAGGGTGGCCCTGGCTTTACCGGGCGCTATTTTAATATTGGTCGTGCGGTAAGATCCTTTCAAAGTGGTCATTACTATCTCACTCACAGGATCACGGAGGGAGCTGATATGATAATCCTTTACTACGCCTACAATTGGCCAGGGGTGACGGCTTGCGGGTGCTGCAATGAGCTTGCCGATGGCTTCCTGCGGGCTGCCTAAACCCAGCCTTTTCACCAGGCTTTCATTCACAATAAACTCCCGCGGGGTATCTGAGGCAAAATAAGCACGCCCTGCCAGCAGCTGCAGCTTATAAATATTAAAATAGCCGGTATCTGCCGGTTTCATATTTACGATCAGGTCGGCCTTGCCGGTATTATTGGTGCCCAGTCGCAGGTTCGTAGCCCAGCTGGAATTGTCTACCGGTGCAAATGCACTGAAGCTTACAGCCTGTATGCCCGGCTCCTGCATCAACAGGTTATGCACCAGTGTTAATTTAGCCTGACTAATACTATCCTGGGGAAAACCTGCATTTATAATAGCTTCTTTATTAAAGCCCATATCTGCATTACTGAAATAATTCAGCTGCGAAACCACTACCAGCGTGGCAATGATCAATACCTGCGCAATTACGAACTGCAGGATTACCAGGCCCCTGCGGAGTGTGATCCCTTTTGCTTTTTCCACATTGATCCTGCTCTTAAGCGTATGAATGGGATTAAAACCGGAGAGCACCAGCGCCGGGTAAAAGCCTGACAATAAGGTTACCACCAGCCAGCTGCACAGGATAAATCCAATAATAGCAGGGCTGAATAATAAATGCAGCGGCATTTTAATTTCCAGCAGCCGGTTTATGTAAGGCATGCAAATCATGGCAACTATCACAGCGCCTACTATGGCTATAAAGCAGGTAATACCGGTTTCTCCGAAGAACTGTGCTACCAATTGCTGCCGGTTGCTGCCTAACACTTTGCGCACACCTACTTCCCTGGAGCGGTTAATGGCACTGGCAGTGGAAAGATTAATAAAATTAACACAGGCAATAATAAGCAGAAAGGTGCCAATAAGGCTTAATGCAGTAATGAGTGCTGTGCTGAAAACGCGATGGTTGAAATTATCAAAGCGTTTATCAAAATGGATCTCGTTCAGCGGTTGCAGTTTTAGGTCATAACCTGCATCTTCCGGTGTTACGTGTTTGCCTAAGAAAGCCGGCAGCAGGGTATTCAGATGCGCTTCAGTAACATTGGGGCGCAATTGCACAAAACAATAATGATCATCCCACAGCTCTACCCAACTCTGCATATTTCTCATTAAACTGTTGATGGTGGCATGGGATATCACTACTCCTAAAGGGAAATCAGTATTAGTTGGCGGGTTATCCATAATGCCGGTAACCCTGATGGGCAGGTTATATACTTTAAGAACCCCGCCTATGGCCTGTTGCCAGCTACCGAAATATTTTGTGGCCATCGCTTTTGTAAGCACGGCAGTATTAGGTTCGCTGAGGGCGTTCGTGGAATTGCCTGCAATGATCTTAAAATCAAACATGCCGAAGAGCTGTGGTTCTGCAAAGAAAACACCGATAGGCTCTTTAAACTTTTTCACGGTTTCACCTGCAGCACCGGTAACAATCACCTGCACATCCCGGTCGCCATAAATAGCGGCCGACCTTTCTACCTGCGGAAGCTCTGCTCTTAATGCCGCTGCTAATGGGAAAGAAGCGGTGGCGGAATAACTGCCATCTTTATTCATTCTTACCACCCGGTAAATATGCTCTTTGTTGGCATGAAAAGTATCAAAGCTTTTTTCATATGCCAATACCAGGAAGATCAGCAGAAAGGCGCTAAACCCTACCACCAGTCCGGTAATATTCACAAAGAAATGGGTCCTGTTACGCAACAGGTTGCGGAAGCCGGTTTTGAAATAGTTGTTGAGCATAACAGCCTGCGCTACGAACACAGTGCCACTTTGGTATTCACATGAAAATCAATAGAGTACAACTGGTAAATAATGTGTTTACTGTCCGGTTTTAAAACAAAATGTCCGGAAACGAACAGGAGTGAATTACGAATTATTTAATTACGAATTAGAATGCAGCGGATGAATGAATTGCTAATGTTGTCACCTTCAGCTATTATTTATGCTGGAAACAATTTGCCTACGTAATACTTAATTCGTAATTGAATAATTCGTAATTAAAACTCAGTTGCCTCAAACACCAGCCCAGCGCCCAGCTTCGCCGTGCGGTTATCAATATCCAGTGCGGGGTTTAGTTCTGCAATATCCAGCCCGGCCAGCTTACCGCTTCGTAATATCAGCCGGTAACATTCCATAAAAACGCCGCCGGGTAAAATGCCGTTATAAGCGGTAGCGCTTACACCCGGCGCAAAAGGCGCAGCAAATACATCCAGGTCAATGGTGAGGTAGATCTTATCTACCTGCTGTAAGAACTGTGCAATCGTGGTTTGGAGGGTTGTTAGATCCTGCATATGAAAAACATCTGCCGGAACAATTTGCACACCCAGCTCCCGGGCGGTGCGGAATAATTGCTGCGTGTTGCTATGCGTTTGAATGCCTAAGGCCAGGTAATGAAAGGGCCTTTCCTGCAACCTGCAATCCTGCGCCAGCTGCCAGAAACCAGTGCCGGAGCTGGGGCCTTCCTCAGCAGGAATGCGCAGGTCAAAGTGGGCGTCAAAATTTATCAATCCTATCTTTTGCTCCGGAAAGGATTGATAGATACCACGGGCATGGCCATACGTAATTTCATGCCCGCCGCCCAGTAAAACAGGAGTATAGCCTGCAGCGTGCAGCTGCTGTACAGCATCGCTTAATGCGCCCTGTGCTGCTTCCAGGTTTTGATCAGGACAAACAATATCTCCTGCATCCGGTAATACAAGCGGCTCATTAAAATGCACCGGCAGGTTAGCGCAGGCCTTACGTAAGGCCGTTGGCCCCTGTGCAGCCCCTACCCTGCCTTTGTTACGGCGCACACCTTCATCACAGGCAAATCCTAACAGCGCTATGCCTTGCTGGCCGGGCTTTAAGGAAGGAAGCTGTAAAAGATGCACCGGTTGTACACGCTGGTGCCATCTTAATACATCCGCCTCCGTGCCGTCAATGCGGCCGGTCCAGATACCTGCAGCGGTGGGTTGATAATAATTGCCTGCTGTCATTTATGCATTGTTTATTGGATCAGGGTACCGGCCTTCCATACCAGCTCCGGTTTTAGCTTACCCTGGTAATAGAGTATATCACGGTAGTCGGCAGTGGCATAAGCCTGCATATCTGCCACGTATTGCGCTTCCAGCTGCCCTACCTGCGTAAGCTGTAAAGCAGGTGCAGCCCGCACGGTTAATGCTGCCAGTGTTTCTGCCATGGATAAATGCTGGGCAGCGCTTAGTACAGCGGCCTGTATCAGCAGGTCGCCCATAGGGGCTGATCCTGGGTTCCAGTCGCTGGCAATGGCCAGGCTGGCGCCTGCATCCAGCAGCTTACGCGCCGGTGCGTATTGCATGCCTAAACCCAGGGAAGCACCGGGTAACACTACGGCCGTGGTGTTGGAAGCAGCCAGCAGTGCAATTTCTTTTTCCGTACTGGCTTCCAGGTGGTCGGCAGAGAGGGCGCCGGTTTCCACAGCTACGGCGCTGCCGCCTGTGCTGAACTGGTCCGCATGCACGGTGGCGGCAAATCCCAGCTGTTTGGCAGCCAGTAAAAAAGTACGTGCATCCGTTGGCGTAAAGGCTGTTTCCTCAATGAAAATATCTACCCGTTTAGCCAGCTGTTCTGCCTGTATCACGGGTAACAGCTCTGCCAGTATCCAGCTTAAATATTCATCCGGGGCGCCCTTATAATCTTTGGGCAGCATATGTGCTGCCAGGCAGGTAGGCACCAGCGTGGCAGCGGTGTGCAGGGAAGCGCTTTGTATGGCCTGCAGCATTTTTATTTCGTTCACCAGGTCCAGCCCGTAACCGCTTTTCACTTCAATGGTAGTAACGCCCTCCTGTAAATGCCGGTTGGCGCGGGCTACCGTGTTCTCGGCCAAAGTAACATCATCGGCTATACGGGTTTTGGTTACAGAATCCCATATGCCGCCGCCGGCGCGGGCTATTTCCAGATAACTTTTCCCCGCAATGCGCATAGCATAGTCGCGGTTGCGGTTACCATCAAAACAAATATGTGTATGGCAGTCAATAAACCCCGGCAGCAGCACCATCGGCTTATCAATAAAATGTACTTCGCATTGCGGGTATTGCTGCTGCAGGGTGGCAAAGCGGCCAATAGCGGTAATAGTATCACCGTTTATGAGGATACCGCCTTTTTCTATCAGCGGCAATTGCTCATCCTGCAAAGGGCCTTTTAACGGCAGCCCGCTCATGGGCAATATCTGGGAAAAAGGGCCTATCAGTAACATGTGAAAATTTTTAAGTAACAGGTACTAAATGCTGATCCCGAATTTATCGCCCCACTCCTGCGCTTTCTCATAACCTGCATCTGCATGGCGGAAAATGCCCATGGCAGGGTCATTGAACAGTACGCGCTGCAGGCAGGCGGCTGCACGGTCCGTACCATCTGCCAGCACCACCATGCCTGCGTGCTGTGAGTATCCCATGCCTACGCCGCCACCGTGGTGGAACGATACCCAGGTAGCGCCACCTGCTGTATTAGACATCAGGTTCAGCAAAGGCCAGTCGGATACTGCATCAGAGCCGTCCTTCATAGCTTCTGTTTCCCGGTTGGGAGATGCCACGGAACCACAATCCAGGTGATCGCGGCCTATTACGATGGGCGCTTTTACTTTGCCGGTACGTACCAGCTCATTAAAGATCAGCCCTGCTTTTTCACGCTCGCCCAAACCCAGCCAGCATATGCGGGAAGGTAAGCCCTGGAAGGCAATTTTTTGCTGCGCCTGTTGCAACCAGTTAATAAGCGCCGTGTTCTCCGGGAAGGCTTCCATCAGCGCACGGTCGGTAGTATAAATATCTTCCGGATCGCCGGATAAGGCTACCCAGCGGAAAGGCCCTTTACCTTCGCAAAATAAAGGACGTATATACGCCGGCGTGAACCCCGGGAAATTAAAGGCCCTGGCCTCTCCGCCGGCTTTGGCAAACTCGCGCAGGTTATTGCCGTAGTCAAATGTTACAGCACCCTTATCCTGCAGGGCCAGCATATAACCCACATGGCGGGCCATGCTTTTTAATGAGCGCTGCTCATAAGCCGCGGCATCATTTTTACGCAGCGCGGCAGCTTCCGCTAAAGAAAGGCCGTTGGGTATATAACCATTCAGCGGGTCGTGTGCCGAAGTTTGATCAGTAAGTATATCAGGAATAATATTATCACGCAGCAGCTTTTCCAGCATATCGCCGGCATCGCTTACCAGCCCTATGGAAAGCGCCTGCCCTTTGGCTTTGGCTTCCTGCGCCCATTGGATGGCTTCTTCGTAGGAGTGGGTCATGCGGTCAATGTAACGGGTATCCAGCCGTTTCTGAATACGTGCGGGATCCACATCTGCGCCCAGGAACACTGCGCCTGCCATGGTAGCGGCCAGCGGCTGAGCGCCGCCCATACCGCCTAAACCGGCTGTTACCAACAGTTTACCTTTCAGGCTGCCATCAGAATGCCGGCGCCCGCATTCCACGAAGGTCTCATAGGTACCCTGTAAAATGCCCTGCGTGCCTATATAGATCCAGCTGCCGGCCGTCATTTGCCCGAACATCATTAAACCTTTTGCACGCAGCTCATTAAAATGTTCCCAGGTAGCCCATTTAGGCACCAGGTTACTATTGGCCAGCAACACGCGCGGCGCCTGTGCATGTGTGCGTACTATGCC
>NZ_DATCRF010000727.1:0-6415 GCF_036569125.1 Chitinophaga sp. | reverse complement strand
CCGCAAATGCGGGCACGATCATTATTTCAACGGGCATTTAATATACAGCCGCCGCTGCGCCAAATGCGGGTACGAGGAATCGGTAACCGCCAACACCATTTTACAGAACACCCGTATAGATATCAATAAAGCCTTTTACATGATCTTCCTGGTGTACTCCACCAAAGGCAAAATATCCTCCCATAAGCTCTCCGAGATCCTCAACATCCGCCAAAGTACCTGCTGGTCTTACAGCACCCGTATTAAAAAAGTAATGGAGGAAAGGAAGAAAGCCCTGCAAAATTCCGACGAAAAAGGATGGAGTAAGCTGGTAATGGAATACGATTAACCCCTTTTCTGGCAGGTAACCATCCGTATCAGTTTTATGCAATTCACCACCCCCTGGCGGGCGGAATACCCTTGATTATCAGGGGCGTTCACCCGTTTCAATTTACGGTAGCCAAGCGTATCAAAAATATTATAACAACTTTATTATCAACAAGTTATAAAAAATATTTTTGGTTTTCAACTTAATTTTCGGATACCTTTACAGCAATTATTCTACCGTAAGTTTTATTCCATGTTGTGAGATCAGAACGGAAGCGTTTATGAGATCCAACCAAAACAGATAACTAAAACCAGAGACTCGTTATTCTATTACATTTTATGTTTATCCACATGCAAAAGAAGTTTACGCTTTTAATGGCCTTCCTGTTGCTGGCAGTGCTGTATGCCGGCGCACAGGATCCTGCCGTAAAGGGGCACGTCCAGGACCAGCAGGGAAATCCCCTGCCGGGTGTGTCCATCTCCATTAAAAATACCAGTAAGGGCGCCATTACCCAGCCGGATGGTAACTTCAGCATTCAGGCAGCGGCATCGGATGTGCTGGTATTTTCCTACATCGGGTATGTTGCACAGGAGGTGCCGGTGAATAACCAGGCCACCATAAACATTACCTTACAGGATCAGAACAAGCAGCTGAACGAGGTGGTAGTAATAGGGTATGGCACCCAGCGGAAAAAGGACATTACCGGTTCTGTATCCGTAGTAGGTGAAAAGGAATTTGCCGCCCGCCCCAATACCCAGCTGGGATCTGTGCTGCAGGGCAAAGCGCCCGGCGTGCAGGTGCTGGCCTCTTCCGGTAAGCCCTCTGCCGGGTTAAACATCCGCATACGCGGTACCAGCTCTATCAGCAGCAGCAGCAACCCGCTGTATGTAATAGATGGGGTGCCCACTACAGATACCCGCTCCCTGAACCCATCGGATATTGAAAGTGTATCTGTATTAAAAGATGCTTCCTCTGCCGCTATCTACGGCGCTTCCGGCGCTAACGGCGTGGTATTGATCACCACCCGCAAGGGAAAAACGGGCGAGCCCCGGTTTGAGTTCAATGCCTACGGCGGTTACTCCTCTGTATGGAAAAGAATGGATGTGCTGAACGGCCCCCAGTATAAAGACCTGATGACCGAATTAGGCTACATCACCGACTGGAACAAATACAACCAGAACACCAACTGGCAGGATGAGATCTTCCGCAAAGGCAGTTCCCAGAACTACCAGCTGTCTATGTCCGGCAAAACGGACAAAACCACCTATTACCTCTCCGGTGGCTGGGTACAGCAGAACGGCGCTATCCGCTCCGCTACCATGGACCGCTTTAACTTTAAGGTGAACCTGGAGCAAAAGGTGAACAACTGGCTTACCATGGGTACCAATGTGGCTTACAGCCGCTGGCACGATGTGGATGTAACGGATAACATTGGCGTGGATAAAGGCGGCGTGCTCTTAGGCACCCTGGCTACCCCGCCGGTAATAGGCATTTACAATGCCGACGGTACTTTTACCAGCAATCCTTTCCAGGACTGGGAAAACCCCGTTGCCAGCACCGATGGCCCGGACCGTGGTTATAAGCAACAGCGCCTGCTGGGCAATGTGTATGCAGAAGTATACCTGCTGCCGGAGCTGAAGTTCCGCAGCAACTTTGGGGTAGATTATAACAACGCGGTGTACGATTATTTCCTGGATCCATTCCGTACCAGCTATGGCCGGGCCCAAAAAGGCAGGGGACAAAATAAAACCGACCTGATAAACTACTGGATCGCAGAAAATACCCTCTCTTACAATAAGGCCTTCGGCAAACATAGCATTGGCGCTTTGGGTGGTGTAGTAGCGCAGAAAACAAAATGGGAAAGTGCGGAGATATTAAAGACCGGTTTTTCCGGTGGCAGCATACCCACTACCAATGCCGGTTCTGTTTTTGTGACCGCGCAAAATACCAAATCAGAAAAAAGCAATGCCTCTTTCCTGGGCAGGATCAACTATAGTTATGCTGATAAATATTTGCTGACAGCTAACTTCCGTGCAGATGCTTCTTCCATTTTCGGACCCGCGCACCGCTGGGGTTATTTCCCCTCCGCATCAGTAGGCTGGCGTATTTCACAGGAAGAGTTTATGAAGGGCGTAAGCGCTATCAATGATCTGAAGCTGCGTGCCGGCTGGGGTAAGGTGGGTAACGACCAATTGGGCGACAGCCGTTATGCATGGCTGGGCCTTGTGGGCAGCGGCAGTAACTATCCCATTGGCGGTGTGGTATTACCCGGCAGCACACCTTCCTCTTTTGAGAACAGGAACCTGAAATGGGAAGCCACCGAGCAGTATAACGTAGGTATAGATGTAGCTGTGCTTGACTCCCGCCTGAGCTTTAGTGCCGATGCCTATGTGAAAAATACTTCCGACCTGCTGCTGAATGTGCCGGTGCCTAAATCCACTGGTTTTGATATCTCTACCCAGAACGTGGGTAAGATCCAGAACAAAGGTTTAGAGTTCCTGGTAAGCTCCCGCAACTTTGTAGGCGAGTTCCAGTGGGAAACGGATTTCAACATTTCCTTTAACCGCAACAAGGTAGTAGATATTGTTGGGCAGGATATTTTTAACGCGAACGTATCTAACCGCGGCAACGTAAGTCTGGCGCGTGAAGGCGAGCCGCTGGGCGTATTTTACGGTTATGTGGCTGCCGGCGTGGATCCGGAAACCGGTAACATGCAGTACCTGGATAAAACCGGTAAAAAAACATTCACACCTGCTGCTGAAGACCGCACCATCATTGGTAACCCCAACCCGGATTTCCTGTATGGGTTAACCAACAATTTCAGCTATAAGAACATCCGCTTAAGCGTGTTCCTGCAGGGTTCACAGGGTAATGATATGTTCAATGCCTCCCGCATAGAAACAGAATCCATGATAGACCCGCGCAACCAGAGCACAGCCGTGCTGCGCCGCTGGAAAACACCGGGCCAGGTAACAGATATTCCCAAAGCGGTGGCTAACAATTCAGATAACTCCCGCATCTCTACCCGTTATGTGGAGAACGGCTCTTACATGCGGGTGAAATCCGCTACCCTGAGCTACGATCTGCCGGCGGACCTGTTAAGCAGGATCAAGCTGAAAAGCCTGCGTGTATACGTAACCGGTGAAAACCTGTTCACCTTTACCAAATACAGCGGCTTTGATCCGGAAGTGAATTTCCTGGGTAACAGCACTAACTCTACAGAGGCTAATACCTCTATGGGGGTTGACTTTGGCACCTACCCGCAAACGCGTAACCTGATTGTGGGCTTAAATGTTTCATTCTAATTTTTACAACTATGCAAGCAAGATATATTGTACTATGTGTGTTGGCATTAAGCCTGGGCGCCTGCAGCAAATTTGTGGACCTGTCGCCCATTTCAGATGCCACCACGGAAAACGCCTACCGGTCTGCCAGCGATGCGGAAGCCGCGCTTATCGGGGCTTACGACGCCTTTCAGCAGGAGTATTACGTATGGGACAACATCAACTTTACCGATGTAGTATCCGATAACTATTATGCCGGCGGCGATAACCCGGAAATTTTCCAGATGGACCTGCTCACGTTTACACCGGTGAACAGCCGCCTGTTTAATGCCTGGAGCCAGCTTTACAGCGGTATTGCACGCGTTAACATCATTCTGCAAAAAGTGCCGGCTATTACGGATCCCAAGCTGGATGCCAATAACCGCAAGGAGCAGATCCTGGGGGAAGCATCTTTCCTGCGCGCTTACCACTATTACCAGCTGGTGAAAACCTTTGGCGGGGTGCCGCTGGTGCTGGAACCCGCTACCTCTTCAGATCCCGGCGAAACCAATAAGCCCCGTGCTACCGATGCGGAGGTATATGCACAGATCATAAAAGACCTGGAATTTGCTTTAACCCGCCTGCCGGATAGCTATTCCGATGATGCCAGCGTAAATAAGGCACGTGCCACCAAAGGCGCCGTAAATGCGCTGCTGGCAAAGGTATACGCGCAGAAGTCGGACCGTGATTACAACAAGGTGCTGGAATACTGTAATGCCGTTACCAGCAGCCCGGCAGGTTACCAGCTTATTAACTATGCTTTCCTGTTTGATGGTAACCATTATAACAATGATGAATCCATCATGGAAATACAATACACCGGTGGGGCAGAAGCCAATTACGGCCCGCAGCTGCTGCTGCCGCCCTCTGTAAGCGGCGATACCTGGCGCAAGTTCGTAACACCTTCCAAAGACCTGGTAAAGGCTTTTGACAGCGAGAATGATGTTATCCGCAAGAACGCCAGCATCCTGTTTGAGAACGTAAGCTGGACGGATGAATACTGGGCCATTGGCGGCGGCAGCGTGCCTTTTGCCTACAAGTGGAAAAGTGCTAACGGCTGGGCCAGCACTAACCGGCAATACCTGTTCCGCCTGGGCGATATTATACTGTTAAAAGCAGAAGCCCTGAATGCTTTGGGCCGTACGCCGGAAGCAGCCACTGAGCTGAATAAGGTGCGCACCCGTGTTAACCTGCCCGGTACAACCGCTACTACCAAAGAAGCTATGCAGCTGGCCATTGAAAAAGAACGCCGCCTGGAGCTGGCACAGGAAGGCCAGCGCTGGGACGACCTGCGCCGCTATAACCGTGCAGAAACCGTGATGAATACGCTGAATGAAATAGACCTGCGCAACAACCAGCGCGTGGACTACAAAATGACAAAGGATAAGGAGCTGATGCCTATTCCGCAGCAGGAGCGCGACCGTAACAAACAGTTATCACAGAACCAGGGATATAACTAATATCTCCACGTCATTAATACCGCGGACCGGCCATCATTTCACATGCCCTGGCCGGTCCTTTTTTATTTAATACGATAACCAGTGTGTATGATGAAAAGAATACCATACGGCATTTGCTGCCTGGTACTGGCCGCGGCTTGCGGTAAAAGTCCTGCTAAACAAACCACCACTCCGCCTGCAGATACTGTAGCAGCAGCGGGTAAGGCCAAAGTTTGGGTAACCACCGGCAACCAGGTAAAGCTGTTACAGCCGCAAAAAGACATTGACATTACCAGCGGAGTGCCTTCAGCTGCTGCTGTTATAAATATCGACTTTACAAAAAAGCTGCAGGAGGTGGATGGTTTTGGCGCTGCGCTCACCGGGTCATCGGCCTACGTGATCAATAAGCTCAATACCACACAACGTAAGCAGCTGCTGCAGGACCTGTTTGATCCGCAGCAGGGCATAGGCATCAGCTACCTGCGGTTAACCATGGGCGCATCGGATTTTTCGCTGGCTGATTTTACGTACGACGATCTGCCCGCAGGGCAAACAGATCCCGGCTTAACACATTTTTCTATAGAAAACGATAAGGCCGATGTGCTGCCTGTACTAAAGGCCATTAAAGAATTGGCGCCGGACCTGCAGCTGATGGCCACACCCTGGAGCGCCCCTGCCTGGATGAAGGATAATGGCAAGCTGGCAGGCGGCCGTTTGAAACCAGAGTGGTATGCAACCTACGCGAACTACTTTGTAAAATACCTGCAGGCCATGCAGCAGGAGGGGATTACTATTAATACCATTACCCCGCAGAATGAGCCGTTGTTTGAAGCCAAATATCCTTCCATGTATATGGATGCAGCTATGCAGGCTGCATTCATCAAAGATCACCTGGGGCCTGCTTTTCAAAAGAATAAGCTTAACACCGGCATTATTGTGTATGATCATAACTGGGACCACCCGGAATACCCGATTAATATCCTGAACGATGCGCAGGCCAGACAATACATCACCGGTTCTGCATTTCACGCTTATGCAGGGCAGGTAAGCGCTATGACGCAGGTGCATGCACAGCACCCGGATAAAGGGCTTTATTTTACAGAGGTCTCCGGCGGCGCCTGGGCTACGGATTTTGCATCCAACCTGGACTGGAACATGAGTAATTTATTCATTGGCGCCATGAACAACTGGTCTAAGACCACTTTGCTCTGGAACCTCGCGCTGGACAGCAACAGCGGGCCGCGTAACGGAGGTTGCCAGGATTGCAGGGGAGTGGTAACCATAGCATCCGGCGGCAATATTACCTACAACGTGGAGTATTATGCTATTGGCCACCTGTCTAAATT
>NZ_DATCRF010000726.1:0-3403 GCF_036569125.1 Chitinophaga sp. | reverse complement strand
TCCTGCGTTTCAAAGGGTATAACCGTAGCAGGGCGGCCGGTTTCCTGCCACCACTGGCGGTTGCCGAACACTACGCAGTGACGCTGCAGCAGCTGCTCCATGAGTACGGATGCTTTTACGAAATCATCTTCCGTAAGCATCATCTCCTCATCTTCATCCACCTTTACCTTATTGCCGGTTTGCAGCCAATCGTCCAGGCGCTGCTCCATTTGCTCTATCACTTCCTGCACATAGCCCGGGTCTTTCATCCATACCATGGTATTGGCCGGCAGAAATTCTGTGAGGGCTGTTTTATGGTGATCGGTAGCATGGGTATCCATGTTGGCGATCAGCGTTACCTGGTTCAGCTTACGCTCACTCAGCTGCGTTTCCGGATCAAACAGGCGGATGGAATCTATATCTTCCCCAAACAGCTCAATACGGTAGGGCTTATCGTTGCCAAAAGAGTAAATATCCAGGATACCGCCACGCACGGCATACTGGCCGGGCTCATACACAAAATCAGTATAATGAAAACCCCAACCCACCAGCTTTTCCAGCAAGTCATCCACCTTCAGCACATCGCCTACCTTTAGCTGCACCATGTTCGTGTTAAAGGCGGTAGAGCCGGCTACTTTTTCCCATAAAGCTTCCGGATAGGTAACCAGTATTTTTTTACGGATAACGCCGCCTGAAAATTTCATGAGCGCTTCAGTACGCAGCATGCTATGGCTGCTGTTCAGCTCCTGGAACTGGCCGGTTTTTTTAAAGGAATCAGGAAAGTAGAAGATATCCAGCGCCTGGCTTAGCTGTTCCAGGTCGTTATGGAAATAGGCTGCCTCTTCTTTATCATTTAAAATAAAGAGGTGGTTGGCATTTTCCATTTGCGCCCAGGCGGTAACGGCCACGAAGTTAACAGCGCTGCCGGTAAGGCCTGTTAGCTGAAAATGTTGCGGAGCGGGCATATGTAGCCCTTTCACCAGCTGTTGCAGGCGGGCGTCGCGTTGAAAAAGCTGTAAAACACCCTGTAGATTCATGAAGGGTGCAAAGATAGTGATTTTTGATGGTCCATGGTCCATAGTCGATGGTCCATGATTGAGGGAAGTCCATGGTCGATAGTCCATGGCCTGGTGCGTATAGTAGTGGTGCGTGTAAAGCTGGGTTGTTAAATTTTTGCATTACTACGCAGTTTGTCTCTTTTGAAAAAGGCCATGGACTATGGACCATCGACCATCGACTTTTTTCCCTATATTTAATAACACAAAAACACCCCATATGCTGGAGCAATGGTACAACGGTACGGTTACCAGAATTGTAGATGAAACCTACAATACACGCCGCTTCTGGATACAGATACCGGATATGGACCTTTTTGATTTTAAGCCCGGACAGTTTGTTACCCTGGACCTTCCCATTCATGAGAACAAGCATAAACGATGGCGCAGCTATTCCATTGCATCACACCCAAATGGCAGCAATGAAATAGAGCTGGTGATCGTATTGCTGGAAGGCGGGGCCGGCACTACTTACCTTTTCAATGAAATAAAGGAAGGCAGCAACCTATTGCTGCGCGGGCCTTTGGGCAAATTTGTGCTGCCGGAGGTGCTGGATAAGGACCTGTTCCTGGTTTGCACGGGTACTGGCATTGCGCCCTTCCGGTCCATGGCTAAATACATTCACCTGCACAACATTCCCCATAAAAATATTTACCTCATTTACGGCAGCCGCTATATTAAGGACCTGCTATACCCCGGCGAAATGGAACAGCTGCAGGCGGAACACCCGGGGTTTTACTACCTGCCCACCTTATCCCGCGAGGACAGTACAGGCTGGACCGGGCGTAAAGGATATGTGCACACTATTTATGAAGAGATGCTGAACGGCGGCAATAAACCCGCTAACTTTTTCCTGTGCGGCTGGAAGAATATGATCAATGAGGCCAGGCAGCGCATAATGGACCTGGGGTATGACCGTAAAGACATACACCAGGAACTGTACGACTAGCAGATCAGAAATTGAAACCAATGCTGCCCTCTGCCCAGGGTAAAGGATAACCGCCATAGCGGGTGGTAGACATCATGGGTGTAATAGCTAATTTCCACATTAACCGGTTCTTAAAGGAATAACGCCGGTAGGCTACGGTTAAATTCAGCAGCCATGCATAACGGGTAGTATGCTCATCGAAGATCACTGCATCGCCATGTACATAAGTAATACCAAGCCCCAGCTCCAAACGGTGCGGACGGGCAGCCCTTCCAAACAGGTAATTTATCCCCAGGGGCACGGTTAATTTAGTAGTATTATGTGAACTGTTCACCTTACCTGTTGAATCGGGCATATCATCCTCCCAGTACGAAATGGTATTACCTATACCAACACGTACACCCAGCCCTAAGCGGTCGGGCTGAAAACGCAGCTCGTAATTGAGTGAGTTAAAGCAACCAGGCCCCAGGAAGCTATAATACACAGTTTGGTAGCCTTTAAGCTCACGCGGCCAGGAACGGTAAAAGTCGTCTTTTTTTTGTCTTTGCGCAGATGCAGCGCCGCATAACAGTAACAGCAGTATAAGGAGGTAACATTTTGCAGGCATAGGCATAAAAGGGTTATACCTATTGAAACGTACCTTACCTCTAAAAGTTACAGAATGGCTTTCAGCACACGCTCCCTTACCTCACTCAGCGGAATGCGCTCCTGTTCCATACTATCGCGGTAGCGGATGGTAACAGTGTTATCTTCCTTGGTCTGGTGATCAATGGTTACGCAGAAGGGCGTACCGATGGCATCCTGGCGGCGGTAGCGTTTACCAATGGCATCTTTCTCCTCATAAAAACAGTAGAAGGAAGACTTGCATTCATCCATCAGCTGACGGGCTATTTCCGGCAGACCTTCTTTTTTCATTAAAGGGAAAATGGCCAATTTGATAGGGGCTAATTTTGCTGGTAAGTGCATTACTACGCGGCTGTCCGGCTTTTCGGGGGTGCTCAGGTCCTGCTCTTCGTAGGCATTGCATACGGTTAAGAGGAACATACGATCTAACCCGATAGAAGTTTCAATTACATAGGGAATGTAATTCTGGTTGATCTCAGGGTCGAAGTACTGAAGCTTTTTCTTGCTGTATTCCTGGTGGTTTTTGAGGTCAAAGTCTGTACGGCTATGGATCCCCTCTACTTCTTTAAAGCCAATGGGAAATTCATATTCAATATCCACAGCAGCATCTGCATAATGGGCCAGCTTTTCGTGGTCTTTGAAACGGTAGCTGGCAGCCGGGGTGCCCAGGCTCTGGTGCCATTTCATGCGTTCCTCTTTCCAGTAGGCATACCATTCTTTCTGGGAGCCGGGGCGAATGAAGAACTGCATTTCCATTTGCTCAAATTCGCGCATACGGAAAATGAACTGGCGGGCTACGATCTCATTCCGGAAAGCC
>NZ_DATCRF010000725.1:0-5946 GCF_036569125.1 Chitinophaga sp. | reverse complement strand
CACCTCAACTCTTCCGTAAACCCGGTGGATATAAAGGGTACCGCCACTTATTACAAACACCCTTTTTGCGAGCCGCTGGCCCGTTTTATTTACAACCGCATGTTGGAAACCGGTTTATCAGGTTTTGGCTGCAACGGTAATTTCAATTTTATCCTCAACAACCCCACGGAGTTTCCGGATGCCCTCATAGAAACCCTGTTCCTGAGCTTTCCGGGCGATGAGGCTAAAGTATTAGACCCCGCTTTCCGCCAGCTGATGGCAGATAAGATCGTGCAGGGCGTAAAAGATTACCTGGAAGCCGCCGCTAAGTAACGGCAGCCCCACCTTAAAGGTGGGGGGCCTCCATCCCTGTCCGATTGCTGTGCAACTGGTACCCTTCCCTCCTAAAACACCCCTTTTTCCCTACTGACATTGCTGCGCAACTCTACCCCCCTACATAAAACCCTACCCTTTTCCCACCCGGCACATTCCCCATCTGCACATTTGCACACCTGCACACCTGCAAATCCCGATAATCTCCGGTTATAACCTATAACCTTTTATTATACCCTATCTCCCGCCCAGTAGTCCACCAATGAAGTAGATTATATCTATATTTGCCAATCCTTTCATAGCTTTAGCGGTGAAATAAAAAAGACGAGACGTATGGCAGATCAGATCCAAGAATTTAACGACTACAGGGCTAAGATGAATGAAGTGATCCTGGGCAAGCAGAACAAGGTTATTAACCGCCTGTTTAACCTGGATACCAATACCTATGCAGAAGGGGCGCTAAGCACCAAAGTAAAGGAAATGCTGGGCCTTGTATCGTCTATGGTGCTGCGTTGCGACGATTGTATCAAATACCATTTAGGTAAATGCCATGAACAGGGGATCACAACAGAAGAAATGTATGAGATCTTTGCCGTAGCCAACATAGTAGGGGGCACTATTGTAATACCGCATACCCGCCGTGCGGCAGAATACTGGGACCTTTTAATGAATAATTAAGAATGAATAATTAATAGGGGCTTCAGGGATGCAGTATTCCCTGTTAACAGGGACCCTGCCAGCCGCAGTACTTATTAACTATTCATTATTAATTATTAATTAACTTTGCAAACTTTTAATATATAAACGGATGTCAACAACAACTATAGCTCCGCAGGCGCTGACCGCCAAGGATTTTGCAACGGACCAGGAAGTACGCTGGTGTCCGGGGTGCGGAGACTACTCCATATTAAAACAGGTACAAACCATTATGCCGGGGCTGAATATTCCCCGCGAAAATATAGTGATCATTTCCGGTATCGGCTGCTCTTCCCGCTTCCCGTATTATATGAACACTTACGGCATGCACTCTATTCACGGCCGTGCCACGGCAATAGCCTCCGGCTTAAAAGCCAGCCGCCCAGAACTGAGCATATGGGTAGTAACCGGTGATGGCGATGGCCTGTCCATAGGCGGTAACCACACCATTCACCTGCTGCGCCGCAACTTTGACCTGAATATCATGTTGTTTAACAACCAGATCTACGGTCTTACCAAAGGTCAGTACTCCCCTACTTCCGAGGAGAACAAGGTCACTAAGTCCACTCCCATGGGTAGTATAGATCATCCGTTCAATCCCCTGGCCCTGGCCCTGGGTGCGGATGCTACTTTTATAGCCCGCAGCATGGACCGTGATCCCAAACACCTGCAGGAAATGCTGAAACGCAGCCATGCCCATAAAGGCGCCTCCTTCCTGGAAATATACCAGAACTGTAACATCTTTAATGATGGCGCTTTTGAAATATTTACAGAAAAAGGTACCCGCCCCACAGAAACCGTGATGCTGGAACAGGGCCAGCCCCTGATCTTTGGCGCGCAGAAAGATAAAGGCATCCGCCTGGATGGTTTAAAACCCGTGGTAGTAACCCTGGGTGAGCAATACAGCGCCAGCGACCTGTGGATCCACGACGAAAAGGATTTTTATAAGGCACAGCTTTTAACCCGCATCTTTGATGATCCCCGGATCGAAGGCCACCTGCCCCGCCCCTTCGGCGTGTTTTACCAAACCAGCCGCCCTACTTATGAAGAAGGGATGTCCCGCCAGATCGAAGACGCTATTGCCAAAAGAGGCCCCGGCGACCTGGATAAGCTGCTGGCCGGTAATGAAACCTGGACCATACGCTAATGTGCAGGTGTGCAAATATGCAGATGTGCAGATGATTAAAACAGGTATACCACGTAAGGGTATGCTTCAAATAAAAAAGGTGCAAATGATCACTCATTTGCACCTTTCCATTTTATAACATCTTTCAATCCATTTGCACATCTGCATATTTGCACACCTGCACATTCATCAATGCCCCAATGCCCCTACATCAAACAGCACCTTATACAACAGCACCACGCCAAACAGCACCATGCTGGCGCCGGCTATTCTATTCAGCCATACTACATTGTTCAGGGTAAGCTTATGACGGATCTTATTACTTACAAATACCTTAAAAATATCGGTAGACAGTACAAACACCAAACACAGGGTGAACATGATCAGCCGGTGGCTTACCGTAGTAGCGCTGTTAGCCACACATACGCCTAACCAGAAAATGATCACGCCGGGGTTCAGGGTATTCATCAGGAAACCCGCCAGCCAGATCTTCAGGTAATCATGCGTGCGGAACATTTCCGGTTTTTCCTCCCCGGTGCTGATCCTTATTTTTTTGAAGAACAGCCCGTACAATCCCATGCCCACCAGCATAATACCGCCTACTACGCCGATAGTGCGCTTATAATCTTCCAGGCCTTCAATAAAAGCGGTGCCCAGGTTGCCTATCAGCACAAACAATATATCGCTGAAGCTTACGCCCAGCACAAAGCTGATGCCCGCCTTAAACCCATTGTTGATGCTGTACTTAATAATGGCAAATATTACCGGCCCCACCGATAATGATAGAAAAACGCCCAGTCCTAATCCTGCTACGATTGCTGCTATCATGTAATAAAAAAAGGGTAACTGAATCGCTAAAGTTACCCATCTTTTTTAAAATGTTAAATGAAGCCCAGGTGAGCAGGCCCCATTATAATAAGTTTACTTTCCGTTAGCTACTGCTTTTGTTTCCAAAAAGTTTTGCCAATCCTTTGCTTTCTCTCCCTTCAGCACTCTTGGAAATTTATTCATGGCCCCTTCTTTGCCCTTGCAGCGCAGGTAATCAATGAACACCTCGTTGGGCAGTATCTCTACAAAGATCTCTTTTAAGGCAGCGGTTCTTTCCACGGCGTAGTCATCATTTACCTCGCTCAGCGTTTGGTCAATGATCTCGCGCACCTTGTTGCTGTCAACATTCACATCGTCCGTACCTATATACCAGCGGTGTGCAAACAGGTTCTGATACGGGAAGCCCACAATGGTAAATTCCTTTACCGTAATGCCCAGCTTCTTTTGCACCATATCAATAGCCTTGTTCATGTTATCAATGCTCATATGCTCACCGCACAGGCTCAGGAACTGTTTGGTACGCCCTACGATCACGATCTCATGCTCTTTTACAGAGGTGAACTTTACCACATCCCCTATCAGGTAACGCCAGGCGCCTGCACAGGTGCTCAGCATTACGGCATACTCCACATCCTCTACCACTTCGTGGATCATGTAGGATTTGGGATTGGGTTTTACTTCCCCGTCTGCATCAAAATTCTCCTCGTTAAAAGGAATAAATTCAAAGAAAATGCCGGCGTTCAGCACCAGCTTAATGCCTTTGGTGCCGGGCCGGGCCTGGAAACCAAAGGAGCCTTCGGAAGCCATGTACGTTTCAATAAACGTAATAGGCTTACCCAGCAGCTTCTGGAAGCTATCGCGGTAAGGCTCAAAAGATACGCCCCCGTGTATGTAAATGGCCAGGTTAGGCCATATTTCATGAATATTCTTTACGCCATGGTACTTAATAATTTCTTCCAGCACAATCTGCACCCAGGCAGGTACACCGCAAACGGTACCCACATCCCACTGCCGCGCTTTGCGCACAATGAGCTTAATACGCTGCTCCCAGTTGGGCTTTTTGGAGATGCGGCCGCCCGGCTTGTAAAAGCGGCGGAACCAGCGGGGAATGTTCTTGGCCTGTATACCGCTCATGTCCCCTTCGTAATAGTCGCCTTTTTCGTACAGGGAGGTGGTGCCCCCCAGCATCAGGATACCTTTTTCAAAGGAGCGGGGCGGTATATCAAAGTTAGCCATGGAGTAAAGCTGCTTCACCCCTACTTTTTTCACGGTGCGCAGCATGTCGCGGGTAACGGGTATGTGCTTGCTGGCTGATTCGGAAGTACCGGAGCTGAGGGCAAAGTATTTCACTTTTTCCGGCCAGCTCACATTATCCTCCCCTTCCAGGGCCTTATACCACCACTCCGCATTCATTTTGTTGTAGTTATGTACCGGTATGCGGGCCCGGTACTGTGCCATAAAGCTCGGGCTATCCAAGATCTCCTGAAACTTATAATGGCGGCCAAACTGTGTATTTTTTGCCTTTTCCAGCAACCTATGCAGTACCTGAAGCTGGTATTGGCGGGGAGTCCCTAACTTAACTGTGAACTTTTTACGGATACGCAGTGACCTGGATATGAGATTACCGATGATGGCCATTAATTTTCCTTCACGTTATTTGAAATGCAAAAATACGGTAATTAGTTATAAGTGGTGAGTAGGTGTAAATTCCTACCTTTGCGGCATGTTAAAAGCCACTTTACTCAAAGCTACAGAAGCCGGGGCAAAAATATTACAGGAATATTTCAACGGCACTTTTCAAATAGACAGCAAAAGTACGGCTAACGACCTGGTAACAGAGGCCGACAAAAAAGCAGAAACCGCTATTTTCAGCGTGATCCGCGAAACCTACCCGGACCACTATATTCTGAGTGAGGAAGCCGGGGAGCTAAGCACCGCCTCCAATATCAAGTGGATCATAGATCCCCTGGATGGTACAGTGAACTTTGCGCACGGCATTCCCCTGTGCTGCGTATCCATAGGTATTGAGCAGGATGGGAAAATGATCATGGGCGCGGTATACAACCCCTTCATGAACGAATTTTACTTTGCAGAAAAAGGACAGGGCGCTACCCTGAACAATAAGCCCATACAGGTATCAGCCAAAACCGATCTCGCCAAAGCCTGCCTGGTAACCGGTTTTCCCTATACCTGGGAAGAGGAGGATAATGATCCCGTAACCGTATTTGGCCGCTTTATTAAACAAGGGCTGCCCTTACGCCGCCTGGGCTCTGCCGCCATAGACCTTTGCTGGGTGGCCGCCGGCCGCTTTGACGGGTTTTATGAGCACAAGCTGAATGCCTGGGATTCCGCTGCCGGATTCATTATTGTGGAAGAAGCAGGCGGTAAGGTAACCGACTTTAAGGGAAACTATTTTTCTCCCCACCAGAAGAAGATCATTGCCAGCAATGGTAAAATACATGAGCAATTACTGCAAGCAGTAAACGCCAAATAGTAACAGATAAATTTATGAGTGAAGAACGCACAGAGATCAGCTCCCTGGGGGAGTTTGGCCTGATAGAATTTTTAACCCGTAACATAGAGATCCAGCAGGCCAGCACCGTATTAGGTGTGGGCGATGATGCCGCCGTGATCGATCACTTTGGCAAACAAACCGTTATTTCTACCGATATGCTGGTAGAAGGCATTCACTTTGACCTGGCCTATACCCCGCTGAAACACCTGGGCTACAAATCCGTAGTGGTGAACCTGTCGGACATATATGCTATGAACGCCACCCCTACCCATATTACTGTGAGCATTGCCTTCAGCAACCGCTTTTCAGTAGAAGCCTTAAATGAATTTTATGACGGCGTATATGCCGCCTGCGAAAAATATGGCGTAGACCTCATAGGCGGGGATACCTCCTCGTCCCAGAAAGGTTTTGTGATCAGCGTAACCGCGCTGGGTGAGGTAACGCCCGACCAGTTCGTAAAGCGCTCCAC
>NZ_DATCRF010000724.1:0-3090 GCF_036569125.1 Chitinophaga sp. | reverse complement strand
CCTTATGGGCTGATCGAGTATTCCAAAAGCGGCCGGGTAGCCATTGTAAAATGGAGCCGCCGTTTCCACGATCACCTGAAAGAGCTGGCCCGTAAAGAGGCAGATAGCTTTAAAACCAACATTTAAAATTTACGATTTCAGATTTACGATTTTAGATTTTCGGGAAGATTTCCGCTGTATTCAAATCTAAAATCGTAAATCTAAAATCTAAAATAGAATCATCGTAAATCTAAAATCGGAAATAACAATGGCAACCATCAATTTTGGCGGGGTACTGGAAGACGTAGTAACCAGAGAAGAATTCCCCATGGAAAAAGCGAGAGAAGTTCTGAAAAATGAAACGATCGCTATTATCGGTTACGGCGTGCAGGGCCCCGGCCAGGCATTGAACCTTAAAGACAATGGTTTTAATGTGATCATTGGTCAGCGTAAAGATTCTAAAACCTGGGATAAAGCCGTTGCTGATGGCTGGGTACCCGGTAAAACGCTGTTCGAGATCGAAGAAGCCGCACAAAAAGGCACCATCATCCAGTTCCTGCTGTCTGATGCCGGCCAGATCACCCTGTGGCCTACATTAAAGCAATACCTCACCCCCGGTAAGGCATTGTATTTTTCCCATGGTTTTGGCATCACCTACAAAGAGCAAACCAACATCATTCCCCCTGCAGATGTGGATGTGATACTGGTAGCGCCTAAAGGTTCCGGTACCTCCCTGCGCAGGCTGTTCCTGGCAGGCCAGGGGCTGAACTCCAGCTTCGCTATCTTCCAGGACGCCACCGGCAAAGCACGCGACCGCGTTATTGCGCTGGGTATTGGCGTAGGCTCCGGCTACCTGTTCCAGACAGATTTTAAGAAAGAAGTATATAGCGATCTTACCGGAGAACGCGGTACGCTGATGGGTTGTATCCAGGGTATTTTTGCCGCCCAGTATGAAGTGCTGCGCAAAAACGGCCACTCTCCTTCAGAAGCTTTCAACGAAACCGTAGAAGAGCTCACCCAATCCCTGATGCCGCTGGTAGCAGAGAATGGTATGGACTGGATGTATGCTAACTGTTCTACTACTGCCCAACGCGGTGCGCTGGATTGGTGGAAGAAGTTCAAAGCAGCCACCCAACCGGTGTTTGAAGAGCTGTACGCCAGCGTAGCAGCCGGTAAAGAAGCCGCCCGTTCTATCGCTTCCAACAGCACTCCGGACTACCGTGAAAAGCTGAACGAAGAGCTGAAAGAGCTGCGTGAAAGTGAAATGTGGCAGGCCGGAGCAGCGGTTCGTAAGCTGCGTCCGAACAACGCCTAGTATTCAATTACGAATTGTTTAATTACGAATTACGAATTGATTAAGGCGGATGATTGTGTTGGTTTTTTGAAACCCCTTATTAAATCGCTGCATTTTAATTCGTAATTCGTAATTAAATAATTCGTAATTCTAAAAGTGAGTTACAACATGTCTGAAGTATCTGCCCAACCATTAAACATCCTGCAGGCCGCTGAACGGCTAAAGCCGGTGGTGAAACGCACGCCGCTTACCTATAGCGCCACTTTATCCCGGCGTTATGGCTGTGAGGTATACCTGAAGCGGGAGGACATGCAGATCGTGCGCTCCTATAAGCTGCGGGGCGCTTATAACCTCATCAGCAGTTTAAAACCTGAGCAGCTGGCTAACGGCGTAACCTGCGCCAGTGCCGGCAACCACGCACAGGGCTTTGCTTACTCCTGTAAATTATTAGGCATCCAGGGCGTAGTATTTATGCCCATCATCACACCCAAACAAAAGGTGAACCAGGTGAAAATGTTCGGCGGTGATCACATCCGCATTCAGCTGGTAGGCGATACGTTTGATGATTGCGCATTTGAAGCGCAGGCCTTTACCAAATTACATGGCATGACGTTCATACCTCCTTTTGATGATCCACTGATCATTGAAGGGCAGGGCACTGTGGCAGTTGAGATCCTGGAAGATCAGCCGCAGGTAGATTACTTGTTTGTACCCATTGGCGGCGGCGGGCTGGCAGCCGGGGTAGGCACTTATTTTAAAACATACAGTCCCAAAACAACCATTGTAGGGGTAGAGCCCAAAGGCGCACCGTCCATGTTACGCGCGCTGGAGAACGGCGCCCCTGTTACCCTTACCGAAATTGACCGCTTTGTAGATGGCGCTGCCGTAAAAAGAGTAGGCAACCTGCCTTTTGAGATCTGCAAAGATGTACTGGATAAAATGCACCTGGTGGCAGAAGGTAAAGTATGCTCCACCATCCTGCAGCTGTACAATGAGGACGCTATTGTGGTAGAACCGGCCGGCGCCTTATCCATGGCCGTGCTGGACGATTTTGCCGCTGAAATAAAAGGCAAACGCGTAGTATGTATTGTAAGCGGCAGCAATAATGATATTGACCGCATGCAGGAAATAAAAGAACGTTCCCTCCTTTACGAAGGGCTGAAGCATTACTTTATTGTACGTTTTGCCCAAAGGCCCGGCGCGCTCAGGGATTTTCTGAACAACATACTGGGCCCCAACGACGATATTACCCGTTTTGAATTCATACAGAAACATAATAAGGAAACCGGCCCCGCGCTGGTAGGCATAGAGCTGAAGAACCGTGAGGATTACGATACACTGATAGCTAACTTCCGCAAGTATAACCTGCATTATACCGCACTGAACGAAGATGATAACCTGTTCGGGTACCTGGTGTAAGAATGCTGAAAGCATAAGGCAGAAAGCACAAAGCGCTGGGTTTATTCGCTGCTTTGTGCTTTCTGCTTTTTAGCTTTCTGCTCAGCGGTATACGTAACTTGCGCTAATGTGCGTTATTTGCAAAATGGCAAAGTAATTGAGCGATACATTAAAGCACACGCTTAACACATAACGCAGGCAGCTTTGAGCATGCAGCGTTCTGCGTTAAGCACAAAAAACGGAATCATGCAAGCAGCTACCTTACCACAATTTGGCGATGCCAACACTTTTGAAATAACAGAGATCCCCATACCACGGCCGGCTGCAGGCCAGCTGCTGGTAAAAGTAAAAGCCGCCGGTATTAACCCTGTAGATTATAAAACACGCGCCGGCAAAGGACAGGCACAATACTTTACACT
>NZ_DATCRF010000723.1:0-5156 GCF_036569125.1 Chitinophaga sp. | reverse complement strand
CCCCATACCAGGTCCCAGCCGCCTTTGATATCATTCCAAAGCTCCCGTGCGGTAGCTTTAAAACGGTCGTCGCCGGTGGCTTCATAAGCGCGCAGGCAGGCCAGCGTCATCCACTCCATATCATCATAAAAATGATTGATGTAGGTGTTGCCGTTCTTTGCCTTTACACCATCCAGCAGGTCGGTCATGCGGGCTTTAACGGCGGCGTCGTTCTTGCGCAGGTAACCATCTACCAGCACATCCAGCGCATGGGCCTGGGGCCAGTAGTTAAAGGTTACATCACCGGCATTGTTCTTATTAAAATATTTGCCGTTGGCATTATAAAAGTTAGCGGTGAGCGAGGCCTGTGCAGAATCTGCAATGGCAGGCCAGTTATATTTATAGGTGGCTTTGCCTGCGCCCGGGCCGGGACCATCATCTACCGGCTCTTTCAGGCAGGAGACCCAGGTAACGGACAGCAGCAGCATGCAAGGCGCCAGCAAACGTTGTAAAGCGATCATTTTTCTGAATTAAAAGATTAAAAAGTTGAAAAGGCTAAAAGAATGTAAAATCATAAATGTAAAATGTTAAATGTAAAAGTTGGATGTAGTTGATCGCTGCATTTGACCTTTACATTTATCTCGTTCATAAGGTCTTTTCAATAGTCTCTATGAACCTCCTTCGTCGGTTTGGCATTTAAAATTTTACATTTTACATTTTACATTCTTTTTAGTCAGATGCTTACAGTACAATTACTTCGTGTGTATAAGCCTTGTCTGCCTGGAAATACATTTTCACATCGCAGTTCTTGGTATCTACTTCGGTCTGGAACTTGTAGCAATAGTTCCACTGATCGTTGTTAGCGATGGGATAAAGCTGCCAGAAGCTAAGCGGCGTAGCGCTGGTAGGGCGGCTGTTATCTGCATTGGAGCTGCCCATCCATTCTTCACCGGCAGTACCGTCGGCCGACTTCACACTCATACGGAACTTATAACGCTCATCACGGCCCCAGGATTCCTGCTTAAAGGTTATAACCTGGTTGCTGGCTGTAAAGGTGCCATTGCCAGAATAGGTGAGGTTAAACAGGAACTTATTATCAGGTGCAAACCATAATCCCATACCGGTGATCTCCGTCATAGTGCCGGTGGTGTTGTTAAAGTCCAAACGGATGCGGTACACTTTAGTGCCGCCGCTTTGCGTGGTTTCGCCGCCTTCTTTCAGCACAGCGCCATCCAGTGAATACGTGGTGGGCGTGCCGGTATTGCGGTCTACGAACTGGTATTTACCGTCCTTCAGGGAAGTGTAAATTTCAAATACGCCGCTGGTGATGCTTTTCAGGTGCAGGGCTTTGGAAAGGTCGGCGCCTGCTTCTGTAGCTTCGCCGGTGAGGAACACATCCACCGGGATCTCTGCAAAGCCATTGGGCCTTTCTACTTCCAGGATGCGGCTTTCAGCTGCCGGCTGTACGTTGTACCCTTTGGCGGCCAGCACCGTCCATTTCAGCTTGCCAGTGCCCAATGCGGGGATGCCGGCATTGTTGGCAATGGTGTTCAGCTCTTTGTGGGAAAGGGACAACTTGTTCTGTACGCCGCCGCCATCGGATGTGTATTTGGCAATGGGCTTGGAGAAGTCGCCGCCTTCTTTATCAAAGGCTACTTCATACAATACCAGGGAGCCGTCTTCAGCCCGGGCCTGGTCCCACTCAAAGCTAACAGCGGCGCTGGTGGCGGGCTGCAGCTTTACGAATTTATTGTCGGCCGGCGCACCCAGGTGCTCTACCGGTTTAATATTGGTGTTGAGCTTATAATCGTCTTTTTTGCAGCTGCCCAGGAACATAATTGCTGCTGCGGGCAATGCGGTAAATATGAAAGCTATACGTTTAAGCATATACGGGAATTTGTAGGTTTACCAACCCTGGTTTTGTGAAAGATTTTTGTTCTGATCGCGTTCAAATGTAGGCACCGGCCACAGGTAGTGTTTCGGATTTGTGAAGGTGCGGTTGGCCACAATGATATAACCATTGGGATCCCGGTTGAACGCGCCGGATGTCACCTTAATACCTCTTACCGGTTTTGCCAGCACCTGGTCTGCAATTTTCCAGCGGCGTATGTCGTATACACGCAGGCCTTCAAATGCCAGCTCTGCGCGCCTTTCACGGCGTACAACAGCACGCAGCTGCTCCTGTGTTAAAGCGGCATTGAACTCAGTAGCGCCGGCATCGGTGAACTTGGCGCGTACCCGCAGTGCGCGGATGGTGTTGTTCCATACATTGGCATCCAGCTGCGCCAGCTCGTTCTTGGCCTCTGCATACATCAGCAATACATCGGCATAGCGGATGAGGATGAGGTTTAAGCCGGACTGGTAGTTGGTGGAGGTGCGGTCGTAATATTTATAAAAGTAGTAACCGGTAGGGGAGGCGCCCTGATCGTCCACCGTATTGGTGGCCGGGTTGGAGCCGGGCTGTGTAAGAATGGTTTGCACCGTTCCGTTGAAGTCCGTTACCGTAGATCCATGATGCAGGATGGTGGCATTAAAGCGGGGATCGCGGTTGGTGTAGGGATCATTCTCATTATAGCCGGAGCCTGCTTCCTTAATGCCTTTGCCGTTCGTCATCACGTAATCATCCACCAGGTCCTGCGTGGGCACCAGCACACTTCTTAACAGGGCCACGGTTTGCGGCATAAAGGCGCGCTGCACATCGTAGGTGCGGCCGCCGCCATATTGCAGGTCCAGCACCACTTCCTTGTTATACTCATTACCTACGGTGAAAATGCCGGCATAATCATCCATTAAGCCGTAAGTGCCGTTCTCTGTTTTGTTAATGAGCAGCTCACAGTCGCTTACTACGGCCTGCCATTCCCCGTTGTACAGGTGCACGCGGGCGCTGAGCGCTATGGCGGCGCCACGGGTTATCCGGCCTTTGTCCTTATCGGCATACCCGCTGCTGCCGGAGTAGTTATTTACCGGCAGGTCGGCACGGATGGCGTTCAGCTCACTCAGCACAAACTGGATGATGTTGTTCTTGGGCGTGCGGTTAATAGTGCGTGATTCATCTATAGAGATCACATTGGTGAAAAAAGGTACGTCCCCATACCAGGTGGCCAACTGAAAATAAGCATAGGCGCGTATAAAGCGGGCTTCTGCCGCAATACGGCGCTTAAGTGCGCTGTCCAGCTTGGGCACCTTATCTATATTCCCCGTTAAATTATTACAGCGGCGGATGGTGGTGAAGTAATAACCCCAGTTATCCGTTACACGTGCATTAGACGGGTCATAGCCGCCGTTGGCAATGGCTGTTACGTTCTGGAAGCCCACGCCATTTACGTAGGCATTATCGCTCAGGCCTTCGTCGCCAAAGAAATAGTCCGTTTTGGATAAATGCTCATAACAGGCGGAAAGGGCATCCAGCGCATCCTGTTGGTCGCGCCAGTAGGCGGTTTCCGTAAACTCGCGTGTAATGGGCTGGTCCAGCTTACGGCAGGCAAACAGTCCTACAGCGAAAACGATTATGATGAGTGTTTTTTTCATTGAATTGTTTTTTTTCTTACTTCCTGCATTAGAACTTCACATCCACACCCACGGCAAACGTAGCGGCGTTGGGATAGTTACGGCCTGCGATCGGGTTGTAGTTGGAAAAATTCAGCTTATCATCAAATTGCGTGAACTCAGGATCCATGCCTATTTCGCGGAAACGTTTAGGCATTATAGTGATCAGGTTCTGGCTGGTGAAGTAAATACGTGCGCTTTCAATATGCACGGTATTGGTGATACCGCGGGGCAGGGTGTAACCTACCTGCAGGTTCTTGAGGCGTATGTACTTGGTATCAAACATCCAGTAATCTGAGTAGGCAAAGTTGTTGGCATCTGCCGTACCAATGGTTAAACGCGGGTAAGTGGCGTTTGGATTGGTGGGCGTCCAGCGGTCCAGGTGCTGCACAAAGGCGTGGTCTTCGTTATTATGGAAGGCTTCCACAATATCGCCGCGCAGGAACTGGGAGCGTTTGCCCACACCCTGCCAGAACATGTTCAGGTCAAAGCCATGCCAGGTAACATTATATGTAAAGCCAAAGGTGTAACGTGGAAAAGGATTACCGAAAACAAAACGGTCATCTGCGTCGATCACACCATCTCCGTTACGGTCTACATACCTAATATCACCGGGCATTACCTGCTGGTTGTATGCAAAAGGCACTTTGGGTGCGTTCTTGATATCGTCCAGGTTCTGGTACAGGCCGTTGGATTTATAACCGTAATAGGAGGAGATGGGGAAACCTTCTTTAATGATGTAAGAAAAGTCGCTGCCGCGGATAGATTCCTGCCCGAAGGTTACTACCTTGTTCAGGTTGTCTGACAGGTTAAAGCCGAATGCATGGTTTACCTTGCCGGTGGTTAGGCGGTAAGTTAATGCCAGCTCCCAGCCTTTGTTGTTTACCTTTCCCACATTTTCAAGCGGGGATTTTTCCTGATCGGTTGTAACACCGGCTGTACCGGGTACCGTCTGGAACAGGTAAATGCCGGATGTGTTCTTGTTGAAGTAATCAAAGGAAGCAGTAAGCGCACCTTTAAAGAAATCTGCATCCACGCCGTAATTGGTCATGGCAGATACTTCCCATTTCAGCAGATCATTATAGGTAGAGAAGATGGAGCCGGGCGCCGGTGTGTTATTAAAGGAATAATAACCCAAATTAGAATTGATATATACCCGTGACAGGTAGTTAAACCCTCCAATGTTGGAGTTGCCCACCTGGCCGTAAGAGAAGCGGAACTTTACGTTGCCGATATTCTCTTTTACATACTGCATAAAATCCTCCTCTGTAATACGCCAGCCCAGTGAAAAGGCGGGGAAGAACTGCCAGCGGTGGCCGGGGGCCAGCTTGGAAGATCCATCGTAACGCCAGGTGAACTCTGCCAGGTATTTATCATCATAGGCATAGTTTAAACGGCCAAAGAGGGAGTTAAGCGCATACAGGTTAGGATTAATGATATCATTGTAATCGCCAATGCTGCCGTAATCAAAGGTTCCGTCCGGTTTAGGGCGGTAACCGCCGCCAATGGCCCAGTCATTATCCAGGTTGGTGGTGCCAAAACGGTCGGCCCGGAAACCGTAGCCTTCATTGATGGCATCTGTACGGGCGCCTACCTGTGCTTTTACGTAATGCTTGCCAAAGGTGTTCTCA
>NZ_DATCRF010000722.1:0-16650 GCF_036569125.1 Chitinophaga sp. | reverse complement strand
TTTAAACACACCGCAGGCCGACGCTATTACCCGCAACCCTACCAAGGAAGAGCTGAATAACCTGGTAACCGGGGCAGAATCGGGTATGCGCTTTACCCTGGGCACTTATTATGATGCAGTAGGCATTATTGGGCGTGATATTTACCGTTTTGCCGGCTCTGAACCGCGTTTTTATACCGAGCTGTTAGGCGCGGGCTCCTCTACGCTGGATAATAACACCTTTTACCTTACCAACCCATGGGCTTCACGCTACCGTGTAGTAAGGCAGGGGAATATATTGCTGCAGGCAGCCACCAACTCCAGCTTTATTACTGCGCCGCAGCGGAATGGCTACCTGGGTTTTGCCAAAACCATTATGGCTTACCAGCTATTGCTGAACCTGAACATGACCGATGCAAATGGCATTCGCATTAGTGTGCAGGACTTTGAAAACCCCGGGCCTATTGTACAGAAAAATGTTGCGCTGGATTCTATTGCACAAATGCTGGAAGATGGAAAGACCAGCCTTACCGGTGCAGAAATACTTTTTCCTTTATCCGGCGGGTTTACTGGTTTTAAAGATGCGGCAGGCCTGCTGAAATTTAACCGGGCGCTGGCCGCCAGGGTGGCGGTATACCGGCAGCAGTGGGCGCAGGCATTAACGGCGCTGAACGAATCGTTCTTTGACCTGAACGGCAGCTTTACCACCGGTGTGTATCATGTGTTTGGTAACGGCAGCGGCGAGCAGCTGAACCCCTGTTACTTTGCGCAAAACTCAAACGGTGAGGTAAGGGTGGCGCATCCCTCTTACGCATTGGATATTACCCCGGGCGATGACCGCATACAAAAGGCCACACTGCGCACCAGCGCAGCCAGCCAGGGCGGCTTAACCAGCAACCGCGATGTATGGATCTATACCAGCAACACCGCGCCTATTCCCATTATCCGTAATGAGGAATTAATACTGATCTATGCAGAAGCCAAGATCCAGACCAATGCATTCCCGGACGCCATAGTAGCGCTGAACCGCATTCGCACAGGGCATAATATACCCGCGTATGCAGGCGCCGTTACGCAGGCAGCCCTGATAGATGAAATGTTGCGGCAGCGCCGGTATTCGCTTTTCTATGAAGGCCACCGCTGGATAGATGTGCGCAGGTATAACCGCCTGAACACCTTACCCTTAGACCGCGCCGGTGATGATGTATGGTCGGCGTTTCCGATACCGCAGAATGAAAATCAGTAGAGCGGGAAAAGCAGTGAGCAGAAAGCAAAAAGCAAAAAGCAAAAAGCTGATTGAAGCGAATGATATTCGCGAAAAGCTGAAAGCGCAAAGCAGAAAGCAAAAAGCTGATTGAAGCGAATGATATTCGCGGAAAGCTGAAAGGGCAAAGCACAAAGCGGAAAGCTGATTGCAGCGAATTACATTCGCGGATTGGAAAACAATGCAGGAATAACATAAAACAAAAAGCAGAAAGCCGGGCACTCGCTCCGATGCTTTCTGCTTTTTGCTTTATGCTTTCCGCTTAAATTATATTGCTCTTCTCTTCAGCTCCTTCCTGATCAAACCCAGCTCCCGGCCCATTTGCCCGGAGATAGAAGTATTTTCCTGCGCACGGCGCAGCAGGTAAGGCATTACATCCTTCACAGGACCATAAGGTAAATATTTGGATACATGATAACCGGCATGCGCCAGGTTAAAGGTGATATTATCGCTCATTCCCAGCAGCTGTGAAAAGCTTACATGCGGATGGTTGTGGGGTAATCCTTTTTCATCCAGCAGGTGCGCTGCCAGCATGCTGCTTTCTTCATTGTGTGTGCCTATGAATACAGCCAGCTTGTCCAGCCGGTCCATACAAAACCTTACGGCGCTGTTATAATCTTTATCGGTTGATGCTTTGTCCGGTTGGATGGGAGACGGGTAACCCAGGGCTTCTGCACGCTTGCGCTCTTTTTCCATGTAGGCCCCTCTCACCAGCTTGGCGCCTAACAGGTAGCCCTGCTGCTGCGCCCTGTTAAAAGAGAGCTGCAGGTATTCCCAGCGATCGTGGCGGTACAGCTGGAAGGTGTTGTATACAATAACGTTTGTTTTATTGAACAACTGCATCATTTCATCGGCCAGGTCATCCACCGGCTGCTGGATCCAGGATTCTTCCGCATCTATCAGCAGGCCTATTTTGTTTTTGGCCGCTGCTTCCGCAATGGCCCTGATGCGGTTACGCACTCTTTCAAACTCCTGCTGCTCATCTGCCGTTAGCGGTTGCCGGCTGTGTATTTTTTCCAGCAGCTCAAAACGGGCAAAACCGGTTACCTTGATGGCTATAAAAGGAATGTTATGATTGGTGGCTGCGTATTCAATAGCGCGGATAAATTCCGGTACGGCATGGTCATAGTTCTCCTCCCCTTCCATGGCCTCTACGCCGTAATCCAGCGCAGCCCCCACATGATATTTGCCCAGCACCTGTGCGGTTTGTGCAGCTTCCTCCAGGCTTTCGCCTCCGCAAAACTGTTGAAAAATAGTGTATTTGATGAGGCCTTTAACGGGCAGCCTTAGCTTAAAGGCCAGAGGGGTTAACACGCCGCCCAGCTTTACCAGCCATGGTTTGCCAATATTACTGAACAGGAAATCGGCCTTTTTCAGCGCCTTATCTGTTTTGTGTTCAAATGCAATAGCGGTGTTATCGAATGATAACGGAAGCTGCTTTTCCATGGGCCGCAAAGTTAAGGGGCTGCCATTGTTTTAACAAAAATCTGTTTACTTTTAACACTCCCAGCAAAAATGTCATGTTCAACACAAGCGTACAAAACACCTTACCTATTCTGGGCCTGCTGTTAATGGCAGGGATCCAGCTACAATGCCGGCAGCCTCAAAAGGAAGATCCGGTTAAGCACCTGCTTAACGGGCAAACTACCTATACCACTTACCAGGGGCAGGTAGGACACCGCAAAAAGCTGCAGCTGGCCGACAGCAGCACGGTAATACTGAATGCCGGCTCACGCCTGCTGGTACCGGCCACCTTTCCGCAGCAGGGCCGGGAGCTTATACTGGATGGAGAGGCCTATTTTGATGCAGCCCCCACCATTAACGGCCGGCCTTTTACCGTAAAAACGGATAAGCTAACCGTTACGGCACTGGGCACTGCTTTTAAGATCCGGTCATTTGCCACACAACCCGGCGCTACGGCCTATTTGCTGAATGGCAAGGTCAGGGTGGCCAAAACCTACCACTCCGCCACCGATAACCAGCCGGAAATACTGGAGCGCGGGCAAATGGTACTGGCCAACAGGGATATTGATCTGATGGAAAAGGAAACCTACCAGCCTGCTGAGCTGGAAGCCTGGTTACAGGAAGATCTGCGGTTTAAGGATATACCTTTTATGACCATGATCCGGCAGCTGGAAGATTGGTTTGCGGTAACCATTACGGTAGAAGGGGATGTATCCTCCATCAAAAATATGACAGCCTCCTTCCAGCATAATACTTTACAGGAGGTGCTGGAAATACTGCGTAAGGCTGCGCATTGCAGCTATAAGATCAGGGGGGATGAGGTGGAGATTACGATTAATTGATGTGCAGATATGCAAATGTGCAGATGGGGAACTTCGCTTCCATCACATCTGCACATTTGCATATTTGCACACCTGCACATTAGCTTAGCGCGCTTCCTGCTTTTTGCAGCAGGGCCAGGGTTTTGCGGATGCCTTCTTCTTCAGACAGCTTTTGCCCTTCGTACTCAATACCAATATGCCCGGTGTAATTAGCGTCCTTCACGATCTTCAGCATACGGCTGTAATCTGTTTCCACGCAATTACCATTAGCATCAAAGTCATATGTTTTGGCGCTAACGCCTTTGGCATAAGGGATCAGCTCCTGTACACCTTCATAACGGTCATATTCTTCCAGGCATTTGGTTTTAGCCCAGCCTTCGGGAGTATTGCTTTCCGGTTTGGTGCGGTTCAGGCAAAAGTTGCCAAAGTCCGGTAAAGTGCCGCAGTTGGGCATATTCACCGTTTTCATTACGTTAGCCAGCCATTTGCCATTGGAGGATGTGCCGCCATGGTTTTCCACGATCACGTTAATGTTATGATCTTTCCCAAAGGCCGATAATTTGCTCAGGGATTCTATCACCGCTTTGGATACTTCCTCCGGTTTTCCCTCTCCTGCTGCATTTACGCGGATGGCGTGGCAACCCAGGAACTGGGCGGCTTCTACCCACTTGTAGTGATTTTCAACCGCCTGCATGCGTTTCTTTTTATCCAGGTCGCCCATCTCTCCTTCTCCGTCGCACATGATCAGCACACTGCGTACGCCGTTATCATCACAGCGTTTTTTAAGATCGGTGAGATAGGCTTTGTCTTTAGCTTTGTCTTTAAAGAACTGGTTCACATATTCCACCGCCTCAATACCAAAATCATTTTTGGCTTTAACGGGAAAATCCAGGTGGTTCATTTTACCGGCAAACAGCGCCTGATGGAACGACCATTCTGCCAGCGATATTTTAAAGAATAAGGGTCCGCCGGCAGTTTTACCGGCTGTGCTGTCTGTAGCAGCGGAAGAATCAGCGCCGGCTTCTTTGGTAGACTGGCCATTATTACAGGCGGCGAGTACGGCGGGCAGCAGGCCCATACCCATAGTGGTAATACCTAACTGGCGCAGGAATTCGCGGCGGTTTCTGGATGTAGTCATATACGTGGGATTTCTGGTTATCCAGACAAAATACAAAATCCGGGCTATAAATGCAGCGCGAATGAGATAACATGATGATACATAATAATATTTTATTATATTGCATCCAATAATAATCCTATCCTATGAAAATGAACCGAATATTTCTCCTGTTAGCAGGTGTTTCACTGCTTGCTTCCTGTAGTAAAAAAGATGATGATCAGGTTAACAAACCCGCTGATCAGGCGCTTCCCGGAAAATGGACGATGGTAAACCAGTTCAGGACCTATAACCAGGGCGGCGTTATACAGAAGGATACGGTGAACTATGCTGCAGAAAGCAATTACTGGACCTTTGATGCCAACGCAGGTAAAATTTACCAGGTAAAAAATGCGTTCCTGGATACCGTAGCCTATAAGCTGATCGACGATAATAAAAAGATCGTTACTTCCCTGGATGATAAATTCATTTTTGGCCTGGACACTTTAACGATCCAGACCCTTTCCGACAGACAGTTAAAGCTCACCGGGCATTACACCTCGCCTTATACGCTGGATGTAGTGTATTCGTTTGGAAAATAATTGCGGCCTGCAGCCGCAGGTCCATAGCCGATGGTCCATAGTCCATTGCATTCAGCGTATTGCTGATATGCCATGGATTATGGACCATTACATTTATCGTATTACTATCATTGCGCTCTATGCTATGGACTATGGACCATCGACCATGGACTCATCAACTACTCCATAAACCGCAGTACGCTCCCAATCACCTCCTCATTGCGCATAATGCGGAAGTGCCCCTCCCCTTTGATCTTCAGCGATTGTATGGCAGGGTATTGCTGCAGGAAATCATCGATCTGCGCCTGTTTTACTAACCCGTCATTCTCATCATAGATCACCAGGATCTTTTCTGCTTTTATCTGGTCAATATATTTAAAGAGGTCCAGGTTTAAAAGATCATTCTGCAAACGCGTCATAATAAGCTGGTGTACTTTGGGCATAACACGGTCGGGTATACGGAACAGGTGAAAAGTTTCCTGGAAAAAAACCGGCGCGCTTACCGCGGCGCTCACCATCACCAAACGGGGCGCCTGCACCTGTTTATGCACCAGCGCCAGCGCAGCGCTGAGGCCTCCCAGCGAATGCCCTACAATGGCATGCACCGGGCCTATGCGGGTAAGCAGCTGCTCCATAACATGCATCCATTGCACCAGGTTGGTTTGCTTGCCTTCAGAAGCGCCATGGGCCGGCGCATCCCAGCCTATTACTTCATAACCGGCTGTTACCAGCGCGGTGATCATTTGCCTGAAATCAAACGGGCTGCCGCCCCAGCCATGCAGCAGCAACACCTTTTTATCAGACTGTCCCCAATGGTACAGCTGCAGGTTAATAGGCCTTTCATCAAAAGCATAACGGCTAAAGCTCATTTGCTCAGCCACTGCATTTTTCTTTACTGCCAGGTGTGATTCCCGCAGCTTTCTTTTAGGCGGGCGGCTGTACATTGACAAGAACATGCGGGCTGTTAATCCCGGGAAAGGCTTACCCAGCCTTGACAACATAAAAGCAGAGACCTTAAGTGCAAATGGCATTACCTGTTGCTGCTCCATAAAAGACTATAGGTTTGTGTTCAAAAAAATCAAAGGGCATGTTGGGCTATCTCCTCTCTTAACATACTCACCACTATCTTCATGTGTTTGTTATTATTGTTGATACGGCTTACGAGGGTAGCGCCCTCCAGCATAGTGAACATTTTTATGGCAAAACGTTCCGCATCCCAATCCGCGCTGAACTCGCCCCGCTTTATACCGGCATTAACCAGCTGCTCGATCCTTTCCTGGAAATAAGCGATCAGCTTAGCCACCCGTTTGCGCAGCTGCGGGTGGGTATCATCCGCATCCACCCCAAAGTTCAGTATGGGACATCCCCCGGCTACAAAGGGGTTTAGCGGATAGTGGCTGTAAAATTTAAACAAGGCTTCAAACTTTCCGCGAATAGTGGGCTCCGGCGCAGTTACCCCCGCCAGCTTTTCCTTTAAGGTATCCGCAATATGGTCAAAGGTGGCCATCAGTATATCGTCCTTGGTGGAGAAATTGCCGTATACCCCGCCCTTGGCCAGCTGTGTGGCTTCCATAATATCGCTGATGGAGGTGCCGGCCACGCCTTTGCTGTTAAAAATAGGCGCCGACCTTTCAATGATCATTTGCCGGGTACGGTCTGATTTCTTCATAGATATAAAATTAGACCTATCGGTCTTAAATAAAAAATAAAATTTGGGCAAGATGGCTTGGCTATTTCTGCAACGCTGCTCCCATGCATAAAAAAAGCCCGTTCCTCCCGGTTAAACCGGTATGGAACGGGCCTTTTAGCTTATAAAATAATTACATCGTATCTATTTCATCTTTATGGCGTGGCTTGTAATACAGGTAGTAATAGGCCAGTATCAGCACACCCGTCACAAAAGGAATTACGGCCAGGTGCTTATAGGTGATATCGCCTGTTATAACATTTGCATCAAAGTGCAGGAACTCACTGATCATCCAGTAAGAGTTGGCGGTGATCCATACCGTAATGGCCAGGTTATGGCACAGCTCTGACACAAACTGGCGGGTACGCCAGGCAATCACAATGGAAATGATCAGCGTAGGGAAGATCATGGTAATGCCCAGCGGCTTCCAGATCATACACCAGGCAATATCTTTCAGCAGCCAGAAAACAATATGCAGGTTTTCCATCCGCCGGTAGCTTACGGGAATGCTGTACATATCACCGGTTCCTTTGCCGGCAGGGGTAGTGATCTGTGTAAGGGTGTCTTGCGCCATAGGTGCAAAAATATAAAAATAATGTGCTGATGTGCTAATATGCTAATGTGCTGGTATTTGTTGGCGGCCAAGACCGGAGGTAATGATGCATAAACAGCACATTAGCATATTAGCACATCAGCACATTGAATCTCTTTGTCGTAAAATGGTAAACCATTGGCGTCTATAGATAACCGTTGCCCTGTTACCGTAGGCTAGCTTTGTACCATCAATAACAACAAAAACTATAACAATATGGAAAAGCAAACCTTACAGGTAGTAAACGAATTTGTAACCGCTGTACAAAAGGTAGATCTTGAAAAATTAGGCGCCCTGCTGCACCCGGATGTAAAATGGGAGCAACCCGGCAATAACCGTTTCTCCGGCCGTAAGCAAAACAGTACGGAAGTGTTCCAGATGGTAGGTGGTATGTTTGAGGTATCGCAAAACACCATGTCGCTGGCCGGTGTAAAGGTGCTGGCCGTAAACGGCAACAGCGCGGCCTGCGTGCTGCACTGGAAAGCCAATCGCCCCGGCGCTGTGCTGGACACGGATAACATTGATGTATATACGGTGGAAGATGGTAAGATCGTAGCTGCTAAAATCTATGCGGCGGACATAGCGCAGGAAGATGAGTTTTGGGGGTAATCCATAGTCCATAGTCGATGGTCCATTGCATAGAGCGAAATGTAAGCAGTACGTGGTCCATAGCTCGTAGTAATAGCAATACGCTAAAGGCTATGGACCATCGACTATCGACCATGGACTAAAGATTCACCGTCATCCTCACAAAATAAAAAGCACCCAAAACACCCATCTGCGCAGATGGATATTTAAACACACCGTAATAGCTGTTATCGTAGATCTGTTTATCCGGGAATACATCCAGCAGGTTATTGGCGCCTACGGTAAAGGTTACCGGCTGAAGGGTGTAGCTCACAGAAAGATCGGTCACCACTTTTCCTTTCAGCTGCTGCACGCTGCCATAGGGAAAGGAGTTGCGGGCTACTTCGCCAAAATACACATTGCGCAAGGTAGTGCTGAACTTTTTGTAGCTGTACGTGAGCGCCAGGTTGGCTTTTACGCGCGGGGTACCTTTCACGATCAGGATGCTATCGTTCGGTGAAAAGAAAATACTTTCCTGCCCTTTTAACAGCTCCGGTACATGTGTTCCGGTAATGCTGTTCTTATTGAAATTGCCACCCAGGGAAATGTTCAGCGTATGCGGGCCGGCATGCAACGTATAATCCGCCACCACATCTATTCCCAGTGTGCGCGTATCCACTGCATTGCTGAAAAACCGTGCAGAGCTGGCGCCCAGCGGGTTCAGAATATTCTGGATCTCCGGCACCGGATCGCCAAAGGGATCGTATCCGAAGCTGCCGGTAAGCACAATCCTGTCTTTGATATTGATCAGGTAACCATCTACCGTTAAGCTCAGATTGCCGGCTTTAGCGGTAAAACCCAGGCTGTAGTTAAGAGCGGTTTCCTGTTTCAGGGTTGGAATGTCCAGCGCTTTGGCGACTACGCTGCTGTTGGTAAAAAAGCCGGATTGTCCCAGCTTGCCATCCGGCAAAATATCGGTGCTGATATAGCTGAAATACTGCTGATGCAAAGAGGGCGCCCGGAATCCCGTACTAACGGCGCCGCGTATATTAAAATGGTCCGTTACTTTGTAACGGGTATCCAGCTTACCATTGATGGTAGATCCAAAATCACTGTAATGCTCAAAACGGGCAGCGCCGCCTATCATCCACCGGCTGGTAACATCCAGCTCCGCATCTGCATACAGGCTGGTATTGTTACGGCTTTTATGTGTTACGTTGGCGGGGGAAAACCCGGTAAAAGATTGCGCTCCGCCGCTCAGTCCCAGTGTGTCCGTTACCGTTCCATCTGCATTTTGCCGTAAGCCATAGTTACGCCAGGAGGCTTCCTCACCGGCACGAATGCGGTAATCATCTACCCTAAACTCTGCTCCCATGGCCAGGTTCAGGCCATAAGCCACATCCCCGAACCGGCGGTAAAAATCCAGGTTAGTTGTGTTCTGCAAAAATTCATGCCCGCCGGCTGTAAAGCTGGTAGGGCTTTTATCCTGCAGGGAGGCGTTTACCGTATTATTCACAAAATAATCAAAGCGGTTATCGCCGATGGTATTGCTCAGGTCTGCCTGCCAGGGACCGAAATTATATTTTACACCCAGGGCCAGGCTACGGTCATGGATATGGGAAGTGGTGTTGGGCTGAAAGCCGTACGGGAAAATGCTGTACACCATGTTCTCCGTTTCGCTGGGCAAACGGCGGAAACCGTAGCCCTCCCCTTTCCGGAAGCTATACCCGCCAAAGGCATAAAAGGTTCCCTTACCATTATTAAAAGGCAGGCCCAGGTTCAGGAAACCTGCGGCATTCTTAATACGGGCATCGCCTATCTGAAAGTTAAAGTCTTTGCGGGTTAAGCCCAGCTCTTTCAGCTTATCATCATCATATTTACGGGAGGCTGCAGGGTCATTTGCGAAAGGATAGGCAAAGAAGTTGCCTAACGCCGACTGATCAAAAATAATAAGATCGTGATCCTGTGTACGGGTAGTACGGCCGCGGTAATAAGCTTCGCCCGTAAGGTTCAGGAATCCGCCCTGTTTACCCAAAGGCAGGCCATAGTTCAGGTTCAGCTGGCCCAGGCCTCCATCATTACGGGAGGAAAGGCCACCGGTGGCAGAGGCAAACAGCTGGCGCACATTCTTTTTCAAAACTATATTTATCACTCCTGCAATGGCGTCAGAACCATATTGCGCGGCAGCGCCATCACGTAATATTTCTATGCGTTCAATGGCCGATGCGGGAATGGCATTGAGATCGGTACCTACGGAACCATTCCCCACGGTGCCCTGGTTGTTCACCAGTGAAGTGGTATGCCGCCGTTTGCCATTGATCAGCACCAGCACCTGGTCGGGCCCCAGGCCGCGGATACTGGCCGGGTCTATATGTTCGGAACCATCGGAAGAGGATTGCCGGTTGGAATTAAAAGAGGGCGAAACATATTGCAGCAGCTGGTTCAGATCATTCTGGGGAGATTGCTGCTGCAGCTTTTTAATATCAAACACATCTACCGGCACCGGGGTATTTAAGCGGCTGCGCCCAATACCGCGGGAGCCTATCAGCACTACTTCCTGCAGGGTGGTTGTTTCTTTACCACCCATTAACGCTATGGAATCCCTGTTACGGGTTGTATCCTGCGCGTTGGCAGGATGCTGAAATGCCAGTAATAATAACAAAAGGTATAAGTAACGATGCATAGCGTTGGTTTAATGGAGTATAATAAAAGTCCACGGTCTATGGTCCATAGTCCATAGCATAGTTCGTGATGCAAGCAGTCCGGTAAAGGTTCATAGTTCATTAGTCATTGCTCGCAGTAATTGCAATGTGCTCAATGCAATGGACTATCGACCATCGACCATGGACTACCTCACTTTCACCTGCACACTCCAGTCGCTCCCGCTTTCAATACGGTATTTAGCGGCAAAGCTGCCCTGGTTCAGCGCAAATGATAATTGCATCAGGCTATTCAGGTAAGCCAGCGGCTGGCCTAAAGCCACATCGCCAAAGGTATGCGCATAGGGCATTACACCCTGGTACACCTGCTGGCCTTTATGGTATATTATTACCTGCAGCTTACCACCGGCAGGAATGTTCAGCTTTGCAAAAAGATCGGCCGGAATGTTAGTCCACAGGTTGCCGTATTGCACATCCAGGATGGCAATGGTGCCTTTAAGCACGCCGCCCTGCAAAGTGGCCGGCTGGTGCGGAATAGTTACTACGCTGTCCGGCAATGCAGGCCCTACCTGCTCAAAGGAAATAGTGCCGGCAGCCAGCCGCGCGCCGGTATAGGCATATACATCGCGCCCATGAAAAGTGTACGACTTGCGGGAATCCTGGCGGCGGTTCACCGCTTCATCAATTTCCCGGATAGCCGCTATGCCCTCCGATTGTGCGATCAGTGTGAGGGTGCCATTGTCCGGCGTTACAATGAAATGGCCGGCTTTTGTTTGCAGCACAACCGATTTACGTTTTGTACCCACACCCGGATCCACTACAGATACAAACACGGTGCCCTTAGGCCAGTAAGGCACGGTTTGTTCCAGGCGGTAAGCGGCTTCCCATATGTTGTAGGCCGGTATCTCATGCGTTACATCATACAGCTTCAGCTCACTGGATACGCCGTTGGCTACGCCTTTCATGGCTGAAACAGCGCCGTCTTTCAAACCAAAATCCGACTGGAAAACAACAATTTTATTCTGGGCCTGCAGCTGGTGCATACAAAGGCCTAACATAAATACGTACACGAATTTCTGGACCATACCTGACATAAGTGAAATAAATAAATGGGGTGATTGAAAGCACGAAATTAATGAAAAATTAAAGTCTACAAAACAACTAGACAAATCATGATAAAATAATCCCGGAAGAGATCAGGATTTCATTTCGCAATAATATTCCGTATATTGGATGTACGAACAGCGGTTACCCCGCTCCCAAAAGATCAAATAACTTTTTCTAACCCCACTAAATGCTGCTTATCTATGGAGAGCAAGATCCCTAATGATGCCGAACCAACACAGGATTATGTATTACTTACCGTGCTGAGTGTATTTTTTGGTATGCTGGGCATTACGCTATTGTACGTGGTGCTGAAGGTGTGGCCATCCGGTATTTCCAACGTGCCTGAAAAGATACACCTGTTTGGAAGCGCCTGCACACTTACGCCGGAGCACCGTTACCTGCTGCTTATGACGCTGGGCGGGGCGCTGGGCGCCAGTGTGCACCTGCTTATTTCCTTTACCGCTTTTGTGGGCAACCGCTCCTTTGTAACATCATGGATACCGTGGTACATGCTGCGCCCTGTTATTGGCGCAGCCATGGCGCTGTTCTTTTACATGCTGCTGCGCGGCGGCATTTTAACGTATGGCGCTTCCACCACCAGCACTGTTCCGGTCGAAAACCCCAGCAACAGTGCCGTGAACGTAACCCCAGCCAAGGTAACACCGCCGCCCGGCGATTCGGATTCTGTAAAGGTTCAGGGACCTTCCCCTGTTCCTGCTGCGGATAGCACAGACACTACCAAAACCGCGGCTGCGCCAACAGCGGAAGCAGGTGAGCCGCCAGCGAACCCTGATGAAGAGGATACACCACCGCAACCGGCGCCAGTACCACCTCTAAATCCCTTTGGGATGATGGCTATTGCCTGTATGGTAGGACTGTTCTCTAAAGAAGCATCCAAGAAGCTGGAAGAGCTGTTTAAAACGCTGTTCAATGTAAGAGCAGATCAACAGGTGCCTTTTAAAGACAAGCTGCCTACAGATAAACGCGCCACCAACCCGGCTAACACGATCGCTGTTACGCCTGCACCGGATGCCAATGCCGCAGACACTGATGCTGCAAAGGCTGACGATATTAATGATGTGCTGCCGGATGCAGACGAGGATGATGATGCTACTGATCCGGATCATAAAGACGCTCCCCAGGGATAAAACTTATATAACATGACACAGTTCAAAGTAAAAACAGCACTACGCCTGCGGAGTGTTGCCGCCATAGAACCCGGTAATATTATTACAGTATTGCCACAGGAAACACTGGTAACAGAAATTGAACAGCCGCACCCCGCCGGCTGGCTGTTTGTTAGCACAACGGTGGGTGGTAAAGCGTTATCCGGCTTTGTCAGCTCTGCGTTCCTGGATAGCGTAGCGGCAGACATTCCGGAAGATGAAGCCGCCACGGTACAGGAAGTACATATGAAAACAGCGCAAAGCATTACCCGCTCCAAAACATCGGGCCGCAGCTTTCCGCTGAATGAACCCGGCATGCCGGAGCGTACCGGGGCCGATGTGCTGACCAAGGTAAACCAGATCTGGCAGATCATTGATTTCCTGAACGTGGAAAAAAGCCCGCGTTACCAACCGGCTAACAAACAAACCTTCTGTAATATTTACGCCTACGATTATTGCTACCTGGCAAAAGCTTACCTGCCACGCGTATGGTGGAGCGGCAAAGCGCTTACCCGCCTGGCAAAAGGAGAAACCGTGCCTGTTACCTACGGCGATACCATTAATGAAATAACTGCCAATGGGCTGTATAACTGGTTCAATGATTTTGGCGACGATTTTGGATGGAAACGCATGTTTGACCTTACGGAGTTCCAGGAAGAAGTGAACAAAGGCAAGGCGGGCATTATTGTAGCGCAACGTACGGTGCTTTCCCTTTCCGGGCATATTGTAGCCGTATTACCCGAAGATGCCGCCAACAAAGCCGTGCGCTCCAATGGTAAAGTAACCATGTTGCTGCAAAGCCAGGCCGGCGCTGCAAATAAAAGGGCCTTTACAAGTCAGTGGTATTTGTCTGAAAAGTTCAGGGGATTTAGTTTTTGGCTGCATGACTGAAAGAATGTAAAATCACAAATGCAAAATGTAAAATGTAAGAGGGAGTGCAGCGGAGCCTTGCTGCATACCCTTTTACATTTATGATTTAAAATTTTACATTTTACATTTTATGAGTATTTTTCTGGTAAGCAGCCAAAACTACACCGTTATGTTATATCAAAACAAAAGAAGCAGCCTTCTTATTCTATTGTTATGCATTCCCTTTTACCTGTGCGCCCAATCCATTAAGATCGTTACTAATCATGTAGGGTATGAAGGCGGCAAAGCCAAACAGGCCGTAATTGTTGCTGACAAACAGGTAGCCATCAACACCTTTCAGCTGCTGGATGCAGCAGGTAAACCAGTGTTTACCGGCAAACCTGTATTTACCGGCCCGGTACAGAAATGGAAGCACTGGGTTTTCTGGACCATGGATTTCAGCACGTTCAATACACCCGGCACTTACCAGCTGCAGATAACAGCAGCCGGTAAAAATATCAGCTCCTACCCTTTCCGCATTGGTAAGAATGTATTGGAGCAGGCCACTATTTCTGATGTGATCTATTATTTTAAAGGACAGCGCAGCTCCGGCCTGCTGGACCAGGCCGACCGTCATTTACTGCTGGCCGGTAAAACTACCGATACTGTAGATATGCATGGCGGCTGGTACGATGCTACCGGCGACTATGGCAAACACCTGTCGCACCTTACTTTTTCCACCTACTTTAATCCGCAGCAAATATCGCTTACCGTATGGAGCTTATTAAAAACCTACGCCCTGCTGCATAAAAAAAGCGGTACGGATTACCGCCAGTATAACCGCCGCCTGCTGGATGAAGCCATGTACGGGGCCGATTACCTGGCCCGTGTGCATGCGGCCAATGGCTCTTTTTACAGGTCTGTATCAGCGCCCGGCCCGGGCAAGCTGGCAAAGGACCGCGTAGTGCATGGAGAAGAGAAAGGTTACAGCATTAAACAATCCAAAGACCAGGCAGCAGATAAAAAAACTGCCGGCGACGACTGGAAAGGTTATCAGTCCAGCTACCGCTCCGGCGCCGGCATTTCCATTGCGGCACTAGCCATTGCATCTACCTACGATACCTCCGGTGAATACAGCAATGCCGATTACCTGCGTGCTGCGGAAGATGCCTTTGCTTTTCTTGAAAAGAACAATGCCGGCATGACGAATGACGGCAAAGAAAATATTGTAGATGATTATTGCGCGCTGGAAGCGGCAACAGAATTATACAAGGCTACTAAAAAGCCGGCCTATAAAGCGGCGGCAGATAAAAGAGCGGCACAGCTGATGCAGCGCCTCAGCTCCTGGAAAAAATACCACGACTACTGGCGTGCCGATGACCAGGACCGTCCTTTCTTTCACGCAGCAGATGCAGGCTACCCGCTGGTTAGCCTGGTTGATTATTATCCCATTGCAGATGACGCCACACAAAGCCATATCAAAGAAGTGATCAAACGTTCCCTGGCTTTTGAGCTGTCTGTTACCCATGAAGTAAATAATCCTTTCGGCTATAGCCGCCAGCTGGTGCAGGACACAGCTGGCAACCGCCGCACTGCTTTCTTTTACCCGCATGGTGCTGAAACAGCACCCTGGTGGCAGGGGGAAAATGCGCGTTTAGGCTCTATGGCCAGCGCCGCCCGCATGGCAGCCGGTTTGTTTAAGGAAGATAAACCTTTGCACGACAGCCTGGAACGTTTTGCGCTGGACCAGCTGAACTGGATCCTGGGCCTGAACCCCTATGACGCCTGTATGCTGCAGGGCACCGGCCATAACAACCCTGCCTATGGTTTCTTTGGCACCTTTGAATATACCAATGCGCCGGGCGGTATTGTAAATGGTATTACCAGCGGTTTGGATAATGAGGAAGATATTGAGTTCAACCTTTCCTATGCTGCTACCGGTAAGGATTATGACTGGCGCTGGGCGGAGCAATGGCTGCCGCATGCAGCCTGGTATTTGCTGGCAGTAGCGCTGGCGGAGTAATTAATAATGAATAATTAATGATTAATATATTGCCCTGTGCTCTTTAGAAACCTGTTGCAGTTGCCGGAGATATTGTTATTTCTTCCCTTGCCGTTCATGCTCTATTATGGCAATGCTGCCATAGATATTCATATGCACGATACTTACTTCGTTATTGGGCAGGCGGGTTATGCTGCGTTGTTGCTGGCATTTCCACAGCTCTTTACCTCATGGATCATCCATGTATTGCTTCGCAGAAAGGCGCTGCTATCAGCTAAATGGCGTTGGGCGCAGGTAGCTATTACCCTGCTTTGTCCGCTGGTAGTTGGCATTTTTGCAAATACTTTATTAGAGTATGGTATGCCAGGTATGGCAGGTATGCCACGCCGGTATTATGATTATGGCGCCTTTTCCAACATTCAAACCAGGTATATGCTGCTGTTCATATTCGCGCTGGTATTTATACTTAGCCAGCTGGTGTTCTGGATTGCGGGTGCTGTTCTATTAATAAGGCGGCCATCGCGGTAGCAGTATATTATTATCACTTCAAACAGCAAAGCATGTCATTCACACGGCATGCTTTGCTGTTTAAATAACTTTCATGTGATTGATTTTATGTGTAAGCACCGGATAAGAAAAATGGGCCGTTGCCTGAAATGATCTCTTTGTAAAATTTTATTTAATTGATTATCAATTACTAATTAATATTTTCTTTTATTTATATTTTTTATTTGTATTTTTCCAGCGCCTAAAAACCGATATCTTTATTAAAAGCGCTTAATACTAACATGTTACGTAATTCCTTGTCCTATGAT
>NZ_DATCRF010000721.1:0-11076 GCF_036569125.1 Chitinophaga sp. | reverse complement strand
GGGCAGCTATGCCCTCACCTGCAAAAGAATGGTTTTGCCTTACATAACCTGGCATCCTTACCACATATTTCAATAGCAGGCGCCTGCGCTACTGCTACGCATGGATCGGGCAGCGGGAATGGCAACCTGGCTACGGCTGTTGCTGCACTGGAAATGGTGGTTGCTTCCGGAGAGGTAGTTACACTATCACGTGAAAAAGACGGCGCTGCATTCCGGGGGGCTGTGGTGGGCCTGGGCAGTGCAGGTGTAGTAACCCAGCTAACATTAAACATTGTTCCTTCTTATTCTATACAGCAGGACCTTTATGAGCACCTGCCCTTTACTGAGCTGGAAAACCGCCTGGAAACTATTTTTTCCAGCGCGTATAGTGTAAGCCTGTTCACTGACTGGAAGCGCCGCACCTTTAGCCAGGTATGGCTGAAACGCAGGTTGGAAGCGGGACAGCAGGTAAAAATGCCCGCTGATTTCTTTGGTGCTACGCTGGCCACACAAGCATTACATCCTATTGGCGAATTATCTGCAGTACACTGTACGGAACAAATGGGCGTTCCCGGTGACTGGTTTGAACGCCTGCCGCATTTCCGTATGAACTTTACCCCCAGCAGCGGCGAAGAATTGCAATCAGAATATTTTGTATCACTGGATGATGGGTATGATGCGCTGCTGGCTATAGACCAGATAAGGGACCTTATTGCGCCGCACCTGCTGATCTCAGAAGTACGTACGATTGGTGCAGATGGCTTTTGGATGAGCCCCTGTTACAAACAACCCTGCCTGGCCATTCACTTCACCTGGAAGCAGGACTGGGAGGCCGTACAGCAGGTATTACCATTCATTGAAAAACAGCTGGCGCCTTTTAACGCACGCCCTCACTGGGGCAAAGTATTTACCATGGCGCCGGAACGGATAAAGCTCTTATACAAAAAGCTGCCGGAATTCCGGCAGCTTTTGCAAACGTATGATCCCGGAGGTAAGTTCAGGAATGCGTTTGTGGATCGGTATATTTTTTAAAGCTTTTATCAGTGCGCGCCTGCAGCGGCCGTGCTGTTGCTGAACACAGGATTCATCCGCAAATACTTACTGCTCCCATCAAAGCTCACTTCATAATCTGAACTGAAGTGGGTGCTTTTACGATAGTAATCCGTAGTAATGATCTGCGCACCGGAATTGCAGGCGGCCTGGAAAGATGACCGGTCATTCAGGCGGGCTTCTTTAGTGTCAGCATCTGCACGGGTGCGGATGATATAACCTTTGGCTACCAGGTCTTTTATTTCCGGCTGCCTGGGATTGTTGCGGATCATCATAGCTGCTTCAGGTGTGCCGGGATCTGCATTTACAAATAACACCCGGCCTTTTAAAGATGGATGGCCGGCAATGTACATGGCTCTTTTACGGTCATGATCATCCAGCACAAAAAGAAATTTACCACGGGCTGCTTTCAGGGTAGGCCAGTTATCATGCAGCACGGCTTCTTCCAGGGTATTGTAATTACCGCGTACCTTATCCGGTGTAATAATATTTTCTGCGCCTAAATAATCCGTGAGCTCTTTATCCAGTGCCTGAAAAGTGGCTTCTGTTACAGGCTCCGGCTCTGTGAGCATAGAATTTTCTTTGCGGGGCTCCCCTCCTTTTACTTCCAGGGTAATGAATACGGGATAATGATCCGGGTGTTTGTCCGACCAGGCTCTCAGATCCTGCAGGCCCTGTTTAAGGGTCAGGCAATAGCTGCGGAAATCCAGGTCGGGTATATGAAATACTTTAAAGCCAGGCTGGTTCATCACGCCATCCGGGTCAAAAGGCGGCTGACCGGGCGCCCAGTCCAGCCCTTTGGGGTGCGCATATCTTCCGCCTTTTTCATCTGCATACACATCAATCTCCAGGTTCAGCAAACCCATGTCCAGCTGTGCTGTTAAGGGAATGTGCTCATAATCTATTTTGCTGGCGGAAACAGAATCTTTTTGCCGGAATACTTTAAATAACGCGGGGTCAATGGCTTTTTTATAGCTGTTGTGCGAGCCTATCACCTGGATACGGTTCATGTGCAGCTCGTCCGGCAATCCTTCTTTATGCAGCACCGGCAGGGCCAGCGCCAGGCTAAGGCTTATTAATGTTTTCAACATAATCATGGTTTTAAAAAAGCCGGCCTGTTGTTACAGGCCGGCTACAGGTTTCAACAAAGTTAGTTAGGATATCCCGGATTTTGTTTCAGGTTTGTGTTTAACCTGATCTCCGTGATAGGTATGGGATAAATACGACGGGTTACATCTTTATTCATGCTCAGGTTATCGTTCGGCAAAGGATATTCCTTTTCAAACTGGCCAAAGCGGATGAGGTCCTGGCGGCGCCAGCCTTCCCATGAAAGCTCGCGTGCACGCTCGTCCAGGATACCCTGAAGGTCTACACTGGTAGCCTGCTGGGCGCCGGCGCGGGTACGCAGCTTGTTCACCAGTATAAGCGGCGTTTGTACTTCCCCGTTCACCGCGGTTGCAGGTGCGCCGCGCAAAATAGCTTCTGCTTTCATCAGCAGCACATCGGCTAAGCGGAACACCGGTACATCATTCCCATTCAAACGGGTTGCCTGTGTGATAGCAGGATCCGGGTAGTATTTGGCAGAACGTACGCCGGAGGCCTGGCTAAGGCGCGTGTTCCCTATGTCCATAGGTTTGCCGGGTACCAGGATAAGCGGTTTATAAATTACGATCTGCGTTCCGTCATCAGGATACAATACCGGCTGGTTTGTGAAACCGCCTGCACCATCGGGGTAGAACTGCGGGCCTACAAGCCAGGTTTGGGTGCGGGCATCACCGGGTATATTAAAGCGGTCATAGAATTCAGGCGTAGTGCTCATAGCAATACTTAAGCCTACGTTAAAACCGTATGCCTGTACCAGGTAATAGTAAAAACCAAAACGGGTGAACTGGTTGCCGGGGATCTGCTGATCATAAGGCACCGCAAAAATAGTTTCGCTGATCTGCGGTCCGTTGTTAGGCAGGAAGATGTCGCGGAAACGGGGATCCAGCGTGTAGTTGGTGTTTGACTGAATGCTGTCGGCCATGGCCACAACATCCTTATAACGGTCTATACCGGTATATACTACGGAGTTCAGGTATAATTTTGCCAGCAGCGCAAATGCCATGGCTTTAGTAGGGCGGCCGTACTGCAGCAGGTTGGTAGCTGCGTTATTGCTTTTGGATGGTAGTGATGATGCAATGGCCTTCAGCTCTGACTCAATATAGGCAAATACGGTAGCGCGCGGCTGTGTGCTGGGCAGGGTGTCTACCGGGAAGGTAGTGATCAGCGGCACATTACCATAGGTATCCATCATAAAGTAGTAGTACAATGCACGCATAGCCCTTACTTCCAGCGTTAAAGCTGTTTTGGCGGCATCATCCAGCTTGGAGCCGGCCAGCACGCTAACCAGGCGGTTACAGTTGTTAATACCGCCAAAGCCCCATTGCCATATACCGGTTACGTATGGGTGATCAATGGTCCAGGTGTGGTAGTGGCACTGGCGGTACTGGCCGCCATCATCAAAGTTACCATCGCGTGCAGGAATAATAGCTTCGTCTGTTGACAGCTCCTGCATACGCCAGTAGTTAATGGCGTAGTTAGATGACAGGTTGGAGTACATGGTACCCAGCAAAGCAGCATAATCTGAGGATGTTTCCGGGAAGTTACCGCCTACGTACTGCGACTCAACATCCACATCCAGCTTGCGGCAGCCACTGATGGTTACAAGCGCCGCCAGTGCTGTTATGATCAAATATATTCTTTTCATCCGTTAATATTTTTGTTTTACTTTTTTTAATCTGCTTCCGTTAAAAAGCAGCAGATACCCCTATGATATAAGTGCGTGTTTTAGGATAGAAGTTGTTGTTATCAATACCGGGGGTAACACCGCCGATGTTAATCTCAGGATCCACACCACGATATTTCGTGATCACAAAAAGGTTATTGCCGGATACATAAAAGCGGATGCTTTTTACAGATTGTGTATGCGGTTTAAAGGTGTAACCTAAAGTAACATTATCCATACGCAGGTAAGAACCACTTTCCAGGAAACGGTCAGAGATCAGGTAGGCATTAATATCCTTGTAAGATTCCTGCAGGGTGAAAGTGGGAATGTTCTGGATCTTGGAATCTACCGGGTTGTTCAAACCTGCCAGGGTAGCATTCAGTATCTTGTTACCGGTTACGCCACGTACCAGGAAGTTCAGGTCAAAACTTTTGTAGTAGAAAGTGTTGGTCCAGCCGTAAATGAGGGATGGCTGCGCATTACCGGCAATCCTTGCATCAGTGGTCAGCGGCTGCGTGGAGATCACTTTCCCGTCTGCATTCTCGTAAGAGCTTACCCCATTTTCATTCTTACCTACATAATGCCACAGGTTAAAGGTGCCCAGGGCCTGACCGGGCAGAATGATCTGGCTGTAGTTACCTGACTGGCCTTTACCACCCAGCTGCGCGGTTTGAATGTAGTTGATGGTGAATTTATCGTTCGATAATTTTTCGATCGTATTCTTGTTGTGCGCCAGGTTAACGGAGGTTTTCCAGGTAAAGTTCTTTGTTTTTACCGGCACCGCGTTGATCACCAGCTCTATACCAGTGTTCTTAATACTACCTACGTTTGCGGTATAGGTAGGCACAAAATACTGGGTTGTGGAAACCGGGTACTGATCATAGATCAGGTCAGATGTTTTCTTGATATAATAATCCACAGAACCATTGATGCGGTCTTTCAGGATGCCGAAGTCCAGGCCTATGTTGGTGGTAGCGGTGCTTTCCCATTTCAGGTCAGGATTGTCATTACGTACCGGGCCAATGGAATTGGTAACATTACCGTTATACAGGAACTTAGGACTGGCAGAAGAGCCATATACCAGCAGGGAAGAGAAGGCGTTGAAACCGGCGCTGTTACCGGAGGCGCCGTAACCTACCCTTAATTTCAGGAAGCTGATAGCCCGTATGTTCTTCATAAATTCTTCATTGCTGATATTCCAGCCGGCAGAGATAGCCGGGAAGTAACCCCAGCGGTTGTTCACACCAAATGCAGAAGAACCGTCATTACGCAGCGATGCCTGGAACAGGTATTTATCTGCATAGGAATACTGCACACGCGCATAATAAGAGATCAGGCGCAGGGTGGAGATGGGATTGTTATCAAATGCGATCTGTGAAGTATTGGACGGGTTGGAGAGGTACAGGTTATTATACGTCAGGTTATCATTTGAGAAATTCTGCGTAGTGATCCCGAAACCATCATTGCTGCGGTCCTGCTGATAGGTGTAGCCACCTAACAGGCGCAGGGTATGCTGTCCGAATTCGCGGTCGTAATTGAAATAAGATTCCAGTACGGTGCTGGTGTTCAGGTACGACTTACGGGTAGCCAAACCGTTAAAGTTCACTGCCAGGCCGGAAAAACGGTTGTAGTAACTGTTATAGTTGTATTCATCCCGCTGGGTAGATGCGGACAGGGTATATTTCAGGCCCTTTATAATGTCTACCTGCACCAGTCCGTTGATCAGTGTTTTGTTATCATCTGTTTTAATGAAGTTATTATCGATCAGGGACAGTGGGTTTAAAGTACCGCTACCGGTACGGGCATAATATTCTTTATAGGAGCCGTCTTTATTGAAGGGGCTTACGGTTGGCAGGTAAAACAGGCGGTTTGATAATACCTGCGGCTGTACGATGTCGTCGCCTTTAGTGTGGCTGTTAGTAACGGTAACGCCTAACTTTAAACGGTTATTGAAGAAACGCTGTGTCAGGAAACCTCTTACCGTGGTACGTTCCAGGGAACTATTCTTGAGCACACCATTATTCTTCAGGTAGTTTACGCTGCCGCCGTAATCAGTGTTGGCAGTGGCGCCGCCAAAGGAAATGTTGTGGTTCATTGAATACCCCTTTCTTTTGGTGAGGGCCTGCCAGTCGGTGCTGGAGCCATCATCATTCAGAACAGGGATCAGGGTTTGGCCGTTCTTGGCCAGGTAATCACGCAGCTCGCCGGCGCTCAGCATATCAATTTCTTTGGACACTTCTTCCATAGCGCCGTAAGCGCTGTAGTTCAGCCTTGTTTGTCCGGGTTTGGCTCTTTTGGTGGTTACCATAATTACGCCGTTGGCAGCACGCGCACCGTAAATGGCGGTGGCGGCGGCATCTTTCAGCACATCAATGCTTTCAATATCTGCAGGCGCCAGCAGGTCGATAGACGCGCCGGGCACACCATCAATTACATAAAAGGGTTCCATAGCGCCACCGGTAGTACGGATGGTGGAAGGGCCCCTTAATACCACGGCAGGCGCCTGGTTGGGGTCACCGCTTTTGGTTACGTTCAAGCCGGCTACTTTACCCTGCAGTAATTCTGCGGGGCTGGTTAATACGCCCTGGTTAAACTCTTCCGACTTAATAGTGGTGATAGATACCGTTACATCTTTTTTACTGGCGGTACCATAACCAATTACCACTACATCTTTTAATTGTTTGGTATCTGTTACCAGGGTAACGTTAATTACTTTTTTATCTTCTGCTTTTGCTTCTTTGGGTACGGAACCCATTAAAGAGAACAGCAACACCTCATCGGGTCCGTTCACAGTAAGCGTGTAGGCGCCATTGGCGTTGGTGGTGGTGCCCCGGTTAGTGCCTTTTACCGACACGGTTACACCGGGCAGCGGTGCATTGTTTTCGTCCGTAACGATACCTTTAATGGTGCCATCTGTGCGCTGGGCATAGGATGTAATTCCCAACAGCATTACCCATAACAACACAAAGGTTGCTTTGATAGCTGTACGGCAAAATGGCTTTAATGATAAAGCGTACATTTTCTTCATTTCATTTAATTGTTAAGGATTGCTTTGAATCTGATAGATCTTGTGGTCCGTTTTTGGTCAGTAGCTAATAATATTAATTGCCGTCATTTTCCCCTATGGTAATACGTGTCCCGAAAAGCTATCCCCCAGCCTTAACAATTCCTTCACATTGAAGGGACTGCCTTGCGGGGATGGCCGGATAAGCATATGACGTACATGATCTCTTGTATCAGCTCCTGTATCCAGGCTATTGCTACAGTATGCGTTTTACGATTTTGGTTTATGTGGCTTTGTTTTTCATACGTGTACAGTTAGCGGCGCAGCCTTTTATCCGTGATTCATAAGGGCTGGGTCTTCCTATAGGTTGACCGGTATTTTACTGGCCAGGGGCAATATTAAATAAAAAAGTGCAACCGGATAATGATATTGGGGATAAAAAAAACACCGGGCAGTAAACCCGGTGTTTTAGGATATATTAAAAACGGTCCCAGAATGGCGGCGGTTCAATGCCCAGGGATCGCAGGTATACATACCCCTGCCCCCGGTGGTGGATCTCATTATCTACCAGGTATAAAAGGTTAGCGTAAATGGGGCCTTCGTACATACCAAACGCTTTTTCCACTTCGTGAAAGCGTTCGGGGGTGATCTGCGGCCAGAGCGCTTCTATTTCCTCTGTCACCTCATCCCACTGCTTTAATATTTCTTCCTTGGTGGTGGGCAAAGGTTTTTCGGAATGGTGCTCCAGCTCATTGATCTGCGGCCATTTACCCGTGGCAACACCTTTAATCCCGCCGCTTGCCAGGCCGGTTAATTCTTCTGCCAGGCCGGCAAATGGGCGCATACCGCCAATGGAATAGTTGAAAAGCTTATCTTCGGGAAATGCAACAATGACGCGACGGGTCAATTGACGGTGTCCCTGCCAGTGCTGCAGCAGCTCTTCGGGGCTAATAACCTGTGCAGGAGCGGAAAGAGTGGTGTTGATTGCCATGATCAAAGTGTTTTAAAGTTTAATAATCTGTTTGACAATACGAAGTAACACAGGGGGAGTGACAGCCTTATGTCAGTATGGGCAGGAAGAATTTTAAAATTTTTTTGTGGTGTGACCTCAACAAAAGATCAAAAAAAGGGTTGTAATGTAATAGTTCCTTTACAGGCATGTATAAAATCCGGTACCTTGCCCGGTGATTGCAAAAGATGGCCCCTTTCCGGGTAAGATCCCGGCGGTATTGAGCTAACAGCCCATCAGCCCGGTTTTATCAGTGCAAAAGATGCTTTTAATATGGACGATGATGCGCACCGCTTTCGTTATTTCCGCCGATAAAAGGTTAATTGGCATAATTTAAGCTGCACAGGCTATTTTATAGAAAGCCGGCTGTCTTAATTATTGAACGGTTTTTAATTATTAACGCTTAAATTAAATATTACTATGGCAAAAACAGCTAAATCAGCTACCAAGGAAACGCCTGCTAAAAAAGCAACAGCGAAAGCTGCTGCCCCCAAAACTGCCGCTAAGAAAAGCAATACAGGTTTAATGGCCCCGCTTACGCCCAGCCCTGCATTAGCTGCAGTTGTAGGCAGCCAACCTTTGCCAAGAACAGAGATCATCAAAAAAATCTGGGATTATATTAAGGCGCATGGCCTGCAGGATCAGCAGAACAAACGCATGATCAATGCCGATGATAAGCTGAAAGGGATCTTTGAAGGTAAGAGCCAGATCTCTATGTTTGAGCTGGCAAAAGTGGTAGGCAAACATGTAAGCTAAAAAGGCATATGAGGTTAAACAGCGGGCGCAGGCTATGGCTTTGCACCGCTGTTCAGCCTTGTTGTTTGTCGTTTGTACAGGCAGTATGCCTGCATTACTGCGCACTGCTCACGGGCGAAAACCTGTAAATATCATCGTTCCCCCGCCTGTCTGAGCTGAAATATCCCCGGTGATCATGATCATATAGCAGCACGCCAAAATCATTACGGCGGCTGTTCATTGGCGCCCCTGCGTTTTGTGGGGCAGCTATTGCTTTGTATCCACCCTCCAGCTTTACACTGAAAATATCCAGCCCGCCCAGGCCCGGCCAGCGGTCGGATGAAAAATACAGCACCCCTTCCGGTGATACATAAGGGAACATTTCATTCCCCGCGGTATTCACCAGCGGACCTGCATTTACCGGCGGCGCCCAGCCCTTTTCTGTAAGCAGGCAGTAATAAAGATCCTTCCCTCCCAGCCCGCCCGGCATATCGGAGGTAAAGAACAATACTTTCCCATTTGGGTGCAGCGCGCCGTGTCCTACATTATAATCCGGGCTGTTATATGGAAAGTCCGGCAGCTTTTCCCACCCATTGCGGGTGGCTTTGAAAAACTGCAGCTGCAGGCGGCTAACGCCATTCTTTCCCTGTTTTGCCGGGTAATTATAAGTGATCACAGCCGTATCCTGGTTATGGCTAAAGGCCATCGGCCCCAGATGAAAACGCCCGCCCAGCCGGTTATCAAAAACCATCACCATCCGGGAGGAAAGCTGATTTTCCACCGGCCTATAGTTCAGCTTACGGTTTACTGCTATCTCAGGGCTGCCGGCGCTGCTTTTAGGATCGTTATCATCATTCACTATCTTATCCTGCGGCGCATAAGACAATACATCTTCCAGCTCCGGGGTGCGCAGCATTACATCCTTTATCCGCGCTGTATCTTTTATATAGAACAGCTCCAGGAACTCACCGCCGGTCCACCCGTTCATTTTCTTAAATGCCTGTACGCGGGGCCGGTCTGATACAAAGGCCAGCCCGGCACGGACAAACACCGGGCAAAAATCTGCATACCCGCTGTTGATATTCAGCAGGCGGCTTTGTGTGTTCAAAGTATCCTTGTAAAAAGAGGAGATATTGTTTTCATAGATCTGCGCCATGTTGTTCAGCTGCTCATCCGGGTGGCCTTTAGCCATGTACTGCCGGTAGGCCCCGGCAGCGGCAGGGTACTGACCGCTCATGGCCAGCAGCTGTGCATAGCGGTATAATACGGTATCTGTGGCGGCGGCCGCATCGGCCTGTATAGCTTTGTGGTACCAGCTCAGGGATGCATCGTATTGCTGCGTTCTGTAATAACTTTCCGCCAGCTTTATCATCGTGGCCTTATTGATGGAATCTTCTGCCAGGGCATCCTGGTAAAGGTCAATGGCATCTACATAACGCAGGTCCCGGAAAGCTTTATCGCCCCTGGCTACCAGCGTAGCCTGCGCCTGGATGAACATCGGCAGCAGCAAAAATATTGGCAGATAATAGTGATACTTCATCGTGCAGGTTTAAAAATAGCGGGGAGAGTATACTTTCCCGTTATCCCATCCAAATTCAAAACGGAGCATGATCTCATGTGTGCCCTGGTTATATTTCACCAGGTTGGAGATACTATGATCATAGGCATAACCAATGCGCAGCTGGTGTGTAGCCTGTATTTCCAGCAGGCCGGCTACTGCATCGCCGGTGCGGTAGGATGCGCCTACGGCCACCAGATCTTTGATCCAGAGATTGGTATTCAGATCTACCTGCACCGGCGCACCCCGCACTACTTTTACCAGGGTGGAGGGTTTGAGCTTAAAATCCTCGCCCAGGTCAAATACATAGCCGGTGATAAAGAAAAAGTGCAGGTACTTTTTTGCGATCACGTCGGCGGTATAATAGATCTGATCTTTGCGTAAATAACTTTTTACGAGGTTGGGAATGGAAAATCCCACATAAAAGCGGTCTGAGTTATAATATAGTCCGGCCCCAAAGCTGGGCAGCAGGGCATTTATGTTTTGAGAAAAGGCCGGGTCGTTTGAATCTATCAGGTCTACTTTAGTCAGATTGGCCCGGTAATTACTTACGCCGCCCTGCAAGCCAATGGCCAGGGTACCTTTTTCCTGGAAACGGATACGGTATGCATAGGTTCCATAAAAACCGGTTGTTTTGGTGATGCCTATCTGGTCGTTAAAAGCCTGTATGCCCAGGCCTACCTTATCATCCGCTACCGACATATCCAATGATATGGTGCCGGTTTGCTGAGCTCCATCTACCCCCACCCATTGCCGCCTGTACATGGCGTCCTGCTGCGCTTTTGTTTGCATAGCTGCCAGCAGCAGGCATGCAAGCATCAAATATGCACTTTTCATAACTAACGCATTATTGTAATGTAGTTTACAAACCGGTCCTTATCATTGAGTATAATGATATAGTAGTAAGTACCATCCGGCACATCCTCTCCAATATGGAGGCCTTCGTTACATTTCCCATCCCATGTATTTTTATA
>NZ_DATCRF010000720.1:0-2897 GCF_036569125.1 Chitinophaga sp. | reverse complement strand
CGCTGTAACACTGGCTCCTGCTTTTTTAGCCAGCTGAATGGCAAGCGGGCCAATGCCTCCGCCTGCGCCGTTGATCAGCACCTGCATACCGGGTGCTATCTTCAATAGCTTGTCGAAGATCTGCAGGGCGGCAGCACCGGCCACAGGAAGGCCTGCTGCTTCTTCAAAGGTTATACCGGCGGGCTTGCGGGCAATATCTTCCGCTTTTACTGCTACATATTCCGCGAGCGCGCCGCCTTTGAATATGCTGGTTATGCCGAATACTTCGTCTCCTTTATGATATTTACCGCTGCCCTGTTCTACGATGCCTGAGAAGTCGATCCCCACTGATTTTGGGAATTTACGTCCGCTCATCAGCTTCATATCTCCCTGCCACAGCTTCCAGTCAAGTGGATTAATGGAAGCAGCCTTCACTTTTACAATGATGTCTCCTTCAGGCATGGGGGCGTCCGTCATTTGCAATACTTCCGTTCCGCCGAAGCGGTTATATGTTATCTTTTTCATAGTACAGGGTAGTCCGTATAACCCGCGGAACCGGGGGTATAAAGGGTGTTATAATCGGGTTGATTTAAAGTGGCTCCTGTTGCAATCCGTTTGTCTAAGTCGGGATTGGCAAGGTAGGCGCGGCCAAAGGCAACCAGGTCGGCAAAACCTGCATTCAGCGCTGTCTCCGCCGTTTCAGGCGTAAGGCCGTTGCAAAGGATGATCGTTCCTTTAAAATTTTCCCGTATGGCATCGAAGGTCTTTTGAGGAATAACGGCAGACACTCCTATATGCAGGTAGGCAATATTGCTTTTGTTCAGCTCCGCCGCCAGCAGCGCATAGGTTTCATGCACTTCCTGTTCCTCATAGGATGGGAGGTCGCCCAGGGTGGAGTATGGAGAAAAGCGTACACCTACCTTGCCGGCCCCGATCGCAGCAGCCATTTCCTGTACTACCCTGACAGCAAACCTAACCCTGTTCTCTATGCTGCCGCCCCAGCGGTCGGTACGGTTATTAACATGCGGGTTCAGGAACTGTTCTACCAGGTATCCATTGGCGCCATGCAGCTCCACACCGTCAAAGCCGGCTGCTATCGCATTGCGGGCTGCGTGCACATGCTCGGCTATTACGGCCTCCACTTCTTCATCCGTTAACGCATGAGGTTCGGGGTAAGCCTGGTTGCCTGCTGTATCCGTCCAGATCTCTCCGGCAGCTTTGATCGTGGATGCGCCTACCAGGCGGGCGCCGGCAGGCAGGTTGGCCGGATGACCGATACGCCCGGTGTGCATGAGCTGCAGGAACATTTTGCTTCCTGCTGCATGTACCGCAGTGGTTATGGCTTTCCAGGCGTTTGCTTGTTCTTTGGAAAAGATGCCGGGAATTCTTGAATAACCCAGCGCATTGGGTGATGGTGCGGTGCCTTCCGTAATAATAAGACCGGCTCCGGTCCTTTGTGCATAATAGGCTGCCATTAGTTCGTTTGGCAGGTTGTTGATTGCCCGGCTGCGGGTCATGGGCGCCATGACCAGGTGATTTTTCAGCTGTAAAGAGCCTTTATTATAAGGCGCTAGTAATGTGTTCATGTTGTTATCGTTGTTGATGACAACACAAAATTGCTCCATCACCGAGGTGGAAAATAGCTGCTTATGGCTGAAAAATAGTCTTATCCGCCAGCGGCGTATTTTTTGGGCTTCATCCCATGATATTTCTCGAAGATGCGTCCGAAGTGACTGAGATTGGCGAACCCAAGCTGGTAGCCTGTTTCTGAAACAGATAAGCCGCCGTGTTTAAGGAGAAAGGCCGCTTCTTCCATCCTGGCTTGCTGATAATAGTTGTAGATCGTATCGCCGAATACCTGTTTAAATAAGTCTTTCATCTTTGTTTCGCCGAATCCCGCCATTTTTGCGAGCTCCGGCAGGCTGGGTGGCACAGCAAGATCTGAAAGAATGGCTGTTCTGATCAAAGACAGCTTTTCTACATCGTCTTTATGAACCGTGCTATGGTGCTGGGTTTCCCGCTTCTGAAGCTTTTCAAATACCAGGTAAAGTAATTCCTGCATCTTAAGCCGGTGATAAAAGTTACCCAGCTCATTATCTTCACGGGCATCCGTCACCTGCTTCACGATCTTATGTATCTCAACACTCATGCTTTCATAGAACAGGAATCCGGGTGCTCCGTTTAATATAGTTTGTACAACACCGTTAGGCTCTTTGATAGCAAGCAGCTCTTTCAGGGTATCTTTCATAATGCCTGCTACCAGAAAGTAGATATCTGTATTGGCGGGAAAACGGATCTGTGAGTTAAGGTCCGTTGATGCGATCTGTATGGCAAATGCGCTGCTTCGTGAAAGAGGATCGGCTTTTTCCCCGGTATCCACGCTGGCTGTGGCTTCATTGCTATGAAATATAACGCTTACAAGATTGTTGGGCGCATCAATTCCTATCCTGTTCAGGATAAAATCCTCGTGGAGCTTATAACGGTGGATGACAAGCTTCATTCCAGGCGATAAGGTGATCTTCCTGATACTACCGGTACCCATAACAGGCGGAATGATCAGCCGGTCACCTTCCAGGGGAATGTTGAACTTTTGGGCAAAGCTCGTCAGAAAATCAAACTGCGGATTAGGTACAAATTCAAAATACATATATAAATATAAAGAAGGGCTGGTAATTCCTGTAGTACCGGACCGGCTTCAGATGCTGCGCCCGCCGGGCCGTTGCCGGAACAATAGCATTTTATGGCAGGTGTCAACACTGCTGCGCGCTAACAGCTCCGGTTTGGCGGGGTTGCGGAAACGACCCGAAAAGAAAAAGGGCGCATCGTTTTCGGATGCGCCCTCAATTTGAGCAATTCTACAAGTACCGCGTACGGGAATCGAACCCGTGATTCATCCGTGAAAGGGATGCGTCTTAACC
>NZ_DATCRF010000719.1:0-15663 GCF_036569125.1 Chitinophaga sp. | reverse complement strand
CATTTAACACGACACAACTATCAATTTTCCCGGTCCGGTAAGCATTTTCTTACCGGACCATTTTTTTTTGCTTTCTTTGTATTGAAAACCGGCTCCGTTCATTCCTCATAGTACCATACCCTATACACGAATAGAACCACCGCAGCCGGCACAAAGGCCTGAATATCAGTTTGGATCTCGCGGTAAAAAGTAATCAACCACCGGCAATCAACCATCGTTGTTACTGAAAATTTTTTTGCTAAATAATAAGGGCGTATATTAAAAAAAATTGAATATTTTTCTTCAAAGTAGACCATTTAGCTGTTAAAAGGTGTCCTTACTGCACATTTTTCTAATCAGGGGCATTGGCCATTCTTACCTTAAAATAGGTAGGGCCGTGAACTTCGTATATATTTCCGATAATAGTTGTCATATCCCAAATATGCAAAACGACCGCCGATCCCTGCTTATGTCTTATAAATTCTTGTTTTCATTATTTTTTGCATTAGCAGTACTGTCGCCAGGTTTAAAAGCGCAATCACAATATAAACCGGTAGGTAAGCGCATTTCCTTTGTTGGGAAAAACGTGCGCCTGGCCGACTTTTTCAACGTCGTATGGGACCAAACCCATATGCAGGCTTTCTATAATGATGAACAGCTGAGCAGTGAAGAAAGGATCACCGTAGAATTCAGGCGGGAGCCGCTGGACAATGTGCTGGCCTTCCTGCTCCGGAAAAAGCACCTCACCTGGTACTACCGGGAAGAAACGTTTGTGATCTTGCCCAAAAAGCCCGGAGAGCCGGACCTGGGCCAGATGCCGGATGAAGCTACCATGAGCATTCCCGGTGTGGTAACAGATAAAGGCGGCGTTCCTTTGCAGAACGCTTCAGTTATTGTAAAAGGCGGCCGCAGAGGCGCCTCCACCTCAGAGGCCGGGAAATTCCTGCTTTCCGGCATCCGTAAAAAAACAGTCCTGAGCATCAGCTGTATAGGATATGCTCCCAAAGACGTACAGGTATTTGATGATGATACTTTAAAGGTACAGTTGACCCCCGCCGTTACCGGCCTGGATGAAGTGCTGGTAATTGCCTATGGTACCAGCACCCGCCGTAATCTTACCGGCGCGGTAAGCGAGGTTACCTCAAAAGATATTGCCCAGCAGCCGGTGTCCGATCCCTTGCTGGCTATGCAGGGCCGCATACCCGGGCTCAGTATAACCCAAACATCCGGCCTGCCGGGAGCAGAAGTTAAGGTGGAGCTGCGCGGCCGTAACAGTATTGCCGCCGGTAATAACCCCTTATATATTGTAGATGGCATACCATTTCCGGGTACGGCGCTCACTTTGAATAATATAGCCACGGAAGGTGGTCCTATTAGCGCATTAGGCGCCTCCAGCCCTTTGAATATGATCAACATCGCAGACATTGCCAGCATTGATGTGCTGAAAGATGCAGATGCCACCGCTATTTACGGATCACGCGGCGCCAACGGCGTGATACTTATCACTACCAAAGCAGCCAAGCAGGGCCGCATGAAAATGGATGCCAACATTTACAGTGGCGTAGGCGCCATGGGGCATAGCGTCAATTATCTGAATACACAGCAATACCTGCAAATGCGCCATGAGGCATTTAAGAATGATAAAACCATCCCGCAAGCTTCTGATTATGATATAGTTTCATGGGATACCACCCGTTATACCAACTGGCAGAAAGAGCTATTGGGAGGGACCGCAAAAATTACGGATGGGCAAATTGCCTTTTCCGGCGGCGACTCTACCATACAGGCCCGTATCAGCGGCGGTTACCGCAGGGAAAGCACGATTTACCCCGGCGATTTTAATTACCAGAAAGCATCCGGCCGTATCAACCTGAATATGCTTTCCCGCGATAAACGTTTTAAGCTCACCATAGGCGCCAGCTATGTGGCGGATAAGAACTATTTGCCGGCCAGGGATATGTCGGAATTTGTAGGAACGCCGCCCACTGCGCCGGCAATTTATAAAGACGGGCAGCTGAATTGGGAGGATGGCACTTTTGAGAACCCGATGGCTTCCTTTTTGAAAACTTATAAGGCCAAGACCAATAACCTTATGACCAATGCAGTACTAAGCTATAATATACTGCCAGGTTTACAGGTAAAGGCAAACGTAGGGTATAACCTGATGGAAATGCATGAGGTGCAGCCCAATCCAATAAGCGCTTTTAACCCCGCCTATAACCAGCTGGGATATTCATTCTTCGGTAATGGCAGCAGTAAAAGCCTGAGCATAGAACCACAGCTCATTTATAAAAGACCTGTAGCAAAAGGCGACCTTGAAATATTGGTTGGTACAACCTATCAGCAGGAAATAAGGAGCCAGGATGGATTTTATGCTTTTGGATACGCCAATGATGAACTATTGGAAAGCATGACAGCTGCCTCCAGCATTCAAAAATTGGGAGAATCATACTACAAGTACCATTATAACGCATTGTTCGGCCGTATTAATTATAACTGGGAGGGCAAATACATTGTTAACCTTACCGGTAGAAGGGATGGCTCCAGCCGCTTTGGCCCGGGCAGGCAGCTGGCCAATTTTGGATCAGTAGGCGCCGCCTGGATCTTTTCCAGGGAACATTGGGTGGAGAATACACTGCCTTTCCTGAGCTTTGGTAAGCTGCGCGCCAGCTACGGCCGTACCGGTAACGACCAGATAGCAGATTACGGTTATTATGCCAGCTATTCTACCTCTCCGCCTTATGCGGGCCTGGGAGGTTTGTCGCCTACCCGTTTATACAATCCCAATTATGGATGGGAATTGAGCAAAAAGGCGGAAGTTGGGCTGGAACTGGGTTTCCGGCAAGACCAGGTGCTTTTCAGGGCCAGCTATTACCACAACCGTTCTTCTAATCAGCTGGTTAGATATCCCTTGTCTGGCTTAAGCGGTTTTGATTTTATTATTGATAATTACCCAGCCGTTGTGCAAAATACAGGTTGGGAGTTTGAGCTGAATACCGTGAATGTAAAGCATAAACATTTCAGCTGGAGTACTAGTTTTAATATCAGCATTCCCAATAACAAGCTGCTTGCATTCCCTAATCTTGAAAACTCGCCCTATAATAACTATTTCACGGTGGGGCAGCCCCTGAACATCATCAAGGGATTTCATTATAAAGGCGTGAATGACAAAACAGGTTTCTATGAATTTGAAGATGTGGATGGAGACGGCAAAATAATAGCGTATACAAAAGATTACAGTTATACAAAAAGGACCGGCAGCATTTTTTACGGTGGTTTGCAAAATAGCCTGCACTATAAAGGCTGGCAGCTGGATGTGCTGTTCCAGTTTGTAAAACAGAACCGTTATAATTTTTTGTATACACACCTGATGCCGGGCATGGCAGATAACCAGCCGGTAGAAGTATTGGGGCGTTGGCAGGTAGCGGGCAATCACAATGGGATGCAGCAGTTTTCTCAAATGCTGGATAATGCCTACACGGCCTATTTGAATATGCAAAGAAGCGATGCTATGATTACAGATGCTTCCTATGCCCGGTTAAAAAACCTGAGCCTCAGCTACCACTTACCGGAAAAATGGATGCGTAGCGCACATTTGCAAAGCACCCGCTTGTATTTGCAGGGCCAAAACCTGTTTACTTTTACCCGTTATAAGGGACTGGATCCGGAAGCTGCCGGTGGTTATGAAATATATCCACCTTTAAGGATATGGACATTAGGTTTACAATTAGTACTTTAACAGCATTAATAATGCAGCAAAAAAAACAGCACATAACACCCTGGTTGCTTTTTGCAGGAAAATCCTGGAAGAATAGCGCTGTTGCAGGTGTTCTGATGTTGGCATTTGCTGTTGTTATAAGCGGCTGTAAAAAACTGATAGAAGTACCGGTACCGCCTACGGAAACAACACCAACCACTGTTTTTACCAGTGACGCCAATGCAACATCTGCTGTAATTGGCATTTATGGAGATATGATCAGCAGTAAAGGTTTTGCCAGTGGTAATTCCAGGAGCATTACTTTTTTAAGTGCGCTGTCTGCCGACGAGCTGCAAAATTATTCCAGCTTAACAGTGCCGCGGGAGTTTTATGAAAATAGCCTGAACAGTAATAACTCGGTGGTGGAGAACCAGTTATGGGATGAAGGCTATCACTACATTTACGCCGCCAATTTATTGCTGGAAGGGCTGGAAAAATCCCAGGGGGTAAGTGCAGGAACAAAGGCGCGGCTGAGAGGGGAGGGCTTGTTTATACGGGCTTTTTGTCATTTTTACCTGGTTAACTTATTTGGTGATATACCTTACCTGGAAGTAACAGATTACACCAAGAACATAGTGAGTTACCGGCAATTGAGAACAACAGTTTATGACCATATTACTGCCGACCTGGTGGAAGCGCAGTCATTGCTGCCCGATAATACAGAAAGAGTGCGCCCGAATAAATGGGCTGCCACCGCTTTCCTGGCCAGGGTTTATTTATATGCCGGTAAGTGGGAGGCAGCGGCAACGCAGGCTGGGAAAGTGATCAATAATACAAGCACTTATCAGCTGGAGGAATCGCTGGATAAGGTATTTCTTATAAAGAGCAATGAAGCCATCTGGCAATTATTATCCAACAGCGCAGGCGTAAATACCTGGGAGGGCAAGAACTTCATCCTTACAAGGGCGCCTGCTACCGGGGAAACCAATTCTTCGGTCTTAAGCAGCTCTTTATTAAATGGATTTGAAGATGGCGATCAGCGCCGGAGCAGCTGGGTAGGTAGTATTACAGTGGGCGCTGGGGGAAAGTATTATTTCCCTTATAAATATAAGATCAAGAGCGATACAGCTATTAGTGAAGCATCTATGGTGCTCCGCCTGGCGGAACAATACCTGGTACGGGCAGAAGCCCGTGTACACCTGGGCAATCTCGATGGTGCAAAAGAAGATATTGATCTCATCCGCCGGCGTGCCGGCCTGCCGGGCACTACTGCCAGCAATGAACCGGCCTTATTGAGCGCCATTGCCCATGAGCGGCAGGTAGAATTATTTACTGAATGGGGACACCGCTGGCTGGATCTGAAACGCACCGGCCAGGCCAATACAATACTGAACAATGAAAAGGCGCCGGGTTGGCAGCCTATGGACACACTTTATCCTATCCCTCAAAATGAACTGATCTTAAACAAAAATTTAACCCAAAATCAGGGGTACAATTAGGAAAAAACCGAAGATACTTGTAGATTAGCCATATATTATAAAAATATTGCTGGTATACCAGCCCCGGGGGGAAGCGGGTTACAAAAAGACACACAAATACAGATTGTTAGGTGAAAAAATTAATCGTTGGGGAGACACAGCCTTGCCACTTCTTTTGCTTATATGCCACTAAGCATTTCACATCTCATTTAATAAATCAAAGAAACAGGGATATCCAAAAACCTGCGAAAATTTGGGAACAACACAAAAACTTTTTCAACCAAGGTCCTTCAGCATGAAAAAGAAAGTAATTTTAACCGCCTGCACATTGGCGCTGGTAGCTATCGGTGCATTTGTTACAAAAGCGAATGCCCGCAGAATTAATGTACGATACACGGATACGGCGTCGGGGTCACAATGCCTTTTTCCGCAATCCCTGCCTGCAGACTGTAGTACCGAAAATACAGGTACTATCTGCTCTTCCATTATAGGCAGCCGTACAGTTACTTATTACCAGGGTACTACCTGCGTTACGCCGTTCTACCGGCTGTAACTGATCAGCATGGGCAAATTAGATAATCACCTATGGCAATAGTGGGGTTATAAACTAAGGTATTATGTTCAAACGTCTGTTTCGCTTACTCCGGCGTCGCCGGGGAAGGATAGGAATTGCTATTGCCTGTTTTCTGCTAAGCATTGCAGCTATATGGGGGCTCTACGTTGCATCAGATAAAATTAACCACCGGCCCAATGGTTTCATCCGGCTTATTCCGCCGCACCGTGCCGTTCCGGAAAAAATACTGGATGTTAAGTATAACTCCTTCTACATTGCAGGAGCTACACCTACCCGTATTTTCCTGGGCAATGCTACAGCTGCCACCTTTATCCTGACCACCGATTATGCGTTGTCAGATACAGGGCATATGTGGTTAACATTGCCGCCGGAAACAAGGCTGGCCGGACCGGTTACCATTGAGATCGACTCACCGCACCTTTATATGATGGCTGGCCTGCAGGGTACTTTATTGCACACGCTGCTGCCTGACACGCTCCTCAGCCGTTTGCCCGAAGGGCGCCGCCAGTTCTTTAATGCCCGGCCATTATCCCCCGCCTCTTTTATCATGCGGACCTATGACAGCGCCTGGCAACAGAACATACTGGTTAAACGTACTTCGGAAACGGCCTACCTGCGGCCATCTCCGCCGTTGCTGGAGAAGCAGATAGACGGTGTGTTCTGCACAGATGGTGTACTGAGCTACGAGCCTAATACGGCAAAACTCATGTACGTGTACTACTACCGTAACCAGTTTTTGTGTATGGACACTAACCTGAACGTACTATACAAAGGCCGCACTATTGACACAACCGCCCATGCCCACATCAAGGTAGCCGCCATGGAAGACATTGGCAAAAGCACCGTATCCTCGCCCTCCGGCGTGGTGAACCGCTTAAGCTGTATGGATAGCCAGTGGCTGTATGTAAACTCAAAATTGATGGCCAACAATGAACGTAAAGAAGAATTTGATAAGGTGTCTGTAATAGATGTGTATTCATTGAAAGACGGTACTTATCATTTCAGTTTTTACCTGCCAAACCTGGGAGAAAAGAAAATACGCAGCTTCCGGGTGTTCAATAAAACATTGGTCGCGTTATATGACCACTACGTGTATACGTTCAGGCTAAATTTTTAGGTCCCCGCTTTTAACAGAGCGGATCTAAGCTGAAGTAGCGTAGATAAGAAGCCGGATCTTTATCCGGCTTTTTTGTTGTCTGCAATCACACCGCAGTCACTGCAGCACTAACGAATTTCCGTACAGAATTGCGTACCTTCTTTTGCATTAACTAATGGTTAACAATACGTAAGGGAATTAAAATCAATTAAGTTATGTGGATCGTTGAACTGGCGCAGTTCCGGGGACCTCCTTCCCGGGACCGTATAGCTATGCTGTTTTATTCTACTCAAATGCCATAAAACTAACCCGCTTCATTTCAAACCATAAAAAAACACCCTCTTATGAGAAATGCATGGAATGTAAATGCACTGCATTATCCGTTTGGCTATGCCACTAACCCATATGCTAACAGTATGGAAGAAAAGATTAAGGAATGGCTGGCCGGCCCGTACAGCTACCTGCCCGAAAAAGCAAAACAGAAATACCTGCATACCGGCGTAGGCCATGCCGGCGGCTGTATGTTCCCCCGCGCTAATGAAGCCCAGCTAACCACGGTATGCCGCTTTTACATCTGGGCCTTTATGATAGACGATACTTTTGAATATGCCACCGTAGAGGAGCTGCAGGCCATTCACCGGCGCTCCCTGGCCATCCTGAACGGCGCGCCGGTACACCCCGGGGAGGTCCTGTACCGGGAGCTGCCCCAGCTGCGGCAGGATCTGCTGGCCACCGGCTCCGAAGCCTGGCTGCAACGTTTCTGCAACAGCCTTACCATTTATTTTGAAGGCATACAGCAGGAAATACCTTACCGCAAAAGCATGCAGTTCCCCGCTTTTGACGAATTTGTAGGCATCCGGGAAAAAGCCGTGAATGTATACCCGCTGGTAGACCTGGCGCAGGCCATTACCGGTGAAATACTGCCTTCCGGCGTGCTGGAGCACCCGGTGCTGCAACGTTTGGCGCAGCTTACCTGCCGCATCCTCTCATGGTCCAACGACTACTTTTCCGCACACCTGGAAAAAGGCAATGATGTACTGAACTTAGTACTGGTACTGCAGCATGAACGTAACTGCTCTATGGAAGCCGCATATGCTGCTGCCGTAGAGGTGCATGACCAGGATGTGGCCACTTTCTGCCTCTTAAAACAGGCCCTGCCTGATTTTGGATTGTATGCCGCACCAGTGGTTAACTATGTGGAGAACCTGGCGCTGATGATCCATGGCTATCTGCACTGGACGCATGTTTTCACCGAACGTTATAAAACAGGCGGGCATCCGTCAAAAGACCTGAAACAAGGGCAGTCCCTGAACGCGTAATCAATCGCCGGATAAGCCGGTGTTTACCTCGTCTATATGAGGTAGATGCTGGCTTATTTCCCTGAACAGGGAGCGGGGATCAATGGGTTTCAGAATAATGGCGGCAGCGCCGGCAGCCATCAGTGATCTTTCAGATTCCGTTCCGCCGGTGCAGATCAGCACCGGTATGTGTTGAAAAGCGGAGTTCTTTTTCAATAAAAGCAAGGTTTGTTCCCCATCCAGCTCCGGCATCTGGTGGTCGAGGATAATGAGCTCCGGCAGGCGCTTGGCCTTTTCCAGGTGATCCAGCACCTCCCGCCCGGAAGTAGCGCAGGTAACAGCGCAGCCATACAGGGTCAGGTATTTGGAGAACAGCATATTGTTCATTTCATTATCATCAGCCAGCAGTATGTGAATGCTGCTCAGGTCAATGCCGGCTTCCGTTACTTCTTCTTCAATATCTTCTATCTTACCTTCTTTTAGCGGTAACGTAACCGTAAAGGTGGTGCATCCGCCCTGGCTATGGAGTTTTATTTTACCGCCCAGGTCTTCTGTTTTATTACGGGTAATGTACAGTCCCAGCCCGGTGCCTTCCATGTGCTTACCCCGTTTGCCGGTGGTGTACATTTCAAACAGCACTGCCTGTCTTTCCAGGGAAATATCCGGGCAATGGTTGCTGAACGTCATGGCAAACTGGCTGCCCTGGCGGCTGATGTGTAAGGTAACGGTGCTGTTCTTATCAGCATATTTAATAGCATTGCCCAGCAGGTTGGTAACGATCATGGTAAGCTTCAGCGTATCTGTTACCAGCACATCCGGCATATCCGGTGTTATGCTTAGCTCCAGCTGCAGACCGCGTGAGCGGGCGCTTACCTTATTCAGGTTAATGATCTTTTTAATGAGGGAGCGTAAGGAAAAAGTATCATCTTCCGTAGCATCATCCCTGCCGGATTCTATCTGCGCCACATCCAGCACATTATTTATTACATTCCGCATGTTATGGATGGCCGTTAGCAGCAGATCCACATAAGGCTCTATTTTCTTCAGGTGATCATCCAGCTTTATTTCCCTTTTTATCAGCTGTGCTACCAGGGCCATAGCATTCAGCTGGTTGCGTATTTCGTGCGATACTTTGTACACGAACATTTTCAGCCGGTTGTATAATGCCTTATTCTCCCGCACATAATAGATCATTACGATCATATCAAATAACAGGAAGCTGGGCAGCGCAATCCAACGCAGCAGGAACTGTTGCTGCAGTGAAAGCGGCAGGGGATCAAATACCTTATAATAAAAATTCAGCTCCAGCAACAGCAGTGTAAGCAGGGTAGCGCATACGCCAATGATCTGCTGTTTTATTTTTGAATACACCAGGAAGCAGATTCCGCACAGGAATACAACGATCAGTGAAATGTTGATCAGCTGTCCAAGCAACACGCCAAAGTAAAGCGCGCAGGCACAGTGCACCACCAGCACGCTGATGCTGGCCGCGCCGTATAAACGTTTTTTATTCAGGAAAATAACGGCACAGAATAGCAGGCCTTCGATCATGGCGGGGATCTCTACTTTTATTAAACCGCCAAAAATGTAAAACAGGTTGCCGATAGTAAAAGCCAGGAATGCGGTGACCATGCAAATGCCGTTCACGATCATTACTCTTTTGCCTGCTTCTTCAGGAAGACCTGTGGTGCCGGTTAACAGGATGGGCTTGTAGAGTGGGGCTAACCAGCGTGCCAGGGGCCTTGCCAGTGCTTTTAGTTTGGTGAATCCCTTTTGGGAAAAGTTGTAGAAATGGTTATTCATAAGGATACTTTATGAGGGTGGTTAGTTGAACATCTAACGTATTGTGATAGTAACTGTTGTGCTGATTGCAGGTTATATGTAAATTAATATTTTTCCAAATATTATTTCTGTTAATTCTTGCGCAGATCAAAAAAAAGTATAAACTTTGTGTGGTAATAATAATTACAACCTAAAATGAAAACAGACGATCATTCGATCAGCTTCTTTAAAGTTTTTGTTGCCTCACACTTCAACACTTCACCGCCCCCGGCTATCGTTTAAATAAACAGCAAAGGCTCCCGTATCGTATATCAGGCATTATGTGCTTGTACGTACCTGTACCTTTTACTGCTTAAGCTACTGCTTTGCGGCGGCTGGTGGTAACATCACAATTATCATAAATCCCTAATCAAAATGCAAAACACAGAAATCATCAGATGGGTGATGCTCATCGGCATACCCTTACTATGCCTTGTTTTTTACCGCCTTATTTTGCGGGTATTCTTTGGTGTCGTAATAGTACCGGAAGACCGTATAGGCCTGGTCACTAAAAAGTTTGTACTGTTTGGTAAGCAGGAGCTGCCGGAAGGCCGCATTATTGCGCTGAATGGTGAAGCCGGTTTCCAGGCGCAGACACTGGCCCCCGGCGTATACTTCTGGAAATGGATCTGGCAGTATGCCGTTACTTTTCAATCCTTTACTATTATACCTACCGGCAAAATTGGCCTGGTGCTGGCAAAAGACGGCGGAGAGCTGGAAACCGGCGCCATACTGGCCCGCAAGGTTCCCTGCGATGCGTTCCAGGATGCGCGCGCTTTCCTGGAGAACGGCGGCCGCAAAGGCCGGCAAACAGCCATTATCACACCCGGCTCTTACCGTATCAACACCTTTTTATTTGAGCTGGAAATAACAGATATGGTAAGCATACCTGAAAATGCAGTAGGCATTGTAACCACGCTGGAAGGTAAGGCCATTGAGGACGGGCAGATAGCAGGTAAGGCTATTGCCGCGCATAACAAGTTCCAGGATGTGGATACCTTCCTGGAGAACGGCGGCTACAAAGGCCTGCAGGAGCAGGTAATGCTGGCCGGCTCGTACTTCCTGAACCCCTGGTTTGCCAAGGTGGAAATGGTGCGTATGACGGAAATCCCCATCGGGCATGTAGGCGTAGTGATCTCCTTTGTGGGCCAGGAGGGCGAAGACCTGAGCGGTGTGGAGTTCAAACATGGTAATATCGTGGCCAAGGGCCATAAAGGCGTATGGGCGGAACCGTTAGGCCCCGGTAAGTATCCCATAAACCCGTACATCATGAAAATTGAAATGGTGCCTACCACCAACCTGGTGCTGAACTGGGCCGCTGCCCGCAGTGAAGCGCATCAGCTGGATAAAAACCTTTCTACCATTACGGTGCGTAGTAAAGACGGTTTTACTTTTAACCTGGACGTAGCCCAGATCATTCACATACCCACCACAGAAGCGCCCAAGGTAATTGCGCGTTTCGGTAACATGAGCAACCTGGTAACACAGGTGCTGGAACCTACTATTGGTAACTATTTCCGTAACTCCGCCCAGGATGCAGATGCCATCGACTTCCTGAAAAGCCGTAAGGAACGGCAGGAGAGCGCCAAGAACCATATTGGCCGCGTATTGGAGCAATATAATGTGCATGGTGTGGATACGCTGATAGGCGACATTGTGCCGCCGGAAAGCCTGATGAAAACCTTAACAGACCGTAAGCTGGCCGAAGAGCAGAAAGTAACTTACGAAACACAGATGAAGGCGCAGGAAACCCGCCAGACCCTGGAAAAAGAAACCGCCATTGCAGAAATGCAGAAAGAGATTGTGAAGGCCGACCAGGGTGTACTGATCGCGGAAAGAATAGCCGATGCATCTGTAAAGAAAGCCACCGGTGACGCCAACAGTGTGCGTTTGCAGGCGAATGCAGAAGCCGACCGTTTAAAGCTGCTGGCCGGTGGTGAAGCGGAAAAGGTAAGGCTGCTGGCTAAAGCAGAAGCAGAGCGTACGGAATGGATAGCCGTAGCCGATGCAGAAAAAATATCCCGCACCGGTAATGCAGAGGCGGAAAAGATCCTGGCCATTGGTAAATCCAGCGCAGAAGCATACCGCCTGGCCGTAGAAGCTATGGGCGGCGATAACTTTACGCAGCTGAAAGTAATGGAATCCATTGGCGAGCAGCACGTACGCATTATGCCGGATGTGCTGATCAATGGCGGCGATAACGGCGGCGGCCCTATCAGCGGGTTGCTGGGCCTGCAGCTGCTTGAGCAGCTGCGCCACCGCAAAAGCAATGAATAATTAAGAATGAATAATTAATAATTAATAATAACGGAGGCCAGTGTTCACGTGAAGTACACGCCCTGCGATTATTAATTATTCATTCTTAATTATTAATTATAATGACTGAATGAACTGTAATTATGCCTGAATAGGCAATTCGGAAAGCATCGTGTTAATTATTTTAGCGCCAAAGCGACTCCCTGCAAAGCAGGGGTGTTTAATTGTTATTACAGATTAGAACTGAAAATGTACGGGAGGTAATTTTTATTACCTCCATTTTTTTTACTGTTCCATATTCCGTACTACTCTCTGAAAATCCCTTGGCAATATGTCAAATGCTTTTTTAAAAGAACGTGTAAAGTTGGCAGTGTTCTGAAAACCGGTCATGTAGGATATTTCCTTGATAGGGTGCTGCTGCCTGCCCAGCAGCTGTTTGGCATACTCCATACGCTGCGCCTGGTAGTATTGGTAACAGCTCATCCCGAACATGGACTTAAACACGCTCTTGAATTTTGTAACGCTCATGTTGCACATGCGTGCCAGCTCTTCCACCGTAAGGGGAGGGGCGCCAAAATCGCTCACGTAAAGGTCTTTCACCCTTATTACATCCTGCAGGTTGGTATCGTTATAAGCTTCCTGCTGTTCTTCTGTCGTAAAAAAGTGCAGGTGCCATTGGTGCAGCAGGTGATAGGCTGCGCTGATCAGCGCAGGCCGCTGAATGAAAGCAGCGTTGGAGCCTTCGCTTAGCTGCTCAAAGGTTTGATCCATACGGTGCTGTACGCTTAATGGCAGTGGTATAATGCTGCTAAAGGGCTGTGCCCCGGCAGCCATACGTAGCTCCTCCATGGCAAAGCTGTGCGTCATGATCATTACATATACCCGTTGCCGTTGGCCTGCCGGGAAAAGAAAGCTGCTGCTTAGCTGTGTGCTGTATACAAAAAGGCTGTCGCTGTGAATGGAAAGGTCTTGCCCCGTATGGTTGACATCTGTAAAATAAGGCTGCTGAAAGCCATAACGGCAGCCGCTTATATAGTACTGCTCCTTTTTTTGCACCGGGCATACCAGTAATGCCTGCTGCTGCCAGCTCACATCAAATAACAGGCAGGAGAGGCCGTTAAACAGCTCCCGGCATTCAATAAAACCGTTACCCAGTGCCTGCGGCAGGTAAATACGGTTATGCTCCGCCTTCACTGTGCTTTTGCCATAAGGTTCAAAAGCCGCTGCCAGCTGCGCCAGCAGGCGTTTTACAGGTCCGGGTGAAAAAGATATGGTGAAAAGTTTATCCTTCATGCACCGTCATTACAACAATTAACAAAATACAAGTTGGCATCACCGGTTAAATGGCCGGTATGTTAAAAACAATTATAAAAGAGGGTGAATGGTTATAGGCGGGAAAAGTTTGTAAATAGTTGGCTTACAATTACAAATTACAACCCTGATAACAAAAAATCATGCCAAAGTCTGAACAGCCTGCCAAACGTTTTTTTTCGCTATCTTCGCCGCTTTACATTTTTATTTATGCCCCCAACAGATAGCAGCAACACCATGTTTCAACTGGCGGCAGACTTTATACAGCAAACCAACCGCCATATCTTTTTAACCGGTAAAGCCGGCACAGGTAAAACCACTTTCCTGAAACATATCAGGGAGTACACTGCCAAGAACACGGTAGTGATAGCCCCTACAGGTGTAGCCGCCATTAATGCCGGCGGCGTTACCATGCACTCATTTTTCCAGCTGCCCTTTGGCCCGTTCATACCCGGTACCAAAAGAGGTTTTGGGCAGGATGATGATGTAAGCATGGACCGGCATGCGCTGTTCCGCAGCATTCGTTTTAATCATGATAAAAAAGAGATCCTGCGCGACCTGGAGCTGCTGATCATTGATGAGGTGAGCATGGTGCGGGCCGATTCACTGGATGCTATAGACGCTATTTTACGCCATTTCCGCAACCAGCCCCTGTTGCCTTTTGGCGGGGTGCAGGTGCTGTTTATCGGCGACCTGTTCCAGCTGCCGCCCGTAGTGCCGGATTCCGAATGGCAGATACTAAAAGAACATTATGCCGGTGTATTCTTCTTTCATGCCAAGGTGCTGGAAGAAGCGCCGCCCTTGTACGTGGAGCTGAAAAAGATCTACCGGCAAAATGAAGCCGCTTTTATTGACCTGCTGAACGGCATCCGTAATAATACCGCTACCGCAGCACAGCTGGAATTGCTGAACCAGCGCTATCAGCCATCCTTTACCGGCCAGGAGCAGCAGTATATTGTACTAACCACGCATAACCGCCGGGCCGATGAAATTAATGCCAGCCGCCTGGCCGCCGTGCCCGGGCCTATTCACCGTTTTGAAGGCACCGTAGAAGGTGATTTCAGTGATAAAGCCCTGCCCACAGAGCTGGTGCTGCAGCTGAAACCCGGCGCGCAGGTAATGTTCATTAAGAACGATCTGGCAGAAGTAAAACGTTACTACAACGGTAAAATAGCCACGGTAAAGTCTATTGATAAAGACCGCATCATTGTTACCCTGGCCGGCAGCGGGGAAGACCTGCAGCTGGAAAAGGAAACCTGGCGCAACATCCGCTACACGCATAATAAAGCCGATAACCGTATAGAAGAAGAGGAGCTGGGCAGCTTCACACAGTATCCTATCCGCCTGGCCTGGGCCATTACCATTCACAAAAGCCAGGGCCTCACGTTTGAAAAGGCCATTATTGATGCCGGCAGCGCCTTTGCGCCCGGGCAGGTATACGTGGCGCTAAGCCGCTGTACCTCGCTGGAAGGGCTGGTGCTGCATTCCCGCATTCATGCCGCCGCTATCCGGAATGATGAGCAGGTGATAGCTTTTGCCGCTAAGGAAAATGCGGCCAATGAGCTGGAAGTGCTGCTGGATATGGAACGGCGCGTATTCTGGTCAAACAGCTTAAAGCAGGTATTTAACTGGCAAAAATTGCTGCTGGCTTTACAGGCGCATGCCGCCTGGCTGCCGGGCAAAAAGCTGCCGGATATGGAAGCTGCGCTGTTGCTGAACAACACCCTGCTGCAAAAGGCTGTACGCCAGCAGGAGGTAGCACAGAAGTTCCGCCAGCAGCTGGGCAGCCTGCTGGATGTGGTAGTGCAAACTGCTGATCCATCGCCCATACAGGAGCGCATGAATAAAGCCATTGGTTATTTTACGCAGGCGGTGTATGATGAGCTGATCAAACCCCTGCAGGAGCATAAGGCCACTGTAAAAGGCGCTAAACAACGTAAGTACCAGGACCAGCTGGAAACCCTGGAAGCCGCGCTGTGGCTAAAGCTGCAGCAGGTATGGCAGGCCAGCTATTGCGATACTACCTTTAATGCCGGCTTAACAGATCATAGCCAGCTGCGTAACCAAACCACTGCCGCCAAACCGGGAAAACAGAAAGCAGAAGTGGGCAGCAGCCGCCGCGGCAGCCTGGAGCTGTACCTGGGAGGTAAAAG
>NZ_DATCRF010000718.1:0-2801 GCF_036569125.1 Chitinophaga sp. | reverse complement strand
GCTTTTTACGAAATCACGATCTACAATAGAACCCGTATGCGTGGTAAAAGGAGAGGCCAGTATGTCCAGGCTAATCACTTCATACTGCATATCCCGCAGGGTGCGCACCAGCGCTTCGCCCAGGTGACCGGCGCTTCCGGTAACTAAAACTTTCATAACTACAATATCAGATCAGGTTTAAAAAATAACGCAGCCTGTAAGATAAAAAAAATCGGGATGGACTTTTAACTGCGGGACTATCGCAGGGATTGTACTGTAGTATTTGATTTTCAAATATTCATATAAATGCATAAATATTTGATTTTATCTATCCACAAACGATTGCAATTAAAAAAATTTGTAAATATTGAGTTGGTTTATTAATTTAGCTGTATTACGAGCGCACTGTGTAGCATTCCACGATTTTTAATTGTACTGTTTTAGTAATCACGTCATCGCATAGCCATATCCGTATTAGATCATTCTTTAAACCAAAACCAAATCCTCTAACCACACAAAATCCCTTTTTTTCTTATGATGAAACACATGAATTCCCGCTTGCTGGGCATCGGCCTGCTATTGTCTGTATCTACCCTGTACAGCTGTACCAAACAGGGAGCTGCCAGTAAAGACACGATCGACAAAATGGAGGTAAGTCCTGTGGCGCTGGCTGCTCCGGCTATCACTTCTTTCGTGCATCCCGGCGTATTAAACACACAGGCCAGCCTCGATTACATCGGCGGCCAGGCCAATGGCGGTGATGCTGCCCGTTTAGCGTCTTACCAGAAAGTGCTGGACTACGTTAACAAGTATACCGTACCTACTTCTTTTTACGCCACCGTGGTAGTAGGTTCCAACGGCGCTACATCGCCTTCCAAAAGCCAGATCCGCCGCGATGCGGAATTAGTATATGGATTAGCGTTACGCTGGGCAAAAACCGGTACAGATACCTATGCCAAGCAGGCTATCCAGATCTTAAACGGCTGGTCTTACACATTCCAGAACTACGCCTTATTAAATTCCAGCACCAATGCCCTGCAGCCTGCGCTGGAAGCCTCCTGGACAACGCCCAGCTTTGTAGCTGCGGCAGAGATCATCCGCTATTACAAACCTTTCGGCAAATCCTCCGGCTGGTCTGATGCAGACATTGCGCAATTCTCAAACTACCTGAACAACGTTAAGAATAACTATATCAACAAGTGCCCGGTTTATAACAATAACTGGAACGCTTCTGCCGCCTATGCAAAAATGGCCATCGGCATTTTTCTGAACAGCGTTACGGTATACCAGAATGGTTATAACGACCTGGTGAAATATCTGCCTATTATTGTTAAATCAGATGGTTCTATTCCCGAGCTGTGCGACCGCCAGGATTGTGTGCACTTCCAGTACTCTTTAACGGCTTTTGCCTACGGCGCAGAGCTGGCGCGCATTCAGGGGGATAATAGTATTTACACCTACAATTCAAACCTGATAAGCCTGGGGTATAATTTTATGCGTGCTGCTTATAACCGCAGCACCGGCTGTAACTATTGTACTACATCCAGCCCTGTGTTCCCGGGTACCGAAGTAGCGTACAATTATTACAAAACCAGCAACCTGGAATATTTAAGGAATTTGCAGGACCCGCTGAGCGTACCGAATGATAATACGTTCTTAGGTTTTACCACTTATACGCATTTTAACGTACCGCTGTAACCGTAAGCGGAGATTAATACATAGTGAAAAAATGGGAATGGTTAGGTGGCGCATGCCGCTTAATTGTTCCCATTGTTTTCGTGAGGAGATCAGAGGGGCGGCAGCTTTGTATTTTCATCCGTTGGGTAATGCTGATGTTCCAGGAAATAGCAATATTTCCTCAGGTCTGTTTCTGCGGTGGTTTCAAGGTAATCAATATAAAGTTGCTCCTTGCCGGCATTTGCTTTCTGCATTTCCGGAGTGCTTAACTGCTGTATTATTTCCGGTTTTTGCCGCCACCATTCTTTACATTTTTCGTAAGTCCAGTACTGGTTACCGTTGCAGGAGTAGCCGACAAATACTTCCATCGCTGCTGCGTCCATTACACATATAAGCTCCGCAAAATTACGGGGCTGCCGGAATACATATTCGCAGGCATTAGCATCAAACAGCACATTGAACGGGGCTTCCGCATAGCCTGTTCCGCGGGTATCAGTTTGTCCTGTATAAAAAGGCCCCGGAAAGTTAAACAGGTTTTTATCATGCCAGTGATCGTTATCCAGGAAGGCATGAATTTTTTTATTCGGGTATAACAGGTCTATGATCTCCGTTCTTAAAATGTTTGCTATCTGGGTTTGATAAAAGAAAGCGTTAAAGTCATTCCCATAACGGGGTATGAATTGTTGGCTGGTTGCTGCAGTCTCTTTCAGGTGAAGGGCAATATAGGTATCCAGGTCATATATGGGCTTTCCCCTTGTTATTGTTGTTATCGGAGCAACCGGGCTTTGTTTGCGGAAAAGAGACCTTATTTTCTCCAGCAGATTCATATAAAGGAGCTTGAATTTTGAAAGTACAAAATAAACCCACAATACAGGTCCAGTTTTTGCTAACTTTCCCTCCAAAATCCTACGCACCAGCATGAAGCATATCCTTACATTTTTTATCATCATTATCCTGGCCGCCGGCTGTAACACATCTTCCAATACCAATGATCAATCAGATACTACTCATACCACTCCTGCACCGGTAACAAAAGAAAAAACATCCGCCTTCACCGGCCCTATGACCGGTGAAAGAATAAACGGCCCTGCCAATATCCGCAGCAGCGCCAATGGAGCAGTGATCTTTTCTTTAAACGATTACAC
>NZ_DATCRF010000717.1:0-8599 GCF_036569125.1 Chitinophaga sp. | reverse complement strand
GTGCATCCTGCAGGCCGCGCAGCTGTTGCTTGCTTTCCTGTAATGCTAAGCCTATCTGCACAAAATTATCATACAGGCTGTAATGGGTCACTACATCTTTGGGAATAGCATTGTGCATGTTGGAAAGGTTCTTCACAATCTCCTGCTCCACATAAATAGCATTCTGGTTGGGCGCATTTACAGAATCCAGGTTCGCTCTTATCTTCTCCTGGTTCTGCACAAAATCGGCCTGGAAAGCCTGCTCCTTGCGGTAGGCGCTGATCTCTTTACGCAGCTCCGCATTCTCTCTTACCGGTACCTGGAAGTTGAAAAAAACTGCTACAACAAAAAGCCCTACTGTTACTACAAAAAATAGCAGGAACCATAAAAAGGCGGTTGTTCTTTCCTGTTTGTTCAATACTTGCATTATAATTAATAATTAAAAATTAAGAATTAAGAATCAGAGGCCGATCTTATTAATTATTCATTATTCATTCTTAATTAACCTCAATCTGTAAAGAACCAGCGCTTGGTTTTATGCTTGCGCAGGTATTCGCTGTCTTCCGGTGATTCTTCTTTTACAAAAATGCCGCTGTCCTGTTTACGGCCGATATAATCCAGCCGGCTAAGGCTGTCAAACAGCTTATTCACTGCGCGTACAAAGGGTATCATAGGCTGCAGGCATTCCCTTACATCCATATGTTTATAGCGGATGTTGGCACAGTTGATCATCAGCGTTTCCAGCTCGCCCTGCCGCAGCTCACACCACTCGCTTAAATAGTTCAGCAGCTCTTCTTTACCGGCGCTGGCCCGCTGGTCAATGGCATTCTTCATAGTGCGTGCCAACCCGGCTACCACTTCCAGCATTTCGGCAGGCGTTTGGTATAAGCCTAACCAACGGAACTGGGTAATGCGTGTGCTCAGGTACTGCACCATTTTCTCCGTGATATATAATACTACCTGCGCCAGGTCATTATCCTGCTTGCGGGAATATATTTTCTGTACGATGTGCACACCGTACAGCTCCATTTGCCCCAGGAACTGGTCCAGCTCCTGGTGCAGGTCTGCCAGGGCAGGATGTGCAGCTACAATAGCGCAGGGCGGTATATAATCATCATCCAGCTGCGGACGTGTATCCTTTACCGTTATTTTACCCAGTATCATCTGGTAGCTACCCAGCTGGCCTTGCGGCAGCTGCGATGCCGGTATTACATACAGGGTATACTCCGGCGTGGCATAAGGCAGCCTTGGCGGATCTTCATGCAGCAGCGGCTCCCCGCTGGGCTGACGGTCAAACGGGTTTACCTGTATTAAAATATAAAAGGTGCTTTCAGCATGGGAAGGATCCCATTTATATTCTGCTTCCGGGAAAGTAGTGGCATATTTCAGGGAGTGCACCGTATGCTCCGGTATCTCAATACGGCCGCCGCCCGGCGTTACTGCCCGGCACTCCGTTAGCTTTACACGCCACAGCTGCTGGTTATCTATCACAAACCAGCAACGTAAAGATTCCTTTTGTTCTGCTTTGGGTGGTAACAGGCCATAGTTCTGCGCATGCAGCCCTACAGTAATTGCATCCCGCAGCTGGTCAAGCATTGCATTCTCCGTATCAATGAAGTGCTGCTTCTTGATCTTCATCCCATCCACCCAGTTAACGGGGAAATATTTCAACGGCTCCGCCATAATTGTATGTTTAAATTGTAAGGAGTGATGGTGGTTGCACCAACCCTCACGATAATACTACTCTGTTGCAAATGATCACGCTGTTTTCCTGGATGCCGTTCATAAATACCGGCTTATCGGGGTCTAATGTTCTGGTGCCAACAAAAAAGCGGGGCTTGCGGTGAAATACCCAGCCATAGGGCTGTCCGTTCGTATCCAGGAAATCGATCGGCGTATTGGGATAACGGTCGTTGTAATCATTCAGGAAATGATAGAACAGGTCCCCCAGGTCCATCTTAATAGGCGTTCGCGCGCGGAAATAAATGCGGCTGTTATCATTCACCTTTTTCTCCAGCTCAAAGCCTATCACGATCAGGTCGCGCATTTCATCCTCATTCACCTGCGGCGCTTCCTTATATAAAGGATATTGCCACCATTTATGCACCTTGGCCGGTATGGTCATCATCCGCTCAAAGGTTTTGTATACAAAGGTGGGCAATACAAAAGAGAACATTGCAGTAAGCATGGGGTAATACAGGAAAGTGCCTTTTGACATCCAGTAATGTACCAGCACGGATAAGGCGCCCCCGAACAACCAGATAGCCACAATAAAGGCCAGCTCTGATCCCAGTGTTTTTTCATTGGCCCAGAAACGGGTATACATAAAATGGCAATGCACTATGCCTAATCCCATGAACCATACGGAGGAGAAAATGTACTGGCTCATCAGGTTCTGGTTAGTGAACAGGTATGGCAGGGAGGCCACTACCCCAAACACCAGCGTCATGTAAAACAGGTACCATAACGCTTTCTTCTTATACAGGGCAAAATTCTTGATAAAACGGCTTAGCATGGCAACGGTTAGCCCTCCAATGGCTAATACTGCCGCTACAACCAGGTATATCTTTGCTTTTAATAACATACCAATGAATGTTTATTTACGCCGAATGCTTTAAGCGTTGTGCTTTAAGCTTTTAGCCTTTAGCTTTTAGCGTTTAGTGTTTCGGTTCAAATCTACAGAAATAAGTTATAACCCATAATACCTTCCTTACGGTTCTCATCTGCTACAGCAGCGCCTTTTTCGGCACTGTTGGGTTCCAACAGGGTTTCAATCTCCACATCGGCAGGTAATAAAAAATTATAACATGTTTCCAGCAACTGCCCATAGGGTTGCCAGGGTAAATAATCATATATACGTTGACGTTGCAGGGGTCCTATAGTTACTTTCATCACCGGCATATCGGTATAAAAATCTTCGCCGGCCAGGGTATCCAGTCCAAGGCGGGCATCGCCCAGCGGAACGCCACTGCTGCTTTGCACACGCCGGGGCGTATGGTCACAAACGATCTGCACCTCCTCTTCCAGTATTACCTGCAAACACAATTGCACCAGGGGTATGTTACCTGCAATCCGGTGCATATATGGCAATAATCTTACCAAACGGTTCGTTGGCGCTTTGGGTAAGTTGGGATTAATGCCCCAGAAAGATAAGAATAACTGGTCGGCATCTTTACCAAAGGCGTCAAATAATAAATGTTTTTCCCGCTGTTCCAGGAACACCCGTTGCAGGAAAAATTCATGCTCCAGCGGTTGAAAGAACTTACGGGCCTGCTGCTGCTCCTGCTGCTGTTTTTTGTAATTAGCCACCATTTCCTGCACAGAGCCGCGGCGCTGTGAAGAGAACTCATGGAACAGCCCTTCCGGCAAACGGTCGTACAAACCATCCCTCGAAAGCTGCAGCATAATAAAGGGATGATACGGTTGTGAATCATCCAGCTTTACGCCTGTAATATCCCGTGCAAAAGCCCGGCTGAACACATTCTGCATCTGTACCGTCACTTCCTCCTGCTGTAGCTGGTTATCCAGCAGCTCACCTACTACTACCTCGGCCCGTACATCTTCATGCAGGCGACGAATATGATCTATCACTTCTTCCAGCACAGCCGCCTTTTGTGCATAGCTCGTCATCTAAATATTTGTTTTACGGTTTTTCATTTGTTAACATCGGTATCATGGAGTCTCGCCTTCATATTCCTTATACTAAGGTCCACGCCCGGTTTTTGCAGTTGTATTGATATGAACAAAGTGTAATACGTAAGTTAGCTTTTGGGTTAATACGCACTATTATTTTAATGGCAATTTATCTAAAAAATTATTTAAAATTGCAAAAACGTGAAAAACCGATGGCCCCCCAAAGATCACATAACGATAGAAGCGAAAGGAAAGTTAACTCGGTAAGACCCTTCAGCAGTATCACCAGCCACATTGACCCGATGGTGCTGTACACATTCCTGGCCTTGCTGACGATTAGCGTAGTGATGCTGGCCTTTAAAGCCGGTAACCGGCAGGACTGCAGCATGGTGAGCATGGCCTTCAGCAGCCGGCAGCATGGTGTAAATACTTCGTTTACAGTAGGAGAAGTTATTACTTTTAAAGCTAATAATACAGGCAGCGCACCTGCCGGCGGATACACCTGGAATTTCAGCGACAGCAGCGTACAACAGCAGGGGCAACAGGTATACCATGCCTTTAACAAGGCCGGTAGTTTTGTAGTAACCCTGCAGGCCGGCAAATGCAGCTGGAACCAGGAGGTACAGGTAATTAATCCTATACCGCTCACCACCAGCACACCTGCGGCCGATGTATTCCCGGTAATTGACGGCCCTACAGAAGCCTTTGTAGGCCGCCCTGTAACCTTCAGCAACAGCACGCCCGGCGCTAAAAGCTGGGAATGGCGCTTACAACAGCCTAATGCAGAAACACATAGCGAACGCTCGCATACTTATGTATTCAGCAGTCCCGGCGACCGTATAGTAACACTGGTGGTGAATGGCGATGCCAGCCGTATGGTAAAGAAACGGGTGAACGTATTCCCCGCGCCGCAGGAACACCGTAACACGGATCCGTTTGTACCACCGCCCTTCCCGGTACCGGAAACCAAACCGGAGGTTGCACCACCGGCGCCTGAAAAGCCCAAAGCGCCTGCTATTTCTGATGAAGAGTTCCGGGGCATGCTAACCCAGCTAAGCAACAAACAAAAAGGCATCCAGGACTTTGCACCTTATTTATGTAATAACCTGAATGCCCGTGTGCTGCTGAATGATAAGGATGTGAAGACCTTCTCCCAGTTCTGCGAGGCCATACGTGGTAAAAAACGTATCAAGATAGAAATGGTGAACCTGATCAAAGATCCGGATGGCTGTGTGAAAGAGATCCGTGTACGCTACGATAAGAAAGGCTTCCTCGGCATCTTTTAATTTACGATGTACGATTTTAGATTTTAGATTTGACCGGTGCGATCTACGTCCGTCAAATCTAAAATCGTAAATCTAAAATCTAAAATCCATGAACGGACAATACTATAAGCTACCGCTAAAGCTCTCCACTGTCCTGGAAAAGAAGGATATGGCGGTATGCAACCTGGAAGAATCCGTATCACAGCATATACACCTGCTGATCACGACCGTGCTGGGTGAAAATAAAGACGATCCGAACTATGGCTGCCAGCTATGGGAATCTGACTTTGATATTAAAGCCTCCAATAATGAAGTAAAGGAACAGGTAGAGATTGCGGTGCGCACCTCTATTGTGAGATACGAAAAAAGGCTTTCGCAAATAAGGGTAACAGCCGTAGTTAGCCAGGAAGAGCTGAATATGGCAGCCGGCCGTAAAGTGAAGAAAAAAATAAAGGTGAGCGTAAACGGTACGCTGGCCAAGAATAATAACCCGTTCCACTACAGCAGCTACTTCTATGTAAGCCCCCTATCTTTTGATTAATATAAGACGCAAAAGCAGCAATCATGAAAGAGCAAAAAGAACGTATCAAAGACCGTATGTTAAAAACGGCTGCAAGATTATGGGGCTATCCGGATGCGGAAGTAGAAACTTCTTTTGACCCGGTGGTACAGCTGCTGCTGGAAGCCTGCGCCAGTGAGCTGGAAAAAATATCCAATGAGGTAGATGTGTCGCATGCACGGCTGGTAGAGCGTTTGGCACAGATCATGATGCCGGAGCCTATTACCACCAGCCAGCCGGCCTATGGTATTTTACATGCCACCAGTAACGAGCCGGCCACTAACATTACACCTGATCATCAATTCTTTTACACACATAAAACCGGCGGTAACAACAAAGACCTTTTCTTTAGCCCGCTCAGCAACCACCGCCTGTTCCGCGGGCATATCCGTTACATGGCCGTTGGCAGCAAGCTGTATGAAAGCAGGGAGTTCTGGTTTAAAGAGCAGGTGCTGCAAGGTACATTACCCAAAGATGCGGCGCCTAACCACTTATGGCTGGGATTAGCCATGGATACGCTGCCGGACAACTTCAACGGGCTCTCTTTTTTCTTTGACCTGCGCAATGTACACCAGCAGGAAATGTTTTATCATTACCTGCCCCTGGCCCGTTTTTTTGCGGGCGATGCAGAGCTGCCGGTGAATGGCGGTTACCACTACAGCCGTAATGAAAAAGAGGAAACTGTAAATGCCATGCTGGACCTGGCATTTGATACCAGCGCGCGTTACAGCCGTGAAGTGCTGCAACGCTACCGCCGCAATTTCCTTACGGTAAATACTAATTTCATCCCGGCCAAGCAACGCACGGTGCCGCTTTTGCTGCAGCTGATCTTTGGTAAAGAGGCCACTTCCGTAATAGATCCCAACACGTTCTGGATAAGGGTAGAGTTCCCGGAAACCGTGCACCACTCTTTGCTGGAGGACCTGTATTGCAGCATTAACTGCTTACCGGTTATTAACCGTAAAGTGAATGAGCAATCGCTGAAGCTGAACCGCTACCTGAATATTATTCCCCTGCATACGCCGGATATTTTCTTTGATGTAAAAAAGGTATACGACCTGGGCGGCGCCAATTACCATGTACGCAATTTTACCACTGCCGGCGAAATGCAGGAAGGCGACCTGGTAGTGCGCAGCAGCGGTATTGGGCGTTTTGATTCCCGTGAAGCCAAAGAAATTATAGCCTACCTGATTGAAGTGATCCGGGACGAAAGCTCCCTGTTTGAAGAAGTGAAGAATGATTATGTAGCCGGCCGCATGCGGGAGCTGCATCAGCTGATAGCCTCCCTGGAAGAGCAGTTGCAGCCCAGCCGTAATAAAGGCAACATTCCTTACCTGATGGTAAAACCAAGGGAAAGCGCAGAATATTTGTTTGTAGAATTCTATACCACCAATGGCACCCTGGCCAATAACATTCGCATGGGCAGCCACTTACAGGAGTATGGCAGCATACAGATGCACCCGAACAGCATTACGCTGGTAACTAATACACAGGGCGGTAAGGACCGTTTAAATATTGATGAAAAGATTAACCAGTACCGCTACCACTTACTTACCCACGACCGTATTGTTACCCCGGAAGATATTAAAGCGCTGTGCAAACATATTATGGGTAAAGAGCTAAGCATGGTGACTGTTAGCAAGGGCACTGCCATGGCGCCCGGTACTGCAGCGGGTTACAGCCGCAGCATTGATATCCGTATCACCCTGGTAAAACCGGTGAACACTTATTCTGACGGCAGCTTAACTTATTTGAAAGATGAGCTGATGATGCAGCTGCGGGAGCGCTCTCCGAATAATTATCCGTACAGGATCTTTATGAATGAAACACTGGCGTGAGTTAATTACGAATTATTCAATTACGAATTACGAATTGAGTAGTGCGGTGGGGTAATGCTGCATGCGGCCGCTACCCGCTAACCTTCTGCTGTTTACCCACCAGCATCACGGCGCCGCCCTCTTTCAGCTGTTTAAGCGGTACGCCTTTTTTGCCTTCGTTATCGCATAATACCAGGGTATTGCCAAAACCAAGATCTACATAGATGCGGTTACTTACTACCCACCCCCTGCCGGAAATGCTGGTATTCTTGCTGATGTACACTCCTTCTGCCTGCAGGTCATCCAGCAGCTCTATGCTTACCAACTGCCCATCAGTGAAATTGTCGCTGTTCTGCAGCCTGGCGTTGTACACCATCATAGGAATTTGCCGTACATTCTTACCTACTGTAATACGGATGCTTTTAAACTCCTTATCATTCTCCAGCTGTGGGCTGGCGGCAAATACAGAACCATTGGCAGAGCTTTTACTGAACACATTATAGCCAAACCCACCCAGGTATAGCTCCGGGCTTTCAAACAATTGTTTTACCGCAATGATCTTGTAAATGTACTGGGCGGTTTCATTGTTCAGCATTAGCTGGTAATAATCCCGGCTGCCCTGCTTTTTTACGTTACGCGATATGTTACCGCCACCGGCGTTATAGGCGGCAGCTACCAGCGTCCAGGATTGCAGCTGGGCATATAGCTTGCGGATCAGCACACAGGCAGCCTGTGTGGATTTTAAAAGATGGTTACGTTCATCATACCCGTTGCTTACCTGCAGCCCCAGCTCCGCAGCGGTGCCGGGCATCAGCTGCCACACGCCCTGCGCGCCAACCGGCGAGGTGGCATTGGTAAAACCGCTTTCCACTACCGGCAGGTATTTAAAATCTTCAGGAATATTGTATTGTTTCAGGAGGGGCACTATCAGGGGAAAGTACTGCTCTGACTTGGCTTTGAGCAGGGGTAGAAAGTTCTGGTGGCGCAAATGCCATTTTATCACATCCATCAAACGGTTGGATACAAAGTCACGTTCCAGTGGTACCGCCTCTCCGCAAAAATCCACCATTTGCCCACGGCTGCTTAAAAAACAGCCGCAGAAAAAGCTAACGAACAATATGGATCTTAAATGCCTGATCATGATTACTTGTAGTTAGTCCATGGACCATGGTCCATAGTCCATTGCCTTTTACGTGCTGCGGTTACTACGTGATATGCTGCTGGCGGTCAACAGTCCTTGCTTATTGCGTACTTCATTTCAACGCTCTATGCCATGGTCCATGGACCATGGACCATGGACTACACTGGCTACTGCACCATATACCTTGGCAGCGCATCTACGGGGG
>NZ_DATCRF010000716.1:0-8407 GCF_036569125.1 Chitinophaga sp. | reverse complement strand
ATGGCGTTCATATAGGCCACCTGGGCGCTAACATCAATAGCAAGCACCAGCCTTGCTTCCTGCCCGTCAAAGTCAATTACATTTCCCTGCACCCTCACATCAATCACTTCCCCGTTCTTCTTACAGTGTTTGAAGATCCCTTCATGAAAGTCCTCCGTTCCCCTGATCTTATTCAGCTCTGCCTCCAGCCTTTCTATCTCGCTGGCAGGTCGTATATCCTTAATGGTCATGGAAAGAAATTCCTCCCGGGTATACCCGTAATGCCGGATGGCGGCATTATTCACGTTCAGGAACCTATAGGTTTCCATATCATACACCCACATTGGAAGCGGGCTTGAATTAAACAGGTTACGGTATTTCTTTTCACTTCTTTTAACCAGGAGTATTGCTTTCTTTTTTTCAGTAATATCCTGCAGTATGCCATAGATCCTGTCTACATTCCCATGCTCATCCAGCTCATAGCGTCCTTCTGAATACATATGTCTTACCTGTCCATCTTTTCTTATGATCCTGAAGCTGATGGATTTGCCCTGTCTTTTTTCTTCAGCTTCTTTCAGCTGCTGCAATACGCTGTCTTTATCTTCCGGATGCACAAAAGAAAGAAAGCTTTCAAGGGAGGGAGTTATCTCATTTACGGAAAGGCCAAAGATCCTGAACATTTCATCTGACCAGCTGGATATACCTTCCCGGATAGAAGCCTGCCAGTTACCAATATGCGCAAGCATCTGCGCTTCCTTTAGCCTGGTTTCACTGCCAATAAGTTTCTGGGTGGCAATTTTTTTCTGGATAACATTTTCCAGCAGCATCCTGGACTTGCCAAGGGTAATGGCCTCCATCCTGTTAAGGCCACGGGCTTCTTTAAAGTAAACTGCAAAAGTGCCAAGCACGTTATGCTCCTCATCATAAAAGGGCAGGGAAAAACAGGCCTGCAACCCGTGTTCCTTTGCCAATTGACGGAATTCGGCGCATAGAGGACCCGCCTGCACGTCGGTTACATTAATATCCTGCTTTAAGTAAGCAGCGGTTCCGCAGCAGCCCTGTCCATAACCTATTGGCGTGCCCTCAACAACATTATTATAGGATGCCGGCAGATGGGGTGATGACCAGTTGAACAATTTGCCGTTATGCACTTTTAATACAGAGCAGAACATGCCGGGATGAATGCTGTGGATCCCGTTAAGCAGGTTGGTTATTACTTCGGTCAACGGCGTATGTGTTCCCGCAATAGCCTTCAGCACCTGCTTTTCCAGCTCATTATACTTCCGGTGAAGTTTACTTTCGGTAATATCGCGGAAAATGATCTGGATGCCGCTTTTGATGGGATATACATAAATGCCCACCCATATATTGATAACCGGGATGAATTCTTCAAAATTCCCGATCTTTTTCTCTGTCATTGTTTTTTGATAAACCTCCATGATAGCAGGTGTCAGCTCACGGCTGAATGCTTCAAAGAGATTTTCACCGATCAGCTCACTGCGCTTTTTACCGACTATTCCCTCCGCTGCTTTGTTCCACCCGGTTATTGTCCAGGATTCATCTACCGTGCATAACCCGTCCGTTATGCTCTCTATGATCCGTCCCATCTGGTCATCCGTGGGATTACCCGCTCCCTCAGCCGGATCTTCTTCCAGGGTTCTGGCCACACCATAAAAAACCTGCTGCTCCGGTTGCCATTTTAATGTCCATTCAACCGTTATTGCTTCATTATTGTTGGCCAGTAACCGGCATTCAAATTTTACCGGTGCCGACAGGGATAATTGCTCAAAAAAGTCCTGCTCGTCCGGCTCATCCGGTTTTGTAATACGGTTTATAAGAAAAGGCAGCGGCCTGCCCGTAAGCCATGCAGGCTCATATCCCCAGGGCATACCTGAAGCGCCCGCTACTTCAATAAATTTAAGGTTACGGTCAAAAATGCAAAATACATCGGCGGATAATGTTAGTAGGTTATTCAGGTGAATATTGCCCACCATAGCAAATTCCTGCATTCAAACAGCAGTTTTCGGATAGTTAGAAATTCTTGTATCAGTAACGGTTATAGCTGACCAGCGCCAGGCCTTATAGTTTGCCTGCCTGCAAGGTCAGTAGTGCTTCGGATCATGATCATATTTTTCATACGCTGCCTTTCAATGGCATGTAATAGTTTATCTCAAAATAAACATTCCGGTTCAGATTTCTTAATTAAAATAACCGTGCCAAAACCAGCTAATCCGTGCTTATCCTTTATAATTACCGTCCCTGGCGCCGGTTTGTTCCGGGCCATATCCCGGTCGATAATAGAACATCCGGTACCATTTAAGTGTTCCCGCAACATGGCTTAAAGTTTGTGACGCGGTAATGAGAGCTTACCCGGTTTAGCTACCCCATTATAAATACGAACACTTAATCTTAATAGCAATCATATGGATCACATAAGTAAAATGAGCCGCCGCAAAGCCCTGGGCGGCATTGCGGCGCTTGCAGCAGCGCCCTCTTTAATTACCAAAGGGGCTGCACAGCCCACATCCGCACCGGCACCGGGCCTGGAAGACCCAACCACTAAATATCCAAAGCCGCCGTTCAAAGGGCAGCAGCAACCCTGGCCGGGCTTATGCAGTAAAATGGAGCCTCGTCCTGATCATGGTGAAACAAGCTATAAAGGATCGGGCCGTTTAGCCGGGCGTAAGGCGCTGATCACAGGAGGCGACTCCGGGATGGGCCGCGCAGCTGCAATTGCCTATGCCCGTGAAGGAGCCGATGTAGCGATCAACTATTTACCGGATGAGGAACCGGATGCACGGGAAGTAACTGAGCTGATAAAATCAGCAGGCCGCAAAGCTGTGGCAATACCCGGGGATATACGGCAGGAACAATTTTGCCGGGAGCTGGTAGCAAAAGCAGTACAGGAGCTGAATGGTTTGGATATAGTGGTTTGCAATGCAGCGCGGCAGCAAACCAGGCCATCCTTACTGGATGTTTCTTCTGAAGATTTTGATGCAACCATGAAAACAAATATCTATGCGCCGTTCTGGATCATTAAGGCTGCCCTGCCGCATCTGAAGCCCGGCTCCGCCATTATTGGCACCGCATCAGAGCAGGCATATGATCCGTCGCCCGATCTTTATGATTATGCACAAACCAAAGCAGCAACGGTCAACTATGTAAAGTCACTGGCCAAACAGCTGGGTCCCAAAGGCATCCGGGTGAATGGCGTGGCCCCCGGTCCCATCTGGACCCCATTGCAGGTAAGCGGCGGTGCAACGCAGGAAAAATTAAAAAGCTTTGGAGGTGATACCCCGCTGGGAAGGCCAGGGCAGCCTGTGGAGCTAGCCTCCATTTATGTGCAGCTGGCGGCTGCCGATGCCAGCTTTGCTACCGGGCAAATTTATGGATCTTCAGGAGGGAAAGGCCAGCCATAAACATTAAAAAAAATAGCGGATGGAAATAATGATCCATCCGCTATCCATCCTTTTAACCCTTGTGCTTTACGCTTTCTGCTTTCTGCTTTTTGCTTTCTGCTTTCCGCTTTACCCTCTATAATCCCCATCCCTGCTGCCGGTATGTTCCGTAACCATATCCCGTTCCGCCCGTGAAGCGTCGTGCGTGGTTTCCGTACGGCCATCTTCCTTATCACTGATCTCATTCAGCTTACGGGCGTAGGCGGCGCTGCCGGTTGTACCTAACATATCAGACATAAACACATGCATTTTAGTTTTGGCGCCGGATATAATTTTGCTTTCCCCCTTCATCAATGCTTCATAACCATCCCTGGCCACTTCTTCCGGCGGCGCCAGCTTGGATTCGCGGTAAGTAACCGTATCTTCCTGCTGTGCTTTATGAAAAAAGTCGGTATCCGTAGCGCCCGGCAATAAAACGGTAAGGGTTACACCGGTATCTTTCAGCTCATTGGCCAGCGCGGCGCTGAATGAGAGCACAAAGGCTTTGGTAGCTGCATATACCGATAGCAATGGCATGGGTGTAGTGCTTGCTTCAGAACCCAGCTGCAGGATCTTACCTTCATTACGCACCACCATATCCCTTACAAAATACTTGGTAAGGGAAAGCAGGGCTATAATATTCAGCTGTATTATATCTATATCGCGCTCCAGGTCTGTTTCCAGGAAAGGCCCCCACTGGCCCTGGCCCGCATCGTTCACCAATACATCAACCATAATTCCCATTGCCTTTACTTCATTATAGATCTCCTTAGCAGCTCCCGGCTGAAAAAGATCTTTCACCTTAGGCGTTACTTCCACACTATAGGCGCTTTTCAATTCATCCGTTACCTGCTGCAGGCGGTCCTCGTTACGGGCAACAAGGATCAGGTTAAAACCATCCTGCGCAAACAGCTTCGCAAGCTCATATCCGATCCCGCTGGTGGCGCCGGTTATCAGCGCATATTGGTTACGGTGGTCTGTATTCAAAGGTTCCATATGCAGTGTTTTATCTTGTGGTCACAAAAACAGGGCCATGGCCATTCCCTTGAAACGCTTTACTATAAAGGCTCCTGTTCGTCACCAGCCTCAACTAAACTTGCAATGCACATTACGTGGAACATTGTGCTCAATTACGGCAAAGCGTGTTCAGCGATCAGGATATTGCAAAGCGCTTCGCTGCTTCATTAAAGCAACGGCCGTGTTCACCATGGCATACAAATTGGATGCGTTCCTTTATTAAACGCAGCAGTATGAAAGAACTTAGTATTACGGAAAAAATAGCCCGTTTTGCTTTGCAATCGGCCTATTCCCAACTCAGCACTGATATACGCGACCAGCTCAAAAAACATTTATTGGATTCCATCGGCTCCATGCTCTATTCCCTGCAGGCGCCCACCGTACAAAAGCTGTTAAGGCAAACCGCCGGCTTGCAGCAGGATGGCGCCTGCCAGGTACCGGTAATTGGCCATACGGCTGTAGACAGGGCCGCACAATTATATACACTCCTCATACGCTATCCTGATTTTATGGATAACTTCCTGGGCAAAGAAGCTACCTGCCACCCCAGTGATAATATTGGCGCCGTATTAGCCGCCGCACAGCTGGCAGGCGTAAATGGCCGCGATTTTTTAACTGCCATGGCGGTTGCTTACCAGCTGGAATGCACGCTGATAGAACAAATGCCGCTAATGGCCAAAGGTATTGACCATACAGTATTACTGGCCATGTCAGTAACCGCGGCGCTGGGCAAAATGTTCTCGCTAACAGAGGAGCAAACAGCCCATGCCATTGGTATTACAGCCAGCACCTTTAACACCACCGTTACCACGCGCGCATCCTATACCTATGAGTGGAAAGGCTTTGCATCTTCGTTAGTAGCCTTGGGCTGCACAAATGTGGTTTTGCTGGCAAAGGAAGGCGTTACCGGCCCTGTAAATTATTTTGAAGGCCCAAAGGGGTTCAAGGATGAATTTGGAATGGATCCGGCTTTTGATTGTGCCACCGGTGATTTCTCCCTCATCAAAAAATGCATCTTAAAAAGCTATAACGCAGAAGTACATACGCAGCCTGCAGTGGAAGCTATGCTGGAGCTGCGGCAGCAATATAATATAATACCTGCAGAGGTTGAAAAGATAGACGTAACCACTTTTCTTACTGCTTATAACATTGTTGGCGGAGGCAAGTATGGCACCCGTAAGCTGGTACAAACCAAAGAGCAGGCCGATCACAGCCTGCCTTATCTGTTGGCAGTAGCCCTGCTGGACGGAGAAGTATGGCCACAGCAATTTTTACCGGAGCGCATTCGCCGGGCAGATGTACAGGCCTTGCTGCAAAAGGTGGAAGTGGGCACCAGCCTGCCCTTACATTCACCGCGAAAGATCATAGAAAAAATAGATCCGTATACGGCTCCATATCCTGAAAAAATGGATACCAAAGTTTGCATAAAGTTAAAAAGCGGCGAAGAGCGCTGTATAAAAAAAGAAGACTTCAAAGGCTTCCACACCCGCCCGCTTAGCTGGGACGATGTGATCGCAAAATTTCATAAGCTGGGCGCCGGCAGCCTCGACGAAGCCACCCGGGAGCAGATCATAAGAACGGTACAGAACCTGGAAAACGAAGATATTTCCACTTTAACAAATGAGCTGGCGAACTCACATGCGCTGGCATAAGCGCTGATTGGGGCAGGAAGTGTTTACATCGTTCCCCGGATTGTTTATAGCCGCACAGCGCAGGTATAGCCGCAAAAGCCCGGAATACTCTTTGATTATAGTTTAAGGTATTTACAAGTATAATCACTGTTCAAATAAGAATATATGAAAAGTATACTGGGACTAATAGCGGCGCTATGCCTGCTAACAGCCTGCGGCACCTCCGCACGCATTGATAAAAGCTGGCGCGATCCTGAAGTAAGCGTAGACGTATCCAAACTGAATAAGGTGCTGGTGGTTGCATTATTAAACTCAGAGGCAAACCGCCGCACCACGGAAGATAAGCTGGTAGCTATGCTGGGCAACAAAGCTGTTCCTTCGTATAATATTCTCACAAAGGATGTAACAAAGGAAGATGAAGCCACCATCCGGGAGAAAATTAAGAACGATGGATTTGATGGTATTGTTATAATGCGGCTGGCAGATGTTGAAAAAGACAGGGAGTATGTAAGGGACGGCGCCTACCCCTACCCCTTCTATTACCGCCGGTTCTGGGGATATTACTGGAATGCCTGGAACGCTTATTACAACCCCGGTTATTACAGAACCACCAAAACCTATACAGTGGAAACAAATGTATATTCCCTGATCCGGGATAAGCTGATCTGGAGCAGCACCACCAAATCTGTTGACCCCTCTAACCTGGATAAGCTAATGGATGCATCGGCAAAAGTGGTATTCGACGAAATGAAAAAGCAGGGGTTTATTACAGGAGTTTAAAAACAATTAATAATTAAGAATGAATCACTAGCGTCTCGTTTAAACTAGAAGATTTTCAATTGGTTATGTAAAAGTTCTTTGACATCTTGATCGCTTGGTTTTTTAAGAAGTTGATTTATTGGTGTTTTATCCAATAAGGAGCTTCCCAATATTTGTAATACCTCATAGGAGGTATATTCTGTATTTAATCGCTTCCGAATAATGGCAACTAAGGTATACGTGATAACAGCAGTATATACCTGCGTTTTGACGGCATTTTCGGTAGTACCCCAGAATGATTTTATTTTAAGGTGCTGCTTTATCCATTTGAAGAACAGTTCTACTTTCCACCGATGCTTATAGAGATCTGCAATTTCTTCGGGAGACAGATCCAGGTTATTGGTTAAAAAAACAAATGTCCTGTTCTGCTCTTCATCGTGGAACTTAATGCGTCTAATTTTTTCCGGGTAATCTTTAGCCGAATAAAACACTTTGAGTTCACCAATCTGGTCACATCGCACCCCGGTTGATTTGTCAACAGTAGCCGAATACTGCCTTTTAAATTGCAGGTTGTTCTTCGCTCGGATGACAAAAAAAGATTTTGATTTATGAATAATGAAAAGTCGCTCAAAATCAAGGTAGGCCTTATCAAAGACATAGAAACTACCCGGTTCATAAACAATTTTATCCATCGCCTTCACATCATGAACTGATCCCGCAGTTAAATGCATGAAAACCGGAATTGAAGTCCGTACATCATACTGCGTATGTATTTTAATAGCTCCTTTCGCTCTTCGAAAGGTAGCCCAACAAAATACATTCAGACATAAATCGATGGTAGTAGAATCAAAAGCATATACAGCATTCGAAAATGAAAATTGAACGGTATCATCTGCCATACAAATCTTTCTCGCTTCTGCAATAAGATAATACGCAAAATCCTGGTAGATGCGCCAGTTCCGATTCGCATTTGCTTTTCCGAGATTGGCCTTTGAAACGCCTTTTCCGAATCCAAGATGATAGGCTTTGGAAGAGTGTGCATTAACAGTAAGTACCAGGTCACTTAAGCTATCTCTATTACTTAATTGGCCATACATCATGCACAGCAACTGGTTCCAGCAAGTGAAATGTCTAACACGATAGTCTCCATTATAATGGCTGACTATTGTATCAAAGACTCGCTGTGGTAGAAATGAACTTATCTGTGCAAAGACGTATTTGCCTTTATTCATAAACGAGCTGATTTTCAGAAAGTTATGAATTTGGTAATTTCAAATCGTCACGACCTTAAATTCGCTTAAAATCCAAGCGTATCAAGACTTTCAAAGAACTACTTATTATTTTAACGAGACGTTAATGATTCATTCTTAATTATTAATTATTTGATCTTATCATTCGGTTTGTACGCGGCATACCACTGTCCCAGCGTTGTAAGCTTACCATTCGCATCTATTAATGCAGACGACCATAAGCGGCTGCTGGTAAGGTTTCCGGAAAACCAGGAATAACGCTGCACAAAGGGCAGGGCTTCCAGCTGCGGTAACAGCCTTTGCATAAAGCCCAGCACCATGGCCGGTGTATAGG
>NZ_DATCRF010000715.1:0-8084 GCF_036569125.1 Chitinophaga sp. | reverse complement strand
TAATCAAAGCATCTACCTGGGAGCCGGCCAAAGCTATTCAGCATGAGGAATTGGGCAACCTCTCCAAAGGGGCGGTGGCCGACATTGCCATTCTGCAGGTGATGAAAGGTAAGTTTGGTTTTATTGATGCCAGCGGTTCCCGCATGGATGGGAACCAGAAGCTGGAATGTGAGCTTACCATGCGGGCCGGCAGGATTGTGTACGACCTGAATGGCCTGGCAAGCCTGCCTTACCAGGCAAGTACCACTACGGTATCAGTAGAGGAGCATGCCGGTGGCGCTGAAAATTAATTCCACTGAAACCGATAAAGGATGAAACATAAAGTAGTATACCCGTTGACGTTATTACTGGCATTGCTGGTTTATTTGCCGGCTGCTATACAAGCACAAACCATATCCAAAGAAGAGCTCATCTTTCTCACGGCTGCCTGGAAGGGGGAACGTTTCCCCGACGGGCGGCCTAAAATTCCGGATAGCCTGATGGAGAAAGCCCGGCATATTGGTATTGAAGAAGCATGGACCATACTGGATAATGACGGCTACCACTGCCAGTTTGAAGGCGGCTGGAAAATACTGCACCCGGATACGCCTGTTGTAGGCAGGGCAGTAACCGCCCAGTTTATGCCTTCCCGCCCGGATGTGGAAAAGAACATCCTGGACAGGGGCCATAGCAAAGGATTTAAAGGCAATACTAATTCCTGGCCCATTCAGCAGCTTACCAAAGGCGATGTGTATGTGGCCGATGGTTTTGGCAAGATCGCAGAAGGTACGCTGATAGGCGATAACCTGGGTAATGCCATTTTTGCCCGCTCGGGCAACGGGGTAGTGTTTGATGCAGCTGCCCGTGATATTGAAGGCCTGGCGGATATTCCGGGCTTTAACGCTTTTGTGCGCGACTGGGATCCCTCTTATTTAAAGAACGAGGTGCTGATGGGTTTAAACACACCCATTCGTATAGGCAAGGCTATCGTTTTGCCCGGCGACCTGGTGCTGGCGCAGCGGGAGGGCATCTTATTCATTCCCGCTCATATGGCGGAGAAGGTGATCAACACCGCCATTTTTATTGGTATGAAAGATGAATTTGGCCATGCCATGTTAAAGTCCGGTAAATATACGCCCGGTGAAATTGATAACCAGTGGACGGATAAGATCAAAGAAGAATTCCTGTTATGGCTGCAGCAGCATCCGGGCCCTATACAGCTGAACCGCAGCACGCTTGATCAATATTTGCAGGGAAGAACCTGGTAAGCCTTAAAACTGATACAAAATGTTATTCTCAAACAAACCCAGCCTGTTCCTTGGCATAATTGCCTTTCTGCTGCTGGTTACCAATGTGGTGTTATTTAGCATGGGGGAGATGAATGAAGCAGGCCCGTTCATGATAGCCTTCTGGATAGCGCTGGGCCTGTTATGCAACCGGCAGGCGGATACTAAAGGTTACGTATACACGCTGATGATCTTTGCTGCCGTAACAGCAGCGCTGTATTACCCGCAGCCTTTCATTAATCCGCAGGGCTATGATCTTTCCAAGCTTATAACACCGCTTATACAGATCATTATGTTTGGCATGGGCACCTCTATGAGCCTGCGCGATTTTTATGGGGTGGTAAAAATGCCGGCCGGTGTGTTTGTGGGTATTACCTGCCACTTTACCATTATGCCGCTGGTAGGTTTGCTGCTGGCCACTACGCTGCACTTTCCGCCGGAAATAGCTGCCGGTGTTATTTTGATAGGCTCTGCACCCTGCGGCATGGCCTCTAACGTGATCTCTTACCTGGCCAAGGCCAACCTGGCGTTATCTGTTACGCTTACCGCGGTATCTACGCTGCTGGCGCCGTTTATAACACCTTTGTTGATGGAATGGCTTGCCGGTAATTACATTGAAATAAGCGTGCAGAAAATGATGTGGGATATTGCTAAAATGGTATTGATACCTGTAGCCGGCGGTTTGATCTTTAATCATTTCCTGAGTGGAAAAATAAGCTGGCTGGATAAGCTGATGCCCAGGCTATCCATGGCAGCTATTGCGTTTATTATTGTGATCATTACTGCGCATGGCCGTGAGAGCTTGTTAACAGTAGGGCCTTTACTGGTAATAGCCGGTTTGGTGCATAACCTTTCCGGCTATACGCTGGGTTACTGGTTTTGCCGCTTGATACGTATGAAAGAGCAGGACTGCCGTACCATTGCCATAGAGGTAGGTATGCAGAACGGCGGCCTGGCATCGGCCATTGCAAAAGAAATGGGCCGTATTGCAACCGTAGGCCTGGCGCCTGCCATCTTTGGCCCGGTGATGAATATTACCGGCTCCCTGCTGGCTTCGTGGTGGCACCGCCGCCCGCCGGAAGAAGAAGATGTTCCCGCAGCCGAACAGGCAACTGCGTTTTAGCTTTTAGGTTTTAGCCTTTAGCTTTTGGCCTTTAGCCTTTAGCTGTTTGATGTTTTGCTTTGATGTCCTTACTGTATTTTTGTAGAAAGCGGCTGGCACACCAGCCGTTTTTTTGTAGTATAAAACCAACCGCTAACCTAAAAACATACCCTAACTACACTCCCCAAACCGCCAACCGCTAACTGCCAAAAGCTAACTGCGAACTGCCCACTGCGAACTGCCCACTCAAACTAGTTCGGGTTCCTTACTATTTTATAAAATAGTAACCCTCTGTAATTATCCGCACTATATATAACGCGCGCGTTTTTAATGTAAATGCAGTAATAGCACACATATTCATCTACCCTCAAAAAATTTTGCCGTCTAAGCAACCTTATCTGCAAGTTGCCGTATTAATATCCTGAGTGCACTTCAAACTTTAATTGATTTACTGATTAACCATTACTCAACAAACTTTTTATGAGATTCAAGACAACAACCTTTTTTGTATTAGCTGCTGCTATGAGTGCAATAGTTGCATGCAGTAAAGACGATAACGATAATACCCCCAAAGCGGATATACAGATCACCAATAATGCCACCCTGGGTAAAGTAATGACGGATAAGGCAGGGAAAACGCTGTACTTCTTTTCCATGGATGCAACGCCCGGCGCCTCTGCCTGTACGGGTGGCTGCTTAGCGGTATGGCCGGTGTTTTACAGCGCTAATCCTACCCTGGGCGATACCAGCCTGCATGCAGCAGATTTTGCAACCATTACCCGTGCAGACGGCGCCAAGCAAACCACCTATAAAGGCTGGCCTTTGTACTACTATGCCAGTGATGCTGCTGCCGGTGATACAAAAGGAGAGAATTTCAACAAGGTATGGTATGTAGCCAAACCTGACTACACGGTTATGTTAGCCAACAAACAGCTGGTAGGTAATGACGGGGTGGAATACACCAGCGCCTATGTTCCGGGTAAGGAGGTAACACAGTTCCTGACGGATGATTATGGCAGAACACTGTACGCTTTTACGCCTGATAAATTCAAAAAGAACAATTATACCAAACCGGATTTTTCTAACAATCCTACCTGGCCCATTTACGAAGTAAGCGTAATTAAAGGGATCCCCTCCAGCCTAACCAGAACAGATTTTGATACCGTGCATGTATTTGACCGTGTACAGCTGTCTTATAAAGGCTGGCCGGTATACTACTTTGGTCCGGATGCTATGACCAAAGGAAATACCAAAGGAGTAAGCGTACCCAAACCCGGTGTATGGCCTATTCTGAACCTGGCTACATTGGTAGCGCCGCAACAATAGTTTTTTCATAAGGATCATAGGGAAACAAGGACAAACCTGGCTCCGCCGGATGTTACGCAGCAATAATTGCCCGTAGCGTTTGGCGGAGCCGGTTTTTTATTGAGAGTTGATCCTCAGCTCCTTTGTGCAGGGCTCCGGCTGTTTCACCGGTATTCTACCCGGGTTTTACCGAATTAATTTTTAAATGAGCGTTCGCTCACTTATCTTTGTGCCTGATGCGAACAAGAGATGAAAATAAGGAAAAGGCCATCCGGGAGAAGGCAATAGAAATGATTGTGGAAGAAGGGCTGGATGGCTTTGGGGTGAACAAGCTGGCAAAAGCAGCCGGCGTGTCGCCTGCCACTATTTATATTTATTATAAGGACCGGGACGATCTGATACAGCAGCTGGGAAGCAGCGTGGCTCATGAGATGATGTCCTATAGCCTGGCGGATTTTGACCCGGAAGCTTCTTTTGCCGAAGGGCTGAAAAAGCAATGGATCAACCGGGCCCACTACTTCATCCAGCACCCGTTATCCGTGGCCTTTATAGAGCAGATCCGTTATTCGCATTATTATGAAGAGATCCAGAACGGCATGAAGGTAACTTTTGGCAAAGTAATGGGCCAGTTTGTAACCAATGCTATTAAAAGAAAGGAGCTGAAAGAGCTGCCCTTTGAGGTATTCTGGGCCGTGGCCTATGCGCCATTGTACCAGCTTATAAAATTTCATACACAGGGCGAAAGCTACGTCAATCAAAAGTTTGCCATGACGGATGAGATCATGATGCAAACCTTACAACTGGTATTAAAAGCCTTAAAGCCATAAGGAACTTTTTTGCTCATTTAACTAAGTGAGCGCTCATTTAAATTTATCATGTATGCTAACCATCATCAAAAGCGAAAAGCGGGTGCAGATATGGGTGTTTAAAACCAATATCCGCTTTAAGAAAGACCTGCTGCTTGTAGCACCGCTGCTGAACCGTACATCCGCCATCCTGAACTGGAATGTAGACCGGGGCGATGTTGATAAAGTGCTGCGTGTAGAATCCCTGCACCTGCAGGCGCAGCAGATCATTGACCTGGTACAGCAGGCAGGGTACCACTGCGAAGAATTACCGGATTAAACTATTTACTAAAGCTGTTTTATGACAACAACCACTCCTTCCGCCAAAGCCACTTTTTCCTCTTACCAGGTATTTATTATCACGGTGCTTGCCTTGCTGCAATTCACGGTGGTGCTGGATTTCATGGTGCTCTCCCCGCTGGGGGTTATCCTGCTGGATAAATTGCACATCAATACCTCCCAGTTTGGGCTGGTAGTATCTGCCTACGCTTTCAGCGCCGGGGCCTCCGGCCTGCTGGCAGCTGGTTTTGCAGATAAGTTTGACCGCAAAAAATTACTGCTGTTCTTTTATGTAGGCTTTATCATCGGCACATTATTATGCGGCATAGCGCCTACTTACACCTTCCTGCTCATAGCCCGTGTGGTAACCGGTTTGTTCGGCGGTGTTATCAGCTCTGTAAGCTTTGCCATTATTACAGACCTGTTTAAAATGGAGGTGCGGGGCCGTGTAATGGGTTTTGTGCAAATGTCGTTTGCCGTAAGCCAGGTATTAGGCATACCGGTAGGCCTGGTGCTGGCTAACCATTTTGGCTGGCACGCACCATTCTGGATGCTCACAGTTTTTGGTACGCTGCTGGGTATTGCCATCGCCGTATATATGCAGCCCGTAAACGCACATCTGAACAACCGTATGGATGTGAACCCGTTCTTCCATCTTATTAAAACGCTCTCGCAAAGCCGCTACCTGCTGGCCTTTTCAGCCACTACCTTATTGGCTACCGGCGGCTTTATGCTCATGCCTTTTGCCAGCGCTTTTACCACGCATAACCTGGGCATAGGGCTTGATCTGCTGCCCTGGATCTATGGTATTACCGGCGTATTCTCCATGGTCTTTGGCCCGCTCACCGGTAAGCTGAGTGATAAGATCGGCAAGTACAAAGTATTTGCGATGGGCTCTATGCTTACTTTCATCACCATTGCTATTTACACCAACCTGGGTATTACACCTTTTATTGCGGTAATAGGTATTAACATCTTCATGTTCCTGGGTGTTTCATCACGCATGGTGGCCGCATCGGCGCTGATCACCGCCATCCCTGCACCGCAGGACCGCGGCGCGTTTATGAGCATTAACTCCTCCGTGCAGCAGATATCCGGTGGTATTGGTTCTGCAGTGGCCGGGCTGCTGGTTACACAAACAGCTTCCGGCGCTTTGTTACATTATAACCGCCTGGGTATGGTGGCCATGGGTGCTACGCTGATCACCATAGCGTTTATGTATTTTGTGAACCGCATGATCCAGGCAAAGCCCATGCAGCAGCCGGCGACGGCGCCTGCCATCGTTGAAGTACCTGCAGAAGTATAACCTGTACTATAGCCGGAGGGGGTTTAAAATTCAGGATTTATCGTTAATATTATACTCCGTATAAAAAACGTTAAACCCCTTTAAACCCCCTCTTTTATTATGATCACCGACGCACAGAAAAAAAAGATCATTCAGATAGTGAATGTAATGGAAACCGGTACGCCGGAAGGTAAGTATGACCAGGTAACCTTACTGGCAGATGGTAAGGGTGGTGTAAAACAGATCACCTATGGCCGCAGCCAGGCTACAGAGCAGGGTAACCTGAAGAACATTATAGAGCGCTATGTAAATGCCGGCGGTAAATTTGCGGCAAACTTTGCGCCCTACCTGCCCAAGATCGGCAAACAATCCCTGGTGAATGATGATGAATTTAAACGCCTGTTAAAAGTAAGCGCACAGCAGGATCCTATTATGCACGATGCGCAGGATGCCACCTTTGAGATCCTGTATTACGTACCCGCCACCCACTTTTTTAATGCAGAAGGTTTTACCCTGCCTTTGAGCCTGCTGGTTATTTACGACAGCTTTATTCACTCCGGTGGTGTGCCTGCAGTGGTACGCGCCCGTTTCCCTGAGAAAACACCCGCCAATGGCGGCGATGAAAAAGCCTGGATCACCGCTTATACAAAGGCCCGGCAGGACTGGCTGGCCAACCATCCCAAAAAAGCGGTACGTCCTTCTGTATACCGCACCAAATCCTACCTGGCAGCTATTCAGCAGGGTAACTGGATGCTGGCACAACCTTTGAATGCACATGGCGTAATTGTTCCATAAACTCACGTAATTATTGCCAATGACCAGGGTGCTGCTGTTTTGTATACTCGCCTTTTTTACCGGCTGGTACGGTAAACAATCGTCCGGAAAATTAACTGCCTTACATGCCCGGCAGGGATTACCGCACTTTTTCCGGAAAATGCAAAGCGGCGGCGATTCTGTAGTAATAGCTTACCTGGGCGGCAGCATTACCGGCGCCAAAGGTTACCGGGTGCAAACGGAGCAAATGTTTAAGGAGCAATATCCGCGTACGCCTCTTAAAACCATTAATGCAGGTGTGGGCGGCACCGGCTCTGACCTGGGCGTGTTCCGCCTGCAGGAGGATGTGCTGCGCTATAACCCCGACCTGGTGTTTGTAGAATTTGCGGTGAATGACGGTACAGATTCCCTGAAGATCAGTAATGCCATGGAGGGCATTGTACGGCAGATCAAACAGCACAATGCGCAAACCGATATCTGCTTCCTGTACACCATTTCAGAGCCTATGATCAAACAGCTGCAGCAGGGTAACCTGGTAGCTTCCATGCGGTTTTCAGAGAACATTGCCGCGCATTACGGCCTGCCTTCCATTAACCTGGGAGTAGATGTGATAGATCAGCTGGAAAAGAACACCCTGGTATTTCACGGGCAAAAAGGAACGGACTACGGCGGCAAAACCGTATTTACATACGATGGCATACATCCCGGTGATGCGGGTCACCAGATCTATACCAATACCATCCGCAGGGCATTTGAAGAAATGAAGTCATTAAATGCATCGGCCAAAAGCGTGTTGCCGGCGCCGTTATTTGCCGGCAACTTTTCGCAAACCGGCGTGTATTCACCCAAAGCATTTGCGCATACAGCCGGCTGGAAAAGTGCGGCTGATATGCCGGAAATTAAAGGCTGGCTTACTGCTTTGCCGGACCTGCTGTATACGGATAACCCGAAGGATAGTTTAACGATCCGTTTTAAGGGGAGTACGATCGGTGTGCAGGATATGATAGGGCCTTCATCCGCAGGGGCATTAATAACGATTGATGGCAAGCAAACCATCCGTAAGCTGCGCTTTGACCGCCATGGCAGCTGGTTCCGGCGCAACTTCTATTTCCTGGATCCCCTGCCGGATGGTGAGCATACCGTTGTATTTAAGCTGGATCCGGCCCCCATCAATAAAACCAAAATAGTTATTCCCTCAGAGCTGGGTGATACTGCGAAGTACCAGCCTA
>NZ_DATCRF010000714.1:0-3552 GCF_036569125.1 Chitinophaga sp. | reverse complement strand
GGAATGCAGACCGGGAGCCTTTTATGGAAAATGTAAAATGGGTTGATTACCTGACCCTGCGCGGCAGCTATGGCCTAACCGCCAGCATGGGCCCTGCCACCAATTCCAGCATTGTGCTGCGTAACATTAATACCAGCCGGCCTTATTTAACAGAAGTAGAATCCGTGATACAGCTGGCCAACCTGGAAAATGCAGACCTTACCTGGGAAAAGCTCTACACCGCCAACGCAGGCGTGGATGCCAGCCTGTTTAACAGCCGCATGAACTTTAGCGTGGATGTATACCAGCGTAAAAGTTTTGACCTCATCAGCATCATTAAAACCTCCGGCATTGGCGGTGAGCCTTTAAAGGCCGCCAATTACGCCGACATGGATTCTTATGGCACCGATGTGCTGATAGGCGGAAAAGTGATCAATAAAAAAGAATGGGGCTGGACCACCAACTTAACTTTTGGATATAACTACAACAAGATCACGGATGCCAGGAACCGGCCCGACATTTTTTCACTGGTACAGGCCGAAGGCGGTAACAAGCAGGGCTACCCGGTGCGCAGCTTATTCTCCATCCGCTATAAGGGCCTGGATCATGAAACGGGCGTGCCCCTGTTCACCGACGAAACAGGCAAAACCGCGCAGGCCGTGTACCTGCAGGATCAGAACACGGATTACCTGGTATACGAAGGACCGGTAGATCCCGTGTACACCGGCGGCTTTTCAAACACCTTCCACTACAAAGCCTTTTCCCTCAATATATTCCTCACCTACCAGGCCGGCAATAAGATCCGCCTGTACCCCGCTTTTAAAACCAGCTATTCCGACCTGGATGCCATGCCCAAAGAGTTCCAGGACCGCTGGGTAATGCCGGGCGATGAGCTTAAGACCAATGTGCCTTCCATACTGGGCCTTTTTGAGCAGGCAACCCTGAGCGGAGCGCATCCCTACAACAACTACAACTACTCCACCGAGCGGGTGGCCAAAGGCGATTTTGTGCGGTTAAAAACCGTATCCCTCACCTATGTGCTGCCACCGCAGCTGTTACGGAAAATGCACTTTAGCAACATTTCCGTAACCGGCGCTGCTATTAATCCCTGGCTCATTTACTCCGACAGTAAGCTCAAGGGCCAGGACCCTGAATTTTTTAATTCCGGCGGCGTAGCGCAACCTATTCAAAAGCAATTCACGCTTTCACTTAAAGTTAGTATCTGATGCAGAAGAAATTATTCATATATACGTTGATGTTAGTGCTGTGCATGGGCACAAGCTGTAAAAAGTACCTGGAAAAGCCGCCGGATAACCGTGCGGAGCTGAACTCACCGGAGCAGGTAGCCCAGCTGCTGGGTACCGCTTACCCCCAGGCTAATTATATGGCGTTCTTTGAATCCATGTCCGACAATGTGGATGATAAAGGCGCCGGGGAGCTGGATAATACCAATGTGGACCCTTACTTCTTCCGGGATGTGCGGGAGGATCAGCAGGACTCGCCGGAGTATTACTGGGATGCCTGTTATGCCGCCATAGCCGCCGCTAACCAGGCGCTGGAAGTATGTGAAAAGGCCGCCAATAGATCAGCTTACCGCTCTGAAAAAGGCGAGGCATTACTGGCACGCGCCTACGCACATTTTATGCTGGTGAATGTTTTTTCAAAAGTGTATGATGCAAATACATCCGCATCAGACCCCGGCATTCCCTATGTAACGGTACCGGAAAATATAGTGATGAAACAGTATGAGCGCAAAACCGTAAGCTATGTGTACGACATGATAGAAAAGGATATTACCGACGGTATTCCCTTACTGGACGATACACGCTATGCCGTACCCCGCTATCACTTTACTACCGCTGCCGCACACGCATTTGCCGCACGTTTTTATTTATTTAAGAAAGATTATACTAAAGTGCTGGAACATGCCAACCAGGTGCTTTCCGGTAATGTAACAGCGCTGCTGCGGCCCTGGAACACCACCTACACCAGCATTACCTACCTTGAGCTGTTTGCCCGTTACGCACGCGCCACAGAGCCGGCCAACCTGCTGCTGGTGGAAACACCTTCCTGGTGGGCGCGCAATTATTTCAGGGTGCGGTACGGCCTTACCTCCGGCAAGCGGGATGAGATCCTGCGCCGGAATGTAACCGGCGGCAACTGGGCATTTAATTTCCAGGTGTTCACCTCCGGCACAGAGAATTACCTGCTGCCAAAGATCAATGAACATTTTGTACGCAGCTCTGTTAACGCCGATATAGGCGTAGGTTATGTGGTAGTGCCCATACTAACCACCGAGGAAGTGCTGTTTAACCGCGTTGAAGCCAATGTATACCTGAACAATACCACCGCAGCGCTGGCAGACCTGAATACTTACGCCAGCACACGCATTGCCAATTACGATGCCGGCCAGCATATTATTAACGCCGCGAAGATCCGGAACTTCTATGGCACCACTAACCTGCAAAACGGGATCCTCAGCACACTGTTTGGCTTTAAACGGGCGGAGTATGTGCAGGAAGGCATGCGCTGGCTGGACCTGATCCGCTACAAAGCCCCCGTAACGCATTATACAACCGACGGAGATATACTGGTGCTGGGCGAGGACGATCCGCGCCGGGTATTTCAATTGCCGCAGTCCGCAGAGCTGGCCGGCCTAAAACTGAATCCGCGATAATATATGATGACCTTAAAAGACAATACACAAATGAAACATATACTGCTTGCAGGCGCTTTTTTACTGTGCCTGTTAACCGCCTGTAAAAAAGACGACGACCTGGGCGACATAGATAATATACCCGGCCTGGGCGGCGATACCTGGACGCCCGGCCCCATTGATAACTGGATCAAAGACAGCCTGACCGTGCCGTATAACATTGCCGTAAAATATAAGTGGGATCAGGCTGAGCTGGAACTGAACCGCACGCTGGTGCCGCCTAAGGAAGAGAAGATCATACCCGTGCTGAGCTCTATAAAAAAAGTATGGATCAGTAATTATGTAGCAGAAGCAGGTGAAATATTTATGAAACGCTTATGCCCCAAGTTCTTTGTGCTGGTGGGCAGCGCCAGCTATAACCCCGATGGCACCATTACCCTGGGCACTGCAGAAGGTGGCCGCCGTATTGTGCTGTATGTGCTGAACGATTTCCGCATTAAGGGTATGAGCGACTATACCCCCTCCGACTCCAATAACGTGAAAATGATGTTCCATACCATAGAGCATGAGTTTGGGCACATCCTGCACCAGAACGTCATGTACACGCCTGATTTTAAGCGTATATCCGTTGGGCGTTATACCTCCAACTGGAACAACGTATCCGACGAAACAGCCCACCAGGACGGTTTTATAAGCGCCTATGCCATGAGCGCGCCGGATGAGGATTTCGTGGAAATGATCTCCATTATGCTTACAGAAGGCAAGGCCGGTTTTGATAACCTGGTGAACAGCATTACCGGCACCAGCCCCAATGGCACTACTGCAGCTGTTGCAAAAGATAAGCTGCGGCAGAAAGAAACCATCATAGTGAACTATTTCAACGATACCTGGCATATTAATTTTTACAACCTGCAGGC
>NZ_DATCRF010000713.1:0-3849 GCF_036569125.1 Chitinophaga sp. | reverse complement strand
CCCGGGCTGCCGGTAGCAGCGCCGTTATTCGGGTATACACTGCTGTTATAAATACCATACAGCACAATATCCCAGTTACCGGTTTGCCGTTGCGATTCGGGCACCACACGGTTCTCTTCCAGGCTGTAATACAGGGATACTGCTGCGCTGCCGGAAGTGGCCGTGGTATCTGCTGCCAGGTTCACGATCTTGTACACGCCTGTTTTTACCGTAGCGCCATTGCCAGGCTCCGGACCGGGTGTTACATTGGTGTCATTGTCTTTTGAGCACGATATAAATGCCAGTGCAGACATGCATAATAGAATGCTGCTAAACCGCCGTACGATGGTTGGAAACATATGTATTGGACTTATTTTGTTTGCAAATTCCGGCTGCCATCTTCCTGTACAAAGTAGCGGAAACTAAGGTAGGGAGCGGGCCAGAAGAGATCCGTCACTACCGGCGGATTGCCTTTGTAAATATTCAGCAGCTCCAGCTTGGCATATTTACCGGTAGCTGTTCTTATTATGAATGTGCGGTTTTTGACAGGCACACAAATATGGTTGCTGAGCGAGTAAAAGTACCAGCCCTGGCCATTGCCGTTATCCCAGCCTGCACCGGCTATTCCGTTATTGGTAAATTCATCATCTGCAGGCGCCATGGTTACCTGGTCATACGGTTTTTCAACAATCAGCATCTGCCCTACCCCGGGGCCGCCATAACCGGGTGTTCCGGCTACTTGCCCGTTGTTCACTACTACAAAAGAATTATACTCCCGGCTGAAAGCAATATCCCAGTCTGTATTTTTCAGGTGCTGCAGGGAATCTGTTGCTGTTTTAATGAAACGGGTAGCTTTATCGCTAAAGCGGAAAGTAAGCGTGTAAAAAGGGCGGTGCTCTTTCCCTTCCACATCATTGCCCATGGAGGCCAGCGTATCACCCGGCAGATCGTATACTACGGTGCTGCGGCCATCCTGTACCTGTGGCGCAGCATCCTCTTTTGAACAGGAGACCATAGCCACCGCAAACAGGGCGTATATAAAAAAATGAAAAGAGTAATTATACCTCATGGCTGGTTTGTTATTACAGCAAATCTGTTTCCGCTGACGATGCAAAATTGCAGACATTCATTCACCACTTACGGAGAAAAACTGACCTCTGAAGGAAAAGTCCGGGCGCTTCGCGCCCAGTTCACGGTCCATGGTCCATAGCATAGTGCGTGCGGAAGCGGGCCACGAAATACCATCTATAGCATAATGCGTAAAGGAAATTAGTTTGTGTATAGAACTTATCCTTTGAGGATACCCGGCGTATATCCGAAATGTTTTTTAAAGGCGCGGGCAAAGTGGGAAACCCGCTTGTATCCTGATAAGTAGGTTACTTCTGAAATGCTTTTACCTTGCGCCAGCAGCTCTTTGGCATGCTGCATTTTCACATTCTGCAAATAGCCGTACACGGTAGTACCAAACACCTGTTTAAAATGGCTTTTCAGATATGCGTCGTTGGTCCCTACCTGGTGAGCCAGGTCAATTAACGTGCAGGGGCTATTCATATTCCGCACAATAATATCGCGGGCCAGGTGCATACGCTCAACATCTTCTTTGCGCAGCGTGCGGGTAAATATTTCCGGGCGGGGTATGCCCATGAGCTGCTCAAACTGCATGAGCTGAATAGCCAGCAGCTCAATGGTTTTGGCTTTCAGGTATAATTGCTTGTAACGGTCTTCCAGCGGGCAATTGAGCATATCGTACAGGATGGTGCTGATGTTGGCCTGCAGCGGCAGGTTTGCTTTACTGAGCAGCGCCGCCTCATTATGGTGCACACTCTTTGACAGCACGGGAAACAAAGGATGCTCTTCCGGAAGAAAATCAAAGAAAAAACGCAGGCTAATACCCATCTCAAATATTTCAAGCTGTGTATTAGCCTGCCAGTCGAGATGAATTTCCTGTTTGGGGAAGAACAGGTAATTATACTGGTGCTTATCAATAGACGCCAGCATAGTGCGGCCGCTGTTTGTATGATAGCTCTTATGACCGCTGATAGTGTAGCTAAGCTGCAGGAAAGGATTGTTATTTTCGATCACCACTTTTCCCTGTTGCCGGGAGCTTACCTTATAATAACCCAGGCTCAGGCCATCGGGGCTCATGATCTCCTGTACTACGCGGTTATGGCCGGTTTGCGCGGGCAGCTGCCGCCGTTCTTTTAAACTTTCTACTCCGTTTATATCAAAAGGACAGAACTGAGTGGTTATTGTATGAGCAGACCTGTTTATAGACAAGGGTTTATTTCTTTTTGCCGGAATAACAAATAATAAGCAATATTAATTTATCGGGCGGAGAGGCGCTGCTCAAATCAGGAAGAATACTTTTCTAAACAGGAAAAACATTTTTACTAACCCGTTTAAGCATTATACAATTACCATATTTGGTTATTTATTTTCCGTTTAAGGTTAGCTTAACGGGAATTTTTTTTCCATTTAAGGGAATGGTTTTTCCCTGGGCGCGCATTGGAATGCCCGACTTTTGCGCTCCAAAACTCAGCGCTTGTTCCATTATATAAAAGCTACCCTGCTGCTCCTGTGCTGTTTGCCGGCTGTGGCGCAGGACACCCTGCATTCCCGTTCCCTGCGGGAGATAACGGTTACGGATAACCGCTTTAAAAAGCAGGACGATATTATTGATATTAAAAGAACGGTGATGCCCACGCTGGTGATCGATCAGCAAACCATCCGCGCCATGGGCAGCCGGCGGCTGGATGAAGTGCTGCGCGAACAAACCGGGATGGCCATGGTCAATGACCTGGGATCCGGCAACCGCAGCGTAGGCCTGCAAATGCAGGGCTTTAGCTCCGATTATATTATGGTGCTGATAGACGGGCAGCCTATGACCGGCCGGTTTAACGGCAATTTTGACCTGTCGCGCATCAGCGTTGCCAACATAGCCCGTATTGAAATTATTAAAGGCGCTTCCAGCAGCTTGTATGGCAGTGAGGCACTGGGTGGTGTGATCAATATTATCACTCATCAGAACAACACAGCGCCACAGGCTATGCTGCAGTTGTTGTACGGCAGCTATAACATGGTGGATGCTACGGCCGGCGGCTCCACTCCTTTTGCGCAGCAGAAAGGAAATGTGCAGGTATCCGGCAACTATTACCGTACCGATGGTTTTAATGTGAACACCACTTACCTGAAGAACGGGCAAACCGCCCCGCCCTATAACAGCTATAACCTACAGGGGCGCGCCAGCTACCGGCTAAACGACATCAGCACGCTGCAGGTAAGCACCCGCTATGCCAACCGGCAGTCTGTAATGATGCGCTCTTACGGCGTACAACCTTTCCGCGACCAGCTGGATGAGCAGGATATGAATACAGCTGTATCGCTGGATAACCGCTATAAAAGCGGTTGGCGTTTGCTGGGCAGGTATTATTTTACCCATTATAAAACCGCGCAGGCCGTGCAGCTGGTGGAAACCGGCAAAGAGCTGCAGCGGAACGATTTTACGCAAAACATTCACCGTGCGGAGCTGCAGGCAGCAAAGGACTATCTTAACAACAAACTATCGCTCATTGGCGGTGGTGGCGGCGATTACCAGCATTTGAACAACAGCGCCATCAGGGGCAATACCAGCATGTACAATTATTTTGGATATGTACAGGCCAGCTATAACCCGACGGATAAATATGGTTTTATACTGGGTGCGCGCTACGATGGGAATAATATCTACGGCGGCAAGCTGAATCCCAGCGCGGGCGCACATTATAAACCCGCAAAATGGCTTACGCTGAAAGCTGCTATGGGTAAAGGCTTTAAATCGCCTACCTATACGCAGTTGTACCAGGTATTTACCAATATTACACAGGGGTATAC
>NZ_DATCRF010000712.1:0-7440 GCF_036569125.1 Chitinophaga sp. | reverse complement strand
GTATAGGGCTGGCCAACCTGGTGCGGCGCCTGAAATTGCTGTACCCTGACCGGCATGAGATCACCGCTGTGCAGAACGGACATTGGTTTAACGCTTCCCTGAAAATTCAACTTCAAACTACATGATTAAATGTCTTGCAGTGGATGATGAGCTGCTGTCGCTGGACCTGCTGGAAGATAACATCCGGCGGGTGCCTTTCCTGCAGCTGGCGGGCCGTTGCAGCAATGCATATGAAGCAATGAGCATTATGCTCAAAGAACCGGTGGACCTTATTTTCCTGGATATACAAATGCCGGGGCTTACCGGTACACAGTTTGTGCAAAGCCTCTCCCACCGGCCCATGGTGATCTTTATTACGGCGTATAAAAAATATGCGCTGGAAGGTTTTGAGCTGGATGTGCTGGACTACCTGATAAAACCGGTGCCTTTTGACCGCTTTCTGAAAGCGGTGAATAAAGCTGCTGAGTATCATGCGCTGAAAAATGCGCCCGCTGCTGCTCCGCAGCAAGAGGCTAACGCCGATTACTTTTTTGTGAACGTGGAATATAACCTGGTAAAAGTGGTGGTGAGTGAGATCAGCCATATTGAAGGCTGGAAAGATTATATTAAGATCTATTGCTGCAATGAAGAAAAGCCGCTGATAACCCGGCTGCCTATTAAGGTACTGATGGACCGCTTGCCGGCCGGGCGTTTTGTGCGGGTGCACAAGTCGTACATAGTGGCGGTAGATAAGATCTTTGCTATCCGCAAGAACCGGATCTATATCGGGCGGCATATTATACCGGTCAGCGATTCACACCGGGAGGAGCTGTTTAATATTATCGGCCCGCAGAACCTGAAGTAATTAATAATGAATAATTAAGAATTAATAGTCGTGTTGCTGATGGATCCATGAACGGGATGTTTTTCAGCTGGTCTACAGAGGTGGGCTGAACGTCGCAGGATTGTGGGTGTGCAACGATTTTAGTTTTACAGTGAGCGGAAATGCCGCAATTTTAATTAATAATTAAGGATGAATAATTAATAATTATGGACGAAGCGCTTCAAGTACCGGTCCATGCTGCAAGTGAGCTTGTACCTTGTAAAACCTCCTGATCATTGAACTACCTGCAATACAATTATTAATTCTTAATTATTCATTATTAATTATATAGCTGATGCATATATGAAAACTGAACTACTAATAGTACTAGGAGGCCCTAACTCAGCGGAAGGCTTGCTGAGCGCAGTGGCCCTGAGCCGGCTGGATGCCTGTTATGCATTGTTCCATCCGCAGCAGCATACTATCCTGCTTACCGGTGGTTATGGCCCGCATTTTAATACTTCCGGTAAACCGCATGCCTGGTATGGGCAGCAATACCTTATTGGTAAAGGAGTACCGGCTTCGCAAATACTTACCGGTGTAGAAAGCCGGAATACTGTGGAAGATGCGCTGCTGTCAAAACCCCTTGTGAGCGCGCTGCAACCTGCCCGTGTAACGGTGATCACCTCTGAATATCATTTGCAGCGGGCAGGCATTATTTTTACTGAGGTGTATAATAAGCTGGCGCCGCTGCACTTTATTGCGGCGCCCAGCTATGAGCTGTCCTTACAGGAGATGCAGGCTTTATTACAACATGAGGAAGAAGCGTTAGCGCTTATCTACAAAAGCGGTCAGCGCATCGCAACATTCAGCTGATAGATATACTTTATTTTTAAACGCTGCCCCCGGTTTGCAATTTTGGTGCATATCAATTAACCTATTATGCACAAATCCCTTCTGTTTCTGCTGCTCAGCGGCATTACACTGCAAGCTGCCGCACAAAGCAATCTGCAAACTATTAAAGGTACTGTAAAGGACAAAACATCTGAAAGGCCGCTGGTACATGCTACGGTGGCTATTCCCGGCACGCAGATCGGTACGTTCACCGATGCTAATGGCCGCTATGTGCTGCACAACGTGCCCATAGGGCGGCAGCAGGTAGCCTTTCAATACATGGGCTACAAACCCTCTATGATACCGGAGGTGCTGGTAACGGCCGGTAAGGAGGTGGTGCTGGATGTAAATATGGAAGAAAGCATCAACGCACTAAAAGATGTAACGATTACTGCGCAAAAGGTGAACAAAGGTGCGGCCAACAATGAATTTGCCAGCGTAAGCTCCCGCTCTTTCAGCATGGAAGAGGTAATGCGTTATTCCGGCGGCCGTAACGATCCTGCGCGGCTGGTGACCAACTTTGCCGGCGTAGCCACTACCGATGATTCCCGCAATGATATTGTGGTGCGGGGGAATGCGCCTACCGCCGTGTTATGGCGCATGGAAGGTATTCCCATTCCCAACCCTAACCACTTTGCAGTGGCAGGCAACGCCAGTGGGCCGGTGAGCGCATTAAACACCAATGCGCTTAAGAACTCCGATTTTTATACCGGCGCTTTCTCAGCAGAATATGGCAACGTAACCGGCGCTGTATTTGATATTGCCCTGCGGGAGGGTAATAAGGACCGCTTTGAAAAAACGCTGCAGCTGAATTTTTTAAGCGGCCTGGAAGCCATGCTGGAAGGGCCTTTGAATAAAAAAGGAAATGGGGCTTCTTTCCTGGTAGGTTACCGCTATTCCTTTACCAGCATTGCCCAGTCGCTGGGATTTAACTCACTCACCACTGCTACGCCTAATTACCAGGACCTGGTATTTAACATCAAGCTGGCGCCGGGCAAGCTGGGTACCCTAAGCCTGTTTGGGCTGGGTGGTATGAGCAGCATTGATTTTATCGGGAAAGAAATAGATTCCACCGACTTTTTTTCCAACACCGACCAGGATCAGTATCCCCGTTCCCGCTTTGGGGTGCTGGGGCTGAAACATACCATAGACCTGGGTACGCGCACGTATATACGTACGGTGCTCTCCTACGCTTATTCCAGGTATTCGGTGAAATCATATAAGTGGTATGATTCACTTGATACCAGGACCTTTGTATTTGACCAGGCTACCACTAACAGCTCCTGGCGGCTTTCCTCCTATGTGAACTCGAAAGTAAATGTGCGTTTATCCGTAAGGGGTGGTGTGCTGGCAGAGGTGCTGGGCGCAGATATGTATACCCGTGACCGTTATAACAAACCGGGTTGGACCGACCTGCGTAACTACGACGGTTCTTCCCTGCTGCTGCAGCCGTTTGTACAGGCCCGTTACCGCTTTACAGACAAGCTGGCCCTCACCGGCGGCCTGCATGGCATTTATTATGGATTAAATGATACCTATAATATAGAGCCGCGGGCATCCCTGAGCTACGATGTGGCGCCGCGGCAAACCATTAGCTTCAGCTACGGCATGCATAGCCAGCTGCAGCCTTTGCCGGTTTATTTATACCAGGAGCGGCTGCCCGGTGAAAGCGGTTACAATCAATCCAACCGGGAGCTGGACTTTACAAAGGCGCAGCATTATGTGCTGGGGTACGACTGGCGTTTTGCACCCAGCTGGCGTTTGAAGGCAGAGGCTTATTACCAGCACCTGTATAACGTACCGGTAGAACGTATGCCCAGCGGGTTTTCTATGCTGAACATAGGCGTTGATTTTGCATTTCCTGAAAAAACCAACCTGGTAAATGAGGGTACCGGCAGTAACCGGGGGCTGGAGCTGACGCTGGAAAAATTCTTTGGCAAAGGCACTTACCTGCTGACCACGGCATCCATCTTTGATGCGCGTTATAAAGGCAGTGATGGTATTGAGCGTAATACGGCATTCAATAACCGCGCGGTGTTTAATGTGCTGGCCGGAAGGGAATGGAAAACAGGCCGTAATGGCCGCAATGCTTTTACGCTGGATGTGAAGGCCGCGTTTTCCGGCGGGCGTTATTATACGCCGGTTGACCTGGCTGCATCCCTGGCTGCGGATGAGGAAAAGCTGGATGAAACCCGTTACAACAGCGAACGCCTGAGCAACTATTTTCGCCTGGATACACGCCTGGGTTTACGGCTGAACAGCGCCAAACGAAAATTATCGCACACCTTTTACCTGGATCTGCAGAATCTTACGAATAACGAGAATGTGCTGACGCAGCGGTATAATACGGCTAAAAATGCGGTGGGTACAGCTTACCAGATCGGTTTTTTCCCGGATTTCCTGTACCGGCTGCAGTTTTAAGGCAAAAAAAAAGGTCCCGGTGTTCACCAGGACCTTTTTTACAGGTATAAAAAAAGAGATTAGTCTTAGTCTATGCGTCTAACATTAACAGCATTCATACCTTTTCTGCCTTCCTGCAGCTCAAATTCAACGCGGTCATCGGCTTGGATCTCGTGTACGAGACCGTTTACGTGTACAAAAGTTTCTTTGTTGGATTCATCATGTTTAATGAAACCGAAGCCTTTTGTCTCGTTAAAGAACTTTACAGTTCCTTGGAATTTTGTGTTCATTTGTAAAATTTAAAAAACTTAGAAAGGTGCAAGGTAGTCTTAAGCATCGAATAAACCAAATATATTCTTTTGTATTACAACCTCTTCAGGTTAAATAACACGCTCATAACATAGTTGTGTTTTTTTTAACATAGAAAAGACTATCTTAGACGCAGATATTGGCATTTAACTTTAGCTGATTTGCGTTTACACAAAACATTTCCTTCTCAGTGAATCTTCAACTGCCGCTTATTTTTGATTGTCCGAACTAAACATTATCCATTAAACAACATGGCAAAAGTTACTTTTAATAATAAGAACGCTTTCTTTTTCCAATCATTGAAAGCGGCCATTGAAGTGTATTTCAAAGAGAACAACATAAAAAAAACGGGCAACAGGCGTCTGTATATTAAAACGGCTGTACTGATCCCGGGCGCTCTTGCAATGTACCTGGTGCTGCTGTTTGTAAGCATGCCGGCTTTTGCAGGGATCTTAATAAGCGCTGTATTAGGTTTTGTGCTGGCCTGTATTGGTTTTAACGTGATGCATGATGCCTGCCACGGCAGCTATTCCCGCAAGCCCTGGGTAAATGAAGTGCTGGGCCTTACCTTAAATGCATTGGGCAGTAATGCCTTTATCTGGAAACAGAAACATAACATCATACATCATACCTATACGAATGTGGATGGTGTGGATGACGATATAGCCAAAAGCCCGGTGATCCGCCAGTGCAGCACCCAGCGTTGGGTACCCATGCACCGCGTGCAGCATATTTACCTGCCGCTTGTTTACAGCCTTTCCTCTATCCTGTGGGTGTTCCTCACTGATTTTATAAAATACCTGGGCCGTAAAGTATATAAAACACCGCTGCAGCCCATGACGCTGAATGACCACATTATTTTCTGGGCCAGCAAAGTATTGTACCTGGTATTTTATATCCTGATCCCCATTTTATTGGTGGGCGCGCAGGCCTGGCTGGTAGGCTTTTTAGTGATGCATGCTGTAATGGGCTTTACCCTGTCAATTGTATTCCAGCTGGCGCATGTGGTGGAGGAAACTGAATTTGAGACTGTAGCGGAGGAAGATAAAGTGATTGAGAACGAATGGGCTATTCACCAGATAAAGACTACGGCTAATTTTGCGCCGGGCAGCAAAGTAGTTTCCTGGTTTGCGGGCGGACTGAACTACCAGATAGAACACCATTTATTTCCCCGCATCAGCCATGTGCACTACCCTGCTCTTAGTAAAATAGTGAAGGCTAAATGCGAAGAATACGGCCTGCCTTATAACAGCATTCCTACTATGATGGAGGCGGTAAGATCGCATTTCCGTTTAATGAAAGCATTGGGCGAAAGGCCGGTGCTTGTACAAGCATAAAGCGCAAAGCATAAAGCATAAAGGATAAAGCTGAAAGCATTGGAACGGATAAGTTCCCCTGCTTTCAGCTTTTGCTTTTAGCAGAAAGCACAAAGCAAAAAGGATAAAGCAATTGGAGCGAATAATTCACTTGCTTTATCCTTTTTGCTTGCATTACGTACTACGCATTAGGCTTTCTGCTTTATGCTTTCAGCTTTCTGCTCTTAGCTCACCTCCACTCCTGCCGCTTTCAACGCATGGTATACCTGCAGCAGCAGCTCACTTTTTACTTTATGCTCATTGGCAATATTGCTGATCCAGCATAACACGCGCAACCCGCATTCCTTATCATTTACGTGTGTGAACAGGATATCAACGGGCATTTTGTGCATTACCTGGGCATGTGCCTGAATGGTTTGCTGAATGGCTTCCTGCGCAGCAGGCAGCTTTTCCGTAGGGCTGATGGTAACCGGCAGCTCAATGCGGATGTGATCATTGGTGAGCGTCCAGTTGGTGAGCTGGCCCGACAGCAGCTGCCCGTTGGGTACCACCACCTCTGCCCCATCGGTGGTAAGCAGGCGGCTGGCCCGGATGCCAATATCTTTTACCCGTCCTTTTTTGTCGGATATTTCCACGTAATCACCCAGCTGCAGCGGCCGTTCAAAAATGAGGATGATACCGGAAATGAGGTTGTTCACAATATCCTGCAAGCCCAGGCCAATACCTACACCCAGTGCGCCCAGCACAATGGTGATCTTATCAATGGGCAGCCCGGTGGCGGCAATGGCCAGTAAAAAGCCGCATACGATTACGCATAAACGGATCATTACCAGGCGGGATCCTTTGCGGGTAATTTCCCCGCTGAAACCATCTTCCGTTTCTCCAAAGAAATAACCAATGTATTTCTGCAATACGTTGGCTGCATACAGGATAAACACCAGCATAACCATGCTGCCGAAGGTAAAACGGGTGCTGCCTATTTTATGAGATTCATTCAGCAGGTGCAAAATACCCTGCAGCAGAAAATCATATAAATTAAGGTTGGTGGTAAAAATGATAAGCCAGCAAATAACCACCCCAACAGACAGCAGCTTGCTGAGCTTACCCTGGATACGCTCGTAGTTCAGCAGGCTTTTGGTATCGGCTGTTACGCGGCTGCTCAGCATCTGCACATGAAACGCTTCGGTGATCATTTGTATGAACACGGCAAGGCCAATGATGTGTATAAGGCTGTAGATGGAGGCGGTTCCAAACACTTTGGCCATGCTGATGCGGCCAAACAGGTTACAGCATGCTGCCAGCAGGTTCAGGCCTATGTAAATAAAAGAAACAATGCGGATGAACTTTTTCATAGGCAGCTCCTCCCGGATGCGGGGCAGGAACAGCCAACCGAATAATACAGAGGCTATATTCAGCACCAGCAGGGCTATGCGGGTAGACAGCCTGGGCGTAATAATGGCATTGGTAAAGGAATACAGCAGATAAAAGATCACAATGGCCACCCAGCAATAGAACAGGCGTTTAGGCCAGCGGCGCAGGAAAAGGGCGGTGAGCGCAATCAGCAGGAAGAACTGCATCATCTCCACATAGGCAGAAGGCGGCCGCAGATCAAAGAACGGCGCCATGCTTAGCGCTACTACCAGTGCGGCCAGCACGGGGATGGGCTTAATGTATTTAAATGCCGCTTCTGTTATTACCTGCTGCTGCCCGGCACGGCGT
>NZ_DATCRF010000711.1:0-17027 GCF_036569125.1 Chitinophaga sp. | reverse complement strand
GGGTATAGACCTTCGCGGCAAAACAGCCATTGTAACCGGTGGTTATGCCGGCATAGGACTGGAAACGGTAAGCAAGCTGGCAGCAGCCGGCGCCAGGGTAATAGTGCCTGCGCGCGACCGTAACAAGGCCGCAAAGAACCTGGCAGGCATAGCGCAGGTGAGCATTGAAGTAATGGACCTCATGGACCCGGTATCGATCGATGCTTTTGCGGATCAGTTCCTGGCTACCGGCAGCCCGCTGCATTTACTCATTAATAATGCAGGTATAATGTGGGTGCCTTTACAGCGCGATGCACGGGGGTATGAATCACAATTAGCTACCAATCACCTGGGGCATTTCCAGCTCACCGCACGCCTTTGGCCTGCCCTGAAAAAGGCCGGGGGCGCAAGGGTGGTCAATGTATCGTCCTATGGGCACCAGATATCGCCATTTAATTTTGAGGATCCAAATTTTGAGCAACGGGAATATGAAACACTATCCGCTTACGGACAGTCTAAAACCGCCAACAACCTTTTTGCCGTGGAGCTGGACCGCCGCGGGCAGGCCTTTGGTGTGCGGGCCTATTCACTGCACCCCGGTTCAGTAAATGGCACCGACCTGGGAAGGGATGCGCCCATAGCGCTGTTCCAGCAAATGGGCATGTTTGATGCCGATGGAAATATTTTCCCGGAAGTAGCAAAAAAGCTAAAGACCATCCCGCAGGGAGCCGCCACCACGCTTTGGTGCGCTACCAGCCCGCTGTTAAACAACATTGGCGGTGTGTATTGTGAGAATGCAGATGTAGCGGAGCCGGACCTGGGCAATATTGAGCATCAATATAACGAGCCATCAACACTGCGTGGGGTAATGCCTTATTCTGTAAACGCAGCAAATGCAGCCAGGTTATGGACACTGAGCGAGGAGCTGGCCGGGCTAACGTTTACGGCAGAATGAAATCTGCCCTGTAAATGGTTAGCCCCGGCGCTAACCATTACGGGCGCCGTAGCATGAAATCAGGCATTCGCAAGCCCTTTGTTTTTTGTAGCTTAGCAGCAGATCTGTTATGATTGATAAAACGCGTTATTTAAGCACCGATATTAAGCTGTCCTGTATAGAAGAAAAAACTTTCAGGGCAGAAGTGCAGCTGGAACATCATTCCCTGGTATGGATCATTTCAGGTGAAACAAAGATCGTGCTGGCGGATAGTACGTATATATTCAAAGCCGGCGATATCTTTTTATTCCCGCGCAACCAGCTGGCCACCAACATCAATTATGCAAAGAACGGCTTGCCGCATAAGGCCATTGCCATGCATTTTACCATAAAGCGCCTGCAGGATTTTTATGCCAGGAACAAACCAGTACCGGGGCAGGTATACCCGCATAAGATCCGCATTTTTGATAAGCATCCGCTGCTGGAAAATTGCCTGGCATCCATGCTGCCTTATTTTGATCTGAAAGTGCCGGTGCCGGAAAACCTGATCACTATAAAAATTGAAGAAGCCGTTAACATCCTTCGTTTAATTGATAAGCATATTGATGGTTTGCTGGCGAATTTTGATAAGCCGGGCAAAATAGATCTGGCCGGCTTTATGGAGCAGAACTATATGTTCAATATGACCATGGATAAATTCGGCTACCTCACCGGGCGCAGCCTTACCACTTTTAAACGTGATTTTAAGAACCTGTTTCACACAACCCCGCAGAAATGGCTTACGCAAAAGCGGCTGGAGCTGGCCCATTACCAGCTCAGCGAACAAAAGAAAAAACCTTCCGAAGTATATGTGGAGGCGGGCTTTGAGAACCTCTCGCATTTTACCTTCATTTTTAAAAAGCATTTTGGTTATACGCCCACTGAATTAACCGCGCAAAAGAAAGGCGGTTTATAACAACATCATTATCAACCCCTTTTTACGTACATATCCGTGTTATTGGTTAAGCTGGTCTAAATTGTTATTTTGCGTACGAACATAAACCAGGAACCTATGAAAAAGATCATGCTGCTTATCGCTGTTAGCTGTTTTGCGCTGTTTGCACAGGCCCAAACAACCAACCAGCGGGATGCCAAGAAACGCAAGCAGGGCCCCTGGGTTGAGCAGGTGGAGCCTTTGCGCGGAGAGCCCGGCTACAGCTGGGAAGGCGTGTATAAGACAGACCGTAAGGAAGGCATCTGGAGAAAGTATAACGTTACCGGCGATCTTATTGCAGAAGAAACTTTCCATAACGGGGTGCTGGATGGCCCCTGCAAATACTTTTACGACAACGGCAAGCTCAGTGCCGCCGGTAATATGCTGGCCATGGATATTGAAGGGGAAATAGATACCGTGCTGGTAATAGACCCTGTTACCCAGGAAGAATCCCGGGTTGAGGTGGTGCGCAAAGGCAACTCCGTACGCCACGGTGAATGGCGCCTGTATGATGAGGACGGGGCCATGATAAAGGAAACTTACAGCCGCGGGGAAATTGTTACCGGGGCAGCTGATAACCAGCGGAAAGCCAATGCAGCGCCTTTGCCGCATGAGCTGCAGCAGGCAGCGGATAAGAAACGTAAAAAGAATTAGCAGCGTTTTAGCAGTTTGTTGTAATAAAGGGGGAAAAAACTTACCTTTCCTTACAGGGAGGAATGAATATTTTATTTATTATTTGGCAAACGTTCCATGCAGGTACATAACAGCATGGTTGCCAGGGTTCCACATAGTCATTTATCATACCGATCGCACGTAGAGAGTAACAGAACAGAACAGTAATAATGAACAACCATCTTCCTCCACGTACGACTTGTTATTGACCAAAATCTCGTTTGACTGCATGTTTCCACGATTGTGCTTTATAATCCTCTTCTTTGTCAGCTCACAGGTTTCCTATGCCCGCCAGTTCAATTACCGGTTTAATTCTATCGGTATAGGACAGGGGCTTTCCAGTAACCAGATAAACTGCATTTACAAAGACAAAATGGGATTCATGTGGTTTGGTACTATGAACGGGCTAAACCGGTATGATGGGTATTCCTGTAAAGTATTTCACCACAATGCAGCCGATTCACTCAGCATCACAGATGAATACATTATTGCCATATCACCTGCGCCGGGGGAGCAGCTTTTTGTACAAACCAGGAATGGCAATAACTTTTATGATCCGCGTACAGAAACTTTTACCAATGCATCATCCTGGCTGTATCAGCGGGGCATGCCCACCTTTGGAGTGCTTTTTATTGCAGAAGCAGGCGGCGATTACTGGTTTGCACACGCTGATTCGGGATTATACCGGGTAAACCGGCAGGGCAGCAGCCGTAAAATAAAGCTGCATCATCCCGGCAAAATTGCAGACATGAGAACCGATGCAGGGGGCCGGCTGGTGCTGCTGTATGATAATGGCAGCATTGAAAAAATAGATCCGGCAACCGCCCGTATCACCTACCGCTCCACAGCCGTGCGGGACCTGCTGGGCGGCAAAACAGCTGCTTTAAGCCTGTTTAACGATGCGCAGGATGGTATCTGGATATACTCAGCCGGCACCGGCGTAACCTATTTAAACCCCGCCACAGGCGCGCTGCGCCAGCTTTCTAAAAAGAATAACATCCTGAATAACGATCTCGTACGTACGATCTCACAATATAACGACAGTCTTATCTGGATAGGAACAGATCATGGCGGCATCAACATCATCAACAAAAAAGATTTCAGCAGCACTTTTATTACGCACCGGGATGATGATAAAAGCAGCCTGGGAGAAAATGCCGTGTACTGCCTGTATAAAGATGATGTGGGCATTATGTGGGCCGGCACCTTTAAAACCGGTATCAGCTATTATGCAGAAAGTCTGGCAAGGTTCCGGCACTTTCACCGGAAGCAGCCGGGCGTAAATGGCCCGGAGTACGATGATGTTAATTGTTTTACAGAAGATAAAAAAGGCAATCTCTGGATCGGTACCAACGGGGGAGGGTTAATGTATTACGACCGCCGGGAAAACCGCTTTACCAGCTACCGCCATCAGCAGGATAATGATAACAGCATTAGTACGGATGTAGTGGTGAGCCTGTACCTCGACCGGCAGGATAAACTCTGGATCGGTTATTTTTATGGCGGCATGGATTGTTATGAAAATGGAAAGTTCACCCATTACCGGCACAATGATGCAGACCCGCATAGCCTTGCTGATAACAGCGTTTGGGAGATCTACGAGGATAGCCAGCATAATTTATGGGTAGGCACGCTGGGCGGCGGGCTTGACCGCTTTGACCGTGAAAAAAAGATGTTCTATCATAATAAGGTAGACATGCCAAATTCCATCCACTCCAATTTTATCTCCGCATTAGCGGAAGACCGGGGCGGTAACCTGTGGATAGGCACGGCCTACGGCATTGACCTGTTTGATAAGGCAAAAGGCAGCTTTATACACTTTTTAAGCAGCACGCATAAGCTCAGCAACGATAATGTAAATGCCATGCTCCGCGACAGCAGGGGCCTGATGTGGATAGGCACCCGGGAAGGGCTTTGTGTATTTGATGAGCAATCCCAAACCTTTAAAGCTTTTAAGGTAGCAGATGGTTTACCGGATAATACCATTTTTTCCATTGTGGAAGATAAGGAGCATTGCTTATGGGTTTGCACCGCGAATGGCCTTAGCAAAATAAGCGTGCAAAACCATCCGCCTAATATCACGGTTTCCTGCCGGAATTTTGATGAGGCAGATGGCCTGCAGGGAAATGTATTTAATGATAATGCCGGGTTCCGCACCGCTTCCGGTGAATTAGTGTTTGGCGGCGCCAATGGTTTTAACCTGTTTAACCCGGCAACTATTGGCCGCAATAATACCCCGCCTGCCATTGTGTTCACCGGCCTGCAGGTATTTAATAAAGCCGTGGGCATTAATCAAAAGACCGGCAAGCGTATTATTCTCAAAGAAGCTATTGCCACCACTAAGCAAATAGTGCTCAAATACAATCAAAACGATTTTTCTGTAGATTTTGCAGCGCTCAGCTATATCAATACCGGTAAGAATAAATATGCTTACCGGCTGGAAGGGTTTAATAAAGACTGGCTTTTCAGCGATGCCACCACCCGGCGCGCAACCTATACCAACCTGGATCCCGGCACCTATGTGCTGCATGTAAAAGCTGCCAATGAGGATGGGGTATGGAATAATGAAGGCATCCGTTTACAGATCACCATCTTGCCGCCGTTCTGGAAAACGCCGCTGGCTTACCTCTGCTACATTGTTTTTGCCGTTGTGGTGCTTTTCATCGCCAGGCGGCTCACCATCCGCAGGGCGCATGCACGCTTTGCCCTGGCCCAGGAGCGCCTGGAAGCACAGCGCCTGCACGACCTGGACCTCATGAAAATAAAATTTTTTACCAATGTAAGCCATGAGTTCCGCACACCGCTTTCCCTGATCCTTACGCCGCTGGAAAAATTTATTAAGAATGCAGGCAGCGATGAGGAAAGAGCACAATTAGAGCTGATACACCGCAATGGCAGGCGGGTGCTTAACCTGGTGAACCAGCTGATGGATTTCAGGAAAATGGAGGTCAATGAGCTGAAGCTGAATCCTGTACCGGATGATATTATCCGGTTTATAGAAGAGGTATCCTATTCCTTTTCAGACCTGGCAGAAAAAAAGAACATCCGCTTTACCTATAAGAGCATCAGCCAGCGGCTGTATACCCCTTTTGATCACGACAAAATAGAACGCATCCTGTTTAACCTGTTGTCGAACGCCTTTAAGTTCACACCGGAAAACGGCCAGGTGTCAGTTGAGGTAGATGCCAGCATCAAAGGCGCAGAGGCCGTGCTGGAAATAAAAGTGCAGGATACCGGCATCGGCATCCCGGAAGATAAGCTGGACCGGATCTTTGAGCGGTTTTTCCAGAGTGAGATACCCGGTACGCTGGTGAACCAGGGCAGCGGTATTGGCCTGGCCATTACCCGCGAATTTATTAAAATGCATAACGGGCTTATAAAGGTGGAAAGTGAGGTGGACAAAGGCAGCTGCTTTACCATCCTCATTCCCTTCCGGATCATGGAAGATACGCAGTCGGCTATAGCCCCTGCCACAGCAGAAAGAACCCTGGAAAAAGACCGCAACATTTTCTCCGCTGCCGTGGCGGAGGATAAGGCCACCGGCACAAAGCCGGTGATACTGATCGTGGAGGACAATGAAGATTTCCGCTTTTACCTGAAAGATAACCTGAAAGAGTTTTTTGAGATAGCAGAAGCTGCAGATGGAAAGAATGGCTGGCAAAAAACGCTGGCTGTTCACCCCGACCTGGTGGTGAGCGATGTAAGCATGCCGGTAATGGATGGCATTGAGCTTTGCCATAAGATCAAGGCCGACCAGCGCACCAGGCATATCCCGGTTATTTTGCTCACCGCGCTGGTAAGTGAGGAGAACCAGCTAAAGGCGCTTGAAACAGGCGCTACCGACTACCTGGTAAAGCCTTTTAATTTCGAGATCATGCTGTCGCGCATCCGGAATATACTTACCCAGCAAAAAGCGCTGAAGAAAACCTTTGCCCGCCAGGTAGATATTAAAACCCATCCCTTAAAGATCGAGTCTGTAGATGATAAGTTCATTCACCAGGTGATCACCGTGGTGGAAAAGAACCTTTCCAATGCCGATTTTTCAGTGGAGGACCTGAGCCGCGAGATGTGCATGAGCCGTGTTTCCGTGTACAAAAAGCTGTTTGCGCTTACGGGTAAAACGCCGGGTGAGTTCATACGCTCTACCCGGTTACAGCGGGCCGCGGAGCTGCTGGAAAAAACAAAAATGACCGTAGCGGAGGTAGCCTATGAGGTAGGCTATAACAATCCTAAATATTTTACCCGCTATTTTAAGGAAATGTTCCACATGCTGCCCTCTGTTTTTGCAGCGGAAAAAAGGCTTAATAATTAATAATGAATAATTAAGAATTAATAATCGCAGGGCTTGTGTTGCAAGCGAAGAACTGTCCTTCATTATTATTAATTATTAATTCTTAATTATTAATTCCCGGGCGGTTAACCAAACATACCCCTCATTTGTACAAAACATACCGGTTGCTTAACATTATATCCATATAGAGATACGTTTTACTCCCCCCAAACATAATTAACAGCCATAATTTTAGGCAGACTATAAACCACTGGTTCCACGATGAAAATTGATTGCTATGCCTGAAATGTAGGGCCGTGCACTTCCTTTTTGCCGGCAACTATACCAAAATCCACAAGTCTTGTCATTCAACCAAAATTCCGGACAGAAAAATTTCCAAACCAAAACTGTTTAACTGTTTGTGTATGAGACATTCAAAAGCAAGGGTAAAACGCTGGTACTCCCTTCTACTATTGGGGTGCTGGGCTATTATGCTTCCTATGGCCGGGTATTGCCAGCAAAATGGCCCCGGCAAGATCACAGGTACTGTTATTTCAAAAAAATCAGGGCAGCCTATCCTGGGGGCAAACCTTACAGTACGGGGTACAAAAATTATGGCATCCACCAATGGGGAGGGAAAGTTTGCCATACTGGCCCAGCCGGGTCAGGAAATTGACGCTTCTTTCATTGGCTTTGCCAAAGCGCATGTTACGGTTGGCAGCTCGCCTACAGTAACCATTGTAATGGAAGAAGATTACAGCACGCTAAATGATATAGTGGTGGTTGGCTATGGGAAAATGAAGAAAACAGATCAAAGCAGCGCCCAGGTATCTATTTCCTCCACGGACATAAACAGAACGGTGAATACCACTATTGACCAGGCTTTACAGGGCCGGGCAGCAGGTGTGTATGTAACCCAGAACTCCGGCCAGCCGGGTGGGGGCATTTCCGTTAACATCCGTGGGGTAAGCTCCCTTTCCGGCACTACAGAACCCCTGTACGTGATCGATGGGGTGCAGATCCAGCCGGCGCTCGTAAGCTACGGCAATACCAGCTCCACTAACCCGCTGGCAGGTATTAACCCGGCGGATATTGAATCAATGGAAGTATTGCAGGGCCCTTCCGCCACAGCCGTTTACGGGTCCAGGGCCACCAACGGTGTGGTGCTGGTAACCACCAAAAGGGGTAAAGCAGGGCAGGTAAAGGTGAGCTATAACTATATGTACTCCTTACAGGGTAAGCCGGATGCGCTGCCAACGCTGAACCTGCAGCAGTTTGCCATCATGAATAATGAAATTGCCGCGCAGCTGAACCGCACGCCTAATGAGGATTTTAAAAACCCGTCTGTGCTGGGAGAAGGTACTAACTGGCAGGAAGCCATGTTTAAAACCTCCCCCCTGCAAAAGCACCAGGTTACCATGAGCGGCGGGCTTACAAATACCACGTATTATATGTCAGGCGAGTATTTCAACCAGGAAGGGGTAGCTATCGGCTCTAAATTTAACCGCTACTCTTTCAGGCTGAATTTAGATAACCAGGCTTTTAAATGGCTGAAGCTAAGCTCCAGCCTTAACTACTATCAAACTAAAGAAAAGCTGTCCTCCACCAGTGAAGATGTGATCCGGAACGCCATCACGCTGGCGCCCAACATAGCGGTGAAAAATCCGGATGGCACCTGGGGCGGCGCTACTGAAAATGAATACGGCGGCAACGCAAAATATGCGCCTGTAAATCCCATTGCCATTGCCAACCTTATTAATAACGATTTTAAAAAAGTAGGCGGCCTGGGTTCATTGAGTGCAGAAGTAACGCTGCTTAAAGGGCTTACATTCCGCGGCAGCTTCAATGGCAACTTTGAAACCGGGGAAGGCGCCAAATTTACGCCCACTTACCAGTTGGGATATATCCGCAATGAAAAAGCAAGCCTGTCTTTTAATACTTCAAAGAACTACTACTGGAACCTGAACCAGCTGTTACAGTATAATACGGATATAGGCCGCCACAGCATAGGCGCTATGGTAAGCCATGAAGCGCAATCCGGCAGCTATCAGGGTTATTCAGGCACCAGGACCGGGTTTGTGAGCAACGATATTCCTTCCTTTAACCTGGGCGATGCGGAGGGGCAAACAACCGGCAGCTTTAAAGGCTCCTGGGCCATGGAGTCTTACCTGAGCCGCATTAACTACAGCTATGACAATAAATATATACTGCAGCTGGCAGGCAGGGCAGATGCTTCCTCCAACTTCGGGGCGGCCAACCGCTGGGGATATTTTCCTTCTGTATCAGCTGCCTGGCGTGTTACGGAAGAATCCTTTATGAAAGGGATCGATTTTTTAAACGAATTAAAGCTGCGCGCAGAATGGGGTAAAACAGGTAACAACGGCAGCGGCGGGCAATACTCGCCGCTGGGTCCTGTAACCACACCGCTGGGCACCGGCTTCCGTACTACGCAATATGGTAATGCCAACATACAATGGGAGGCTACCGAAACCAAGAACATTGGTTTTAACCTGAGCATTTTACAGAACCGCATACAGCTGGAAGGCGATTATTACATCAGGCATACCAATAACCTCCTGATGTCGCTTGGCCTGCCCGCATATATGGGTACTTCCGGGGAAGGAGCCATAGGCGCGCCGAACGTGAACATCGGCAGCCTGCAGAATAAAGGCTTTGGTATTACCCTGAATACCGTGAACATCGATAACAAGGCCGGCTTTTCCTGGAGAACTAATTTCAATATCTCTTCTTTCAGAACAAAGATCACCAAGTTAAATTCCGATAACGCATTCCTCCGGAAATCAGCCTGGTATATGGATAATTTTGAAGAGCGCTCTGTGGTGGGCCAGGCGCCATGGCTCATGTATGGCTACGTTTCTGAAGGCCTCTTTAAGTCAGTGGACGAGATCAATAACAGCGCAATACCCACACAATCCGACGGCAGCAGGCTGCCCGTACAGCGGGATGGCGGCGTTTGGGTAGGCGACCGCAAATATAAAGACCTGAATGGCGATAACGTGATCGATTCCCGGGATCAGACCTTTATTGGCAACCCCTGGCCCAAGCTCACGTTTGGCTTTACAAATGCTTTTGCCTTTAAAGGATTTGATCTGAGCATCCTGATCACCGGTGCACAGGGAAATGATATTTATAATTACCTGCGTTACCAGAATGCAAATCCCAACAACATTAATCTTGGGCGTAACCTTTTCAGCGAATCCTTTGGTTATGCAAGGATATCGAACGGGGCCGATGATAAAGCAACCCTGCTGAATCCCGGTACCGATATACCACGCATTGTAGGCTCGGATGTGAATGGCAATGCCAACCGCTTCACGGATATCTATGTGGAAGATGGTTCCTACGTAAGGATCAAGAATGTGCAGCTGGGGTATAACATACCTGCCCGCTGGCTGAGGGCCCAGAACGTTGTAAAAGCAGTGCGGCTGGCTGCAGGGGTGCAGAACCTGGCCACCTTCACCAAATACAAAGGTTACGATCCTGAAGTAGGCGCTTACCTGGGAAAAGAAGTGCAGGTGAGCAGCCAGTTCATAGGGGTAGATGCCGGCAGGTATCCGCTTACCCGGTATTACACCTTTAACATTGGGGTGGATTTTTAATCAACTTAAATTATCAGGTCAATGAAAACGCTTACTCGTAGACTAATAATTATAAACCTTGTGCTGCTGGGTATTTTAACGGGATGCAGCAAAAGCTTCCTGGAACGTCCGCCGGAAGATGCGATCGTAGATGCCAACTTTTATAAAAGTGATGATCAGATCCTGGCAGGTACGGCGCCGCTGTATAACGTGGTATGGTTTGCCTACAATGATAAGGCGTCCCATGGTATTGGCGATGGCAGGGGCGGTAACCTGATGTCGGGCTCTTACCAGGTGGAAAACATCCGCCTGCAAACCACAGATGTTACCGGCGAGGTGTATAGCTCCTGGACTTCCTTTTTTAACGTAATAGCACAGTCAAACCTGGCTATTAACAATATAGAAAAATATGCAGGCCCTGCCGTTTCTGAAACGGTTAAAAAAGCAGGCATTGCAGAAGGCCGTTTTATGCGGGCGGTTGCCTACAGCTTCCTGGTGCAGAACTGGGGCCCTGTTCCGGTAATAACCAACAATAACGCGCTGCTGAATGATACCAGCATTTCACGCAACACCGTGGAAAGCGTATGGGAATTTATTATCCGCGACCTGCATTATGCCGCGGATAATTTGCCTAATGCGCCGCTGCAGAAAGGCCGTATCACCCGCTGGTCTGCCGAAGGCATGCTGGCAAAAATGTTCCTTACCAGGGCAGGAGTGGGCACCAGCGCAGGCGCACGCCGCAAAACAGATCTTGACAGCGCAGCGTATTTTGCTGAACGGGTAATCACGAACAGCGGCGCCAGCTTAATGAGTAACTATGAAGATCTGTACCTGATGAAGAACAATAACAACCCCGAAAGCCTGTTTTCCCTGCAATGGAAGTACGATGGCGACTGGGGCACCCAGAACAGTGTGCAGGCTTTCCTGGCATATGGTTCTGAGATCACGGGTTTTGCAGATGGCTGGGGCGGCGACCTGGGCGCATCGCTCGACATCATGAAAAAATATTCTGTGCTGGATAAGCGGCGCAAGGCAACCTTTATGTACCCCGGCGATCATTACAGCTACATTACCCAGCAGATAGACGATCCGAATAATCCCGGTAAAAAAATAACGCAGCAGCTGCAGGTACCCTGGAACTCCGTTGGCACTGAGCGCTATAATACCAGGGCATGGGTAAAGAAATATGTAGTAGGCCGCCCCGAGGATAATGATGGAAAGGTAACGCAGCAGCATACGGAAATGAATACCTACATGCTGCGCCTGGCCGATGTTTACCTTACCTACGCAGAGGGTGTGCTGGCTAACCAGGCCGCTACGGCCGATGCGCAGGCGCTGAAATATTTTAACGCCGTACGCACCCGGGCCGGCTTAGCCGCTAAAACAACCATTACGCTGGATGATATTTATAATGAGCGCCGCCTGGAATTTGCCATGGAAGGGCAGGCCTGGTACGACCTGGTGCGCCTGCACTATTTTGATCCGGCCAAAGCGCTTTCCATTATGAATAACCAGGATAAAGGCTCGTACCGTATTGTGCCCAATGCAGCGCAGAATGCCACTTCCTGGACCATCACCTCTGATGTACCGGCTTTTTACCCGGTAACGGAAAGCAATTTCTATCTGCCTTATCCTGCGGCCGAGCTGTCGGCAGCGCCAAACTTAAGGAAGCCACCGGTTCCTTACCAGTTTTAACCAGCTAAAAGCAATTATATGACACGTTATAATTCAAATATATTCCAGGGCCGGCTGCTAACGTTAATGCTTACACTGTTCGTTGGCTGCCTGCTGGCAGGGGCTTGTAAAAAAGATAATGTTTCAGGGCCGCCTATTATTGAAAAGGTAAGCCTGCTGGATTCATCCAAGGTAGACAGTGCTTTTACAAAAGCGTTGCCCTTCACCCAGCTGCTGATCACAGGTAAAAACCTGGATGGCATTACCAGTATTTTCTTTAACGAGGTGTCCGCATACTTTAACCCTACCTATAACACCTCCACGCACCTGATCGTAAACATCCCGGCAAATGCGCCTACAGAGGCAACAGATCCCAAGGTGCCCAATACCATCCGGATCGTTACCACGCATGGGCAAACTTCCTACGCATTTGTGATCGATATTCCTCCACCGTCCATCGAATCGGTTTCCAACGAAAATGCGCTGGCAGGGGATTCGGTAATTGTGTGGGGATCCAGCCTGTGGTTAATTGAAAAAATTACACTGCCAGGCAACCGGGAGATCCAGGATTTTAATGCGAATGCAGCGGGTACACGCGTGGCATTTGTAATGCCCAGCCTGGGTACGGATACGGGCCGCCTGGTGATCAAGGGCAAATATGGAACAGCGATGTCTGACGGTCCTTTAAATGATCACCAGAGCGGGGATGTGATCAGCAACCTTACCGCATCAGGTGAAGCAGGGGAGAACGGCGTTTTCAACTGGGCCTGGTGGGGCGCCAACAGAACCAATGATGCCGGTATGTTCCCGGGTACACGCGGCTATTACCTGCAGAATATTTTTGGCGGGGTAGGCGCTAATGATGGCGGCTGGTGGAATGGTAACCGTTCCGGTAATTTCAATGATGTGACCCTGTTCACCGCTGCAGTCATGAGTGAGTCTGCCGCTAACTACGCGCTGAAGTTTGAAATAAATACAAAAGAAGACTGGAAAGCCGGCATTTGCGTTATACGGCTGAAAGGGGATGGCGGCTTTGCTTACCGTTTTATGCCCTGGCAAAGTACCAGCGACAAGGTTTTTGGTACCGGTAACAAATGGCAGACCATCACGATACCCATCAGCAACTTTAAAAAAGCAGACAGTGGTGTGGAAGGTACCGGCGCCAGCGCAGCTGTTATGGGCGATGTGCTGGGCGCAGGCGGGTCCGTTTCATTTGGCTACCGCTTTATTACGGAAAGCGACCCGGTAGAGGTGTTTAACGCTGCCTTTGACAATTTCAGGATAGTAAAAATAAAGTAGCATAAAACGGGTATTTATTTAAACAGAAGGGTTATATGAGCATTTCTTCAAGGCTGATACTCTTATCAGTGCTGCTGCCGGCTGCTGCGTGCAGTAAGCGCACCACCGGCAGCAACAGCACTAAAACCGATACGGATACGGTCACCACAAAAGTGGTCACTCCGCCGGATCCTGAAACAGCAAAATCGATTGGTTTCTTTTTGAACGAATGGGCGCCCAAAAGCTTTACCGCAGGCGCTTATACGGAAACCGGCATTCCGGCATCCGCCGCTGTTAACGTAACGCTGGATGCCTCCACGGTGGTAACAAAAATATCGCCGGCGCTGTTTGGCAACAACAGCAATCCATACATGTCGCAGATGGTTAACCAGCCCACGCTGCTCAGCCATATTAGCAAACTGCATCCCGGCATTATACGTTTTCCGGGCGGCAACATCAGCAGTGTTTATTTCTGGAACCGGGCTCCCGGCAACCCGCCGGCCGATGCGCCTGCGAACCTGCTGAATGCAGATGGGGTAAGCAGTGATGCAGGATACTGGTATGGCGGCAACACGGTTGACTGGACACTGTCGCTGAGCAACTACTATAGCATGCTGGCACAAACCGGCAACCAGGGCATTATCACCGTTAACTACAGCTATGCACGTTATGGAACAGCAAATGACCCGGTAGCTGCAGCAGCACATTTAGCTGCAGAATGGGTGCGTTACGATAACGGGCGTACGAAATACTGGGAGGTGGGGAATGAAAGCAACGGCGCCTGGCAGGCAGGCTACCGGATAGACCAGTCGCAGAATAAAGACGGGCAGCCGCAGCTGATAACCGGGGAGCTGTATGGCAGGCATTTTAAAGTTTTTGCAGATTCCATGCACAAGGCGGCAGCAGCCACCGGGAAAACCATCTTTGTAGGTGCGCAGCTGCTGGAAAAACCGGCAGCAAGCTGGCAAACACAAACGGATCAAACCTGGAATACAGGGGTGCTGGCCCAGGCAGGTAATGCCGCAGATTTCTTTATTGTGCACAGCTATTATACGCCCTATCAAACCAATTCTTCACCGGCCGATATCCTGGAATCCGCTCATTCGGTAACGGCAGAAATGATCCAGCATGTAAGCGCTTCTGCTGCCAGTGCAGGCGTTCCCATGAAGCCGCTGGCCCTAACGGAATGGAATATTTTTGCTACCGGCTCACAGCAAATGGTATCGCAGGTAAGCGGCATTCATGCCGTTATGGTGCTGGGTGAATTACTCAGGAATAAGTTTGGTATGGCCAGCCGCTGGGACCTTGCCAATAGCTGGGATAACGGGAATGATCATGGCCTGTTCAGCCAGGGCGAAGGGGCTTCCGGTGAGGCCAGGTGGGCGCCGCGGCCTGCTTTTTATTACCTGTATTTTTTTCAGCATTACCTGGGCGACCGCTTTATTAATTCAACGGTTTCCGGCAGTACGGATGTTGAATCCTATGCATCCACCTTTAGTTCGGGAGAGGCGGCAGTTACCCTGGTTAACAAATCATCTTCAGCACAGGATGTTCAGCTGTCCTTCAAGAATTTTATTCCCGGCAGCCGTTACTATTGGTATGAGCTGGTTGGCGGAGCCGGTAACTTTTCAAGAAAGGTACTGGTGAATGGCCAGGGGCCGGCCGGTGAGATCGGCGGGCCTGAAAACTATGCAGCTTTAAAACCATATGCTGCTGCCGCCACAAATGGTATAAGGGTTAAGATCCCTGCCATGGGGGTAGTATGTATGGTGATTGATAAAAAATAATGCGGGGTAGTTTAAAATTGCCCAGGTTGATACCTGAGCATGATAGCTATCCTTATACTCCTTAACTTAATAAGGAAGGTATAAGTTATTAAAAAAATTGCTAACGCTAAAATATCAAGCTCTGCAATAACAATTATAACTGGCCAGATTGTTTTACCAGGCCTGTTTGGAACCAATGAATGACTAAAGAGGATGTATCGGAGGGTGTCTCGCACACCCTCCTTCGTTTTTTCATCATTGAGCTTTTATTGAAGTGACCTTAGCTTTGCAATATCTTCATCCGTACGGTTACCATGAATTTCAATTTTTCCAAGTGCCGCTTCAATCTCCGCAAACTCCCCATCAGTCAGCGTTACCGCTGCAGCCCCAAGATTTTCTTCAATGCGTGCTGGCTTTCTCGAACCGGGAATGGGCACTATAAAATCTTTTTTATGTAACATCCATGCCAGTGAGATCTGCGCTGTTGTAGCATTTTTTGCCGCTGCAAACTGGTTCAGTAAATTTAAAAGCGGCTGGTTGGCGATCATATTATCCTTATCGAACCGGGTGATCACTCTGCGTGCATCCAGCCCGGTATATTGGGTTTCCGGATCAACTTTGCCGGACAAAAATCCGTTTGCCAAGGGGGAAAAAGGTACGAAACCAATGCCCAGCGCTTCGCACAGGGGGATCACCTCTTTTTCAGAAGTGCGCTCCATAATGGAGTATTCGTTCTGTATAGCGGTTAATGGTGTAACTGCATGCGCACGCCTTATTTCTTCTGCCGTGGCCTGTGACTGGCCCCAGCCAAGGATCTTGCCCTCTTTGATCAATTCGCCCATGCAGTAGGCGATCTCCTCAACCGGGATATCTTTGTTCACCCTGTGCTGGTAATACAGCTCAACATGGTCCGTGCCCAATCTTTTCAAAGAAGCCTCTAAGCGGCTCCTGAGCTCCTGCATTAAACGCGTGCCGGAATTGCCTTCCCAGTCTTTCTGAAATAAGAACTTTGTTGCAATAACCACCTGGCCGCGGATCTCTTTTAATGCTTCACCCAGCAGCTGTTCATTGGCGCCCATTGCATATAGCTCGGCGGTATCAAAGAAGGTGCAGCCCAGCTCATAGGCCTGGTGAATAAGCCGGATAGCTTCTTCTTTTTCCGGGGCAGTACCATACCCCATACTCAGTCCCATACAGCCATAGCCAATTGCAGATACTTCTAACCCGTTCAGTTTTCTCTTTTTCATGATGCTTGTATTTATAATAGTTTAATGATTGCCGTTATTGCAGGGCATCGCTGCACGTACGCACTATCCACTTGCTTTGCTTCCCGCAATGACGAAACAGTGCCCCGCAATACGGGTACAAAGGTTCAATTAAAAGAGGCTCATTTTTAAAAGAGAATCAAACCAAAAAGTATGATTTTCAAACTTTTCTTTTCCTGAAGGATCTGGGGGTAGCGCCGGTTACCCGTTTAAAGTAGTTGTTAAAATAGGTGGGGTATTCAAAGCCCAGGCCATAGGCAATATCGGCAATGCTCCAGTTGCTGTGCTGCAAAAGGGCCTTTGCTTCTGTGGCAATACGTTCCGCTATGTGTACAGAGGTGGGTTTGCCGGTAACTTCCTTTACGGACCGGTTCAGGTAGTTTACGTGTACGGAGAGCGCGCCGGCAAAATCCTGCGCAGTTCTTAACCTGAGCGGATCTCCGGTGCTTTCTACCGGGAATTGCCTTTCCAGTAATTCCATAAACAGATGGGTGATCCTGGTAGCTGCATTTTTTTGCTTTAGCCCGTTCCGGGCCGGCTGGATCTTTAATGCTTCGTGAATGATCAGCTCTACGCAGCTCCTGAGCAGCTGGTTCTTATATTCATAATCACTACGC
>NZ_DATCRF010000710.1:0-9665 GCF_036569125.1 Chitinophaga sp. | reverse complement strand
GTTGACGGCTTTTGTGGCAGCTCGACCGAGTATTTTATCGCCCTCAGCCACCAAAGTAAAAAGGTAACCACTTACGGCTCAAACACTATTGGAATGATGGATTACGAAGGCATGTCTAATCCAACCCCGTTACCATACAACAAATTTATTCTAACCATTCCCATTACCAAATCAAGCTGGACGGATACCAAGCCTATTGATCAAACGGGTTTTACCCCGGATGTTCCGATCAGGCTTCCTGAAAACAGGTGGATAGATTTTATCGTAGATGATTTGCCCAAAAGATAAATGCCGGACGAACATGCTGCGCAAAAAAAAGAAAACTATCATCATTCTTGCCCATATTTTTATGTGGCTTTTCCTATCACTAGGCTATTCTTTCCTGTCAGAGCCTATCGTTGCGTATATATTCGCGGGAATACATAATGTAGAAATATGGTTAACCGTATTGTTAATAGGGCTTATTTTAATTTTTATAGGTACAGGAATATCACTAATTGTAAGTTTTAGAATTAGAAGGAAAAAAGAGAACTTATAATCATATCATTAGTACTCAGAAGAATATCTTGTAAGCCATCAAGACACAACCGGCTGGCATGATGCCGGTCTCTGTTTGGTTCCCGATAAACTGCAGAATGAGTTGTGGGATATTCAATGCCATTATAATGGAAAATTTAACTGGAAAGCCGCTAACCTGTTAAGAATAATAAGAATCCACGGCATCTTGTCCTGTATAATTAGGTCCCGACTTGTCATCTGCACCTTTATAAGTTAAGTTGAAATTAATATTTCTTGGTCCCTTACAAATAATCAACTTCCTCCGGGCATTATATTCTATCTCATTTTCGATAAACAACTTTCTTAAATATTGCCCTTTCGGATCTCCCTCAATCTTAATATTATTGAGATCCAGATTAGCCATAATTAGTCCCTGACCACTAACAGACCTTAATCCCTGCGATAACACCTTAAGCTTGTCTCCAATGTAATGAAAGCCGTGAACACAGGTGATCAGGTCGTACTGATCCTCATTTTCCCAGTTAACCAGGGAACTTATTTGAAATCGCAGGCAGCTTACAAATGATGGGATTGGCTGAAATTGGTCTACAAGATCAATCCCTAACAATGTAGCCTGATGCTGAGAACTTTTGTCTGCCAACTCCCTGGCATATTGAATTAATGCATTGCCTTCTCCACAGCATAGGTCCAGCCATTTTACATGCCCCCGCTGCTCTAGACAGGTGTTCAAATATACTTCCGGCTTAAACTTCAGCTCTTTTTCATAGCTGTTGGTCCCGCTGGCATTTCGCTTGCGGTTCATGCGGTTGTTAGCAACTATCGGAGACCAGATCAATTCAGTTTCTGTTAACAGCTTCATCGCTATCAAATATAGGCAAGCATATTGGCTCGCCAAAGACCTTTCACCGCGATGTGTAATGGGCAATTGCATTGTCTTGGCAGTTTCCGCACCATTGGCGCAAGCTTTTAGCTAACAGCACCTAAATCAATTTAGGGCCTAAACGCAAATGAACTGGCCCATCAATACATGTATCCTCTCAGCTTACTAATACATTTCGTCATAACTTTTCTGATACATTTTCGCCATAATGATGTTTTCCTTCAATAATTTTACAGCTGATAAACAGAAAACATATGGATGGCCAATATAGAAAAGACATTTATCCCGGACAGGAAGTAGCCATTATCCTTAAAAAAGACCAGCGAAGCGGCAGATTAACATATGGCATTGTGAAAGATCTGCTTACATCAGCAGCCTATCATTCAAGAGGAATAAAGGTACGGCTGGAGGATGGGCAGGTTGGCCGCGTAGCCCAAACAGATGTGGTGGATCCTGACGGCGAATAAGCGCTACCTGCAATTTTACCATTGCTGAATGATCATACAAACATTGGATTCATCCTTCAATGCAAATTCCCTGGCTCCCCATGGCCGGAGTGTAATTTTGTTAAGATTGGGATGCAGTAATTCCGGATGCGTTGATGCCACCTTTTTATACACTTCTTCAATATCAGTTGTTACCAGCCTGAATTCAGGCCGGTCTTTTTCCGCATACTCCTTATTCTGAAAAAGGTTGATACGCAATCCATCTTTTTCGATCACACAAAAAGGATCCTCTGAGCTCAATTCATCATGTCCAATACTAAACTCCAGGCATTCAATAAAAAGCCTGAGACCTACTTTAATGTCGGTATAAAATACATTGGGGACCAGCTTTGTAAATTTCATTTTGGGCTAATTTGTATTTGTTAAGATATAGAATATCCTTAAAAGCAGGGTTTCCTGATCCAAGTTATTTACATTAGCGGCGTAAAAATGTTAATCATGGAATATGTAAAAGAATATGTTGTTAATCCTGAGCATATTGACGTTCAGGGGATAATGGATGGCCTGTACTATCCTTTTTACATGGAGTATTGCAGGCATGAATTTATAAAAGATGTTCTCGGATTTAGCCTGGAAGAAGAAGCGAAAAGGGGAATCAATATGGTTTTGTCTCAGTACACCATCAATTTTCTCCGTTCGCTGAAAAAGGATGACCGGTTTACAGTAACCTGTGAATTGTTTGCTGATAAAAGCGGCAAACCTCAAATACACTTTGAGCAAAAAATAATCCTAAACAGCAAAATTGTTACCAAAGCAGTTTTCACAGGTACTTGTGTGCCTGCTACCGGTGGACGGCCATTTCTTCCGGATTCAATCAAAGAAAAATTGAATACCGCACCAGTATTGGAATCCTGATGATGCTGCCAGCATACAGACTAAAGTTCCCCCATTATCTGAACATGCTATAATTTCCCGGGGACAAAAAAGGCCGGTCAGTTTCTGCTACAGAATTTGACGGCCTTTACTTTTAGTGATGATGTTGATTGATCATCAGATGTTAATTCTCCGCCGTTTGCTGGTATAATCCGTTATCTCACAATTAACATTACACGTTCTGCCGAAATGTTCTTTGATTGTTCAAATCTGTTTTGTAGATTTAAATGATATACTCCTCTTAACCATTAAACATTTTCACATGAAAAACGTGAAAGCCCTTCTCTTTTTCCCACTACTCGCGGGAATCTTTCTGTTAAGCTCATTTTCAACTAAACAGACCCAAACAGCAAGACCTGCCATCATTAACTACGCGTGGTACACCCCTTCCGGCCAGTTTGTTGCCTGGAGCACGTTGGCAAATGCAGAAATTGTCAGCGATGCCGACACCAATCCAGTTAACGGAACTTTGGTAGCATTGGGCTATACCGATGGTGGACCCGGCCTGCCGCCATCAGGAACCCTTGTTTACCACCTTTATCAGCACCCATGACGAAACTAAAAACGCCCCGTAATTGCGGGGCGTTTTTAGTTTTATGATCTTACAGTGAGCATTCTTTTAACCTCAAAAAATTCAATACATCGTTGCTTACTCCCTCAACATTTTATCCGGTACATCGCCCCTCTTCCTTAAAGTTTGAGCGTAAAATCTTAAAGCCCCTTACTGGTGGCATTAATGCGATTTCCTCTCTTTCTGATGCAATCTTCACCAGAATTTCATTTTATGCAATCGATTGTTTAATTTAAATCAAGATTCCAGGTTTATGAAAAGGAAGGACGTAAATACTATAAGTCCATCCCTCTTTTTCTCTATTGCAAGAATACTGTATTGTCATCATTGCTAATCAACGCCAGGTTGCCCGTGTTTGTAAGCTGCCATAGTTACGCTGTTATACTTCATAGGCGCGTGTTAAAAACGGATGGGCAACAGGCACTATTACACCATTCAGCAATTTCCGCAAAAGCCTGGAGGCTTGATCTTATAAGATAAAATGCTACCGGTGATCCGCTGTTCTACAAAAAATCTAATTCCAGTATGAAACGTTACACCATTACCCTTCTTTTATTATTCGCAGTACAGATCTTATCCGCAGCGCCGCCGGAAGATTCACTGCTACGGCTATGGTACCAACAGCCAGCCACGCAATGGGTAGCCGCACTGCCCGTAGGTAACGGGCGTATAGGCGCTATGGTATTTGGTGGCGTGCAGCAGGAGCAGCTGCAATTGAATGAAGGTTATCTGTGGTCAGGCGGGCCGCGTGATGGTAATAATCCGCAAGCCAAACAAACGTTACCGCTTATACGCCGATTGCTCTCTGAAGAAAAATATACAGAGGCTGACCAGGCTGCACGTAAAATGATGGGACTGTACAGTGCCCGTTACCTGACTCTGGGCAGCCTGTTCTTTGATAACAGTATTAACGGCTCACCGGAACAATACCGGCGGCAGCTGGACCTGAACAATGCCTTGTCCACCGTAACATTTACTGCAGGTGGCGTTACCTATACACGGGAAGTATTCATCAGCTATCCGGCGCAGCTGCTGGTGGTTCGTTTCAAAGCCAGCCGCCCTGGCGCTATTACCTTTAATACCCGTTTTCAAAACCCCATGCCGCATCATACACAGGCGGTGAACGACCGTTATGTGATCATGAAAGGCAAATGCCCGGAATATGTAGCTAACCGCCCGGCAGAAGCCCGGCAAATTGTGTATGCTCCTGGTGGAAATGGAGAAGGGATGAATTATGAAGTGCATTTACAGGCAAGGGTAAAAGATGGCACCGTGCATTCGGATACCAGCGGGTTAAAAGTGCAGAATGCTTCAGAGGTAGTATTGTTATTATCCATAGGCACCAGCTATAACGGACCGGATAAATCTCCGGGCAAAGAAGGTAAGGATCCCGCTGTTGAAGCCCTGCGTTATCTTGATGCTGCGAAACAAAAAGATTATACACAGCTGCTGCAGGAACATGAAAAGGATCACCAGCGCCTTTTCCGTAAAGTAGAACTAGACCTTGGTAAAGACAGCTCTGCAACGCAAGCTACTGATGTACGGCTAAAGGCATACACAGCCAGTGGCGGCCACCGCGATCCGCAGCTGACCACACTGCTGTATCAATATGGACGTTACCTGATGATAGCAGGTTCCCGGAAGGGCGGGCCAGCCATGACGCTGCAAGGTTTATGGAACAATGAAATGCAACCGCCCTGGGGCTCCAACTATACCATTAACATCAATACAGAAATGAACTATTGGCCATCTGAAACAGCTAACCTCAGTGAATGCGGCATTCCATTGTTTAACTTTATTATGCAGCTGGCCAGAAAAGGGCGTGTAACCGCTAGCGTTAATTATGGCGCCAGGGGCTGGACCGCACATCATAATGCCGACATCTGGGCCATGACCAATCCCGCAGGCGGTATTGATTTTAATGATCCACGGGGTAATCCAAGATGGGCTATCTGGCCTATGGGAGGCGCCTGGCTTACCCGGCACCTGTGGGAGCATTACCTGTTCACCGGTAACCGTTCTTTCCTGGCTGATACAGCTTACCCGGTTATGCGGTCTGCCGCAGAATTCATGCTTGACTGGCTGATAAAGAACGATAAAAACCAATGGGTAACCAGCCCGGCCACCTCTCCGGAAAATAATTTCCTGGTAAATGGTAAAAGGGAAGGCTCAGTGAGCATAGCCACTACCATGGACCTTTCCATTATACGTGACCTGTTTAATAATACAGTGCAGGCAGCGCAGCTCTTACATAAAGATGCTGCATTTGCAAACCGGTTAAAGGCTACGCTGCAGGAGCTGTATCCCTTTCATGTAGGGCAGTACGGCCAATTGCAGGAGTGGTATAAGGACTGGGATGACCCGGAAGACCATCACCGGCACCTCTCTCATTTATACGGGCTGTTCCCCGGCTATTTCATTACACCGCGTCATAACCCGGTGCTGGCAGCGGCAGCCAAACGCAGCTTACTGCTGCGCGGCGATGGAGGTACGGGCTGGTCCAAAGCCTGGAAGGTGAACTGGTGGGCGAGGCTGGAAGATGGCGATCATGCTTATACTATGCTGAACAAACAGCTATTCCTGGCTACAGTGGATAGCGTAAGTGTAGCGGATGAAGCGGGGGGCTCTTACCCTAACCTGTTCGATGCACATCCGCCTTTCCAGATAGATGGCAACTTTGGCGTAACTTCTGGTATTACGGAAATGCTGCTGCAAAGCCATGATGGCGCTATTTACTTATTGCCTGCGTTACCGGCGGCCTGGCCAAATGGTCACGTAAAAGGGCTGCAGGCCCGTGGCGGCTTTGAAATAAATATGGAATGGAAACAGGGACACCTTACCAAAGCAGTGCTTCACAGTAAACTGGGCGGCAACTGCCGTATTCGTGTACAGGTGCCTGTAAGTGCAGCAGGTACCGCATTAAAACCCGCCAGTGGAAATAATCCTAACCCCTACTACTTTATTCCATTGCCGGTAAAAACGGAAGTAAAAGACAAGACTAAGCTGCCGGAGCTGCCCCTGAAAAAGATCTATGAGTATGACCTGATAACAACAGCCGGGAAAGATTATAACATTAATACCTATTAACGTAGCACAACTAATACAATACTATGAAGTACCTATTTTTAATGCAATCATTACCGTTACATCCGTAGGGCTGCAGGCGCAATAACCGGAGAAGAGCTGATGAAATTATTTGAGATCACTTTAACACCAATCAGGTAAAATTTTGTACGAATGATATTAAAGAAACGGAGCTATGCCTGCTTATTAACAGGCCTGCTGGCAGGAACAGCTTTGCATGCCGGCCCGGCCGATCAATTCCTGCAGGCATTAAAAAGCAGCAAAGCCACTATTGTAACGGACAACGGGCAAGCCGCACCTGCTACGGTGCAGATCACCCGCAGCTGGAACGGGGATTTTTGCGCTACACGTATAGTCAATGCCGGTAGTACGCCGGTACGTATCCGGGAAGTGGTGCTGGCACAGGCGGGTAAAGCATTACCGTCTAATACGCCTTTTTATGGCGAAGGATTCCAGATGCTGACGCAAACAAGCGGCACGCTGGAAAAGCCGCAGGTATTAGGTAATTATACGGATGACGGGCATTACCGCATACCACAGCCGGCCGGTTACCTGGCCGTGTACAACCTGTTACGCCTGTACCCTGCCGGCGAACCGCAGCTGCTGCTGGGATTTACCAGCTGCAAACGTTTTGTAGGTAAGTTCTACCTGAATGCAGACACCATTAAGGTGGTCATGGACCTGGAAAACCTGTCCCTGGCTCCTGGAGCGGCTTTTCAGCTGGAGGAGTGGGCGCTGATGAATGGCAGGGAAGGTAATGCCCTGCTGGAAAAATTTGCCAACCGTATTAATCATTATCATCCCCGCCTGGCCTTTAAGCAACCGCCTACCGGCTGGTGCAGCTGGTATTGCTTTGGCCCACGGGTAACGGCGCAGAATATTTATGATAACCTGGACTATATTAAGGCCAACCTGCCTGCCCTGCGATATATACAGATAGATGATGGTTACCAGCCGCATATGGGCGACTGGCTGTCCACCGGCCAATCATTTGGAGGTAACATACAACCGGTATTGAAAACTATACGCAGCAAGGGCTTTGAACCGGCAATATGGGTGGCTCCCTTTATTTGCGACAGCAATTCAACGGTATATAAAGAGCATCCTGACTGGCTGGTAAAAGATGCGGGGGGTAAACCCCTGCGCAGCGATCTTGTTACTTTTGGCGGCTGGCGGCTTAAACCCTGGTATGTGTTGGATGGCACTAACCCTGCGGTACAAAAACACCTGGAACAAATGTTCCGCGTTATGCGTACCCAGTGGGGATGCACCTACTTTAAGCTGGACGCAAATTTCTGGGGCGCTATACACGGCGGTTATTTCTATGACAAACAGGCTACCCGTGTAGATGCATACCGCCGCGGTATGGAAGCCATCCTTAAAGGCACCGGCGATGCTTTTATACTGGGCTGTAATCATCCGCTGTGGCCCTCTCTGGGCCTTATACACGGCTCCCGTAGCTCTATGGATATTAAACGGCAGTGGTCTGTTTTTGAACGTTCGGGCAGGGAAAACCTGTACCGTGCCTGGCAAAATGGCCGCCTGTGGTGGAATGATCCCGATTGCCTGCTGCTGACCGGTAACATGCCGGATAATGAATTTCGTTTTCATGCGGCGCTCATCTATAGCACAGGAGGTATGCTGCTGAGCGGTGATGACCTGACCACGATCTCACCCGAACGGTTAAACGTGTTACGGAAAACCGTACCGCCTACCGCGCAGGCAGCGGCTTTTGAAGACGGGAAATTTGAGATAGGCCGGCTATCTACACCCAAAGGTAAATACATCGTGCTGCTAAACTGGGATAGCACCGCCAGAAGCATTACAGCTAAACTGGATAAGCCCTGTGAGGTAGTGGACCACTGGACTGGTAAAAGCCTGGGCAAATTTTCAGATAAATATACATTGGAGCTGCAGGGCCATGATGGAACCGTAGTGGAATTAAAAGAGTAATATAAAGTGCCCCAAAAGATTGAAACTTTTGGGGCACTTCACTATCATAATGCGGCTTTAGTTGTAACCGTTGATAAGGTTAACAACCACCTGCGCAATAATATCCTTTTCATCCGGCTTACTTTCTGCGATCATTAACGTTAATGCAACCAGCGCATTATCCGCAATCCGCTTTGTACCATCTTCCCGGTAAAGGATACTGTTCTTTTCAAGGAACCATACAAACAGGAAAGCTGCGATCCGCTTATTGCCATCTGAAAATGAATGGTTCTTAACTACAAAGTATAGCAGGTGAGCTGCTTTTTCTTCAATGCTCGGATAGAGCTCGCGCCCTCCGAAAGACTGATAGATGGTTGCAATAGAGCTCTGAAAAGATTCATCCTTTTCATTGCCGAACAAGCTGCTGCCACCAAATTTATCTCTCAAACTACGGATAGCTTTCATTGCTTCCCCGTAAGTGGCAATAAAGCCCTGCTGCGTATGCGTGGCCTCTATGGTAAGCTTGCGATGATCATATTTATCTAAAACATCCAGCGCATAGGTATAATCGGTAATTACTTTTAACAGACCGCTGGCCTGGTCAGAAGATAATTCCTGCGCTTCCAGTACATTGCCCATCAACTTCAACGTTTGTTTAAGGGCTTCAAACTGCTGGCTTTGTTCGTGCAGGCGCTTTTCGTTTAAGGAGTATCCTTTAACCAGGTATTCCTTTAGGATTTTGTTTGCCCAAATGCGGAATTGGGTGCCGCGGATTGAGTTGACACGATAGCCAATGGAGATTATCATGTCCAGGTTATAGTGCTCTAACTCCCTGGAAATGTTCCTTTTACCTTCCATTCGAACTGTTCGGATTTTCCGAACAGTTGCTTCCTGATTCAATTCCTCTGAATTAAATATATGCTTTATATGCTCGCTGATGTTTGCCTTACTGGATTGAAAAAGATCTACAATTTGTGATTGCGTTAACCAAATTGTATCCTGATCAAGGATAACATCGATAGATGTTTCTCCATCCGGTGTCTGATAAATGATAATCTGATTATTCTCCATTTCACACGTCTTTGTATTAATCATGAAATTAACACATCCGCGATGGATAAATAGTTAAGTGCTGGTAAATCTTCGTACAATTCTACGTTTCCGTTGTTTTCAATTTCAAATTGAAAAAAGGAGGGCTAACACCCTCCTTCTTTTCTTACCACCAAACCGTTGTTTCACCTTCATCAAAAGGAGGTCTTGGTGTAGTAAAATCAAAGAATTTAGCACCCTCACCATGCAC
>NZ_DATCRF010000709.1:0-5190 GCF_036569125.1 Chitinophaga sp. | reverse complement strand
GGTAAGCCAGCAGCAACTCCATTTGTTTGGGCGCGCGCCCCAGCTCATTGAACAGGGCCGACAGCTGCTCTTCCTGCTCATAAGCGGGGTGCAGCTGCACGTAGTTTTCCTTCTTCTCTTTATAGGCTTCTTTCAGCTCTTCAAATACCAGGCATACCTTTTTTTCTATAAGCTTTTTAATGGTGCTGTACACATCGGCCTTATCCAGGATCAGCTGCACTTCGCCAATACGCAGCTCTTTGCGCACCAGCAGGGCTTCTGCTATCAGGTATTCATCCTCATCCAATGAGGTCATATCATCGCCGAAGGCATCATTATATAATAAGATGGTTTCGCTGGAAAGTTTAAGATGGGCGGGTAAGGCGGCATTCAGCACCTCTCCTTCTGTACACATGTAATAAGATGCGATCCATTGCCAGAAGGATAACTGTGCCGGGTATACGACAGGCTCTTTATCCAGCAGGTCAAGCAGCGGTTTGGTTTTATAATCCAATGGCGCCTGCCCATGTACTGCTTTTACAATACCGGCATATTTTTTCTGGCGGCCCAGCTGTACGGCTACGCGGCTGCCTGCCTGTATGGTATCTTCCATACCGGCTGGTATGGCGTACGTATAATTTTTGGGTAAGGCCAGTGGTAATATTACATCTGCGTATTTCATGGATCTAAATAGCCTTCTCCAGCACCGAATCCTGGTACTGGGAGTGCTCCTTCAGGGCTGTGTACATGATATTAAATACTTTGTCTTTCAGCGCAGGTATGTCTTCCATGGTAAGCCCGTCCACTGGTATGGATGGGAGGAATAACACCCTGCAGCGCCCCGGTGAGAGATCCAGCATTTTTTTATTGGAGAACCGGATACCGCTGTCAAGGTACAGCACCGGCTTTAAAGGCGTTTGTGTTTCAATGGCTATACGAAAAGCGCCGTTGTGAAAAGGCGTTAGCAGCTTATCCGTTTCATTGGTGGTGCCTTCCGGGAAAATTAGCACAGATACTTTCTGCTTTACCATATACATCATTTCCCGCACGCTGTTGGAACGGCCCTTTGCGCTGGACCTATCCACCAACACCACCGACTGTTTATAAATGAAACCGAAGAAGGGGATCTTTTTCATTTCAATCTTACCCAGGGGGCGGAAAGGTAGGCCCATCACCTTTACTGCAATACACGCATCCAGGTAAGAACGGTGGTTCACCACGTAAAGGAAGGTGCCTTTTTCATGATTATCCTCATGGATCTTACGGACCCATATACCTACCAGCGGAAACCAGAGATGGGCCCACAGGCGCAGGAAATAAAAAGTGATATTACCTCCTTTTATTTTTCCCAGCAGGGATGCCAGGGCAATAAAAGGAAGGATGAGGAACATGATCCCCAGCCATACCAACAACGCGTATACCACATATATTACCTGTATTGGTCTTAGCAACAATTTCATAAAAACACGGATCCCTGTTTAGGTGAACACCAAACCGGAAAATTAAGCAAGAATTACCAATTCTCAACTACGAATTATCAAATTACAAATTACGAATACCGTATATCTCTCATTCGTAAATGTTTATCTCCATCTCAGTCGCAATTACAGGTCCAGTGTTTGTCAAGGTCAATGCAGGTAACAACGCGGGTAGCATCGTCACAGGGTGCAAAGACAATGCGTAAATGCTGGCCTTCGTGGGAGTAGCCTTCCAGGGCATAGGTAGGACAAGGGCGGTCGTGCAGGTTGGATTTGGCCAGGTCAATACGGCCCTGGGCCATAATTTCCTGTACCTCTTTTTCAGTAACATGGCGGCATTCCATCCGGCAGCGGGCATGTACGGTATATTCCAGGCGTGCGGTACGGTCAAACTCCGGAACATCGTCCACCATTTCCGGTATAGGCGGACCATCCGTGGAGGGCTTTTGCGGACTTCTCCACCATTGCCAGCGCCAGGCAATAGCCAGTAAAATGGCCAGTAACAGTACAGGGAAGTATTTGTGCAGTGCCCCCGGTTTCATGCATTCAGGATTGTAATGAGGTCAGCAATATATTAAACTTACACGCTTTTTCCCGTTTTTGCCGCAAAATCTGGGAAAACAACAAGTGATAAAAGTTCGTAACTTTGCCCTCCTTTATGATACAGGCAAAAACAGTGGCTTTTCACACCCTGGGCTGTAAGCTGAACTTTTCAGAAACCTCTACCCTGAGCAGGTTGCTGGAACAGGATGGTTTTGTGAAAACGGATTTTGACGGATTGGCCGATGTATATGTGATCAACACCTGCTCCGTTACCGACAATGCGGATAAGGAATGCCGGCAGCTGGTAAGGCGCATTCAGCGCCGCGCGCCGGAAAGCATGGTGGTAATAACCGGTTGCTACGCCCAGCTGAAGCCCCAGGAAATTGCCTCCATTGAAGGGGTAGACCTGGTACTGGGTGCTGCAGAGAAATTCAATATTACCGAACACCTGAAAACACTGACCAAAGGCGACAGCACCCGCATTTGCTCCTGTGATATTGAAGATGTTAACTCCTTTCACGCCTCTTACTCTTTACATGACCGTACCCGTACTTTCCTGAAAGTGCAGGACGGCTGCGACTATAGCTGTACTTTTTGTACAATTCCCATGGCCCGTGGCAAAAGCCGCAGCGACAGTGTGGAAAATGTGCTGGAACATGCCCGTACCCTGGCCGGCAATGGTGTAAAAGAAATTGTGCTCACCGGTGTAAACCTGGGCGATTTTGGCAAAGGCCTGCAGGGCGGCAAAAAACGCGAAGAGACTTTTTACGAGCTGGTACAGGCGCTGGAGCAAGTGGAGGGGATTGAACGTTACCGCATTTCTTCTATAGAGCCTAATCTGCTGAGCAACGAGATCATTGAATTTGTGGCCAACAGCCGCAAGTTTATGCCGCACTTTCATATTCCCCTGCAAAGCGGCAGCAATCATATACTGGGCCTTATGCGCCGCCGCTACCGCCGCGAGCTGTATGCGGAAAAAGTAGCGCTCATCAAACAGTTTATGCCGCACTGCTGTATTGGTGTGGATGTGATTGTGGGCTTCCCTTCCGAAAGCAATGAACATTTCCAGGAAACCTATAACTTCCTGCATGACCTGGATATTTCTTACCTGCACGTATTCACTTACTCTGAACGCGCCAACACACCTGCTGTAGATATTACTCCCGTAGTACCGGTAGCGCTGCGGCATGAGCGTAATAAAATGCTGCGTAACCTGAGCCATAAAAAGATGCAGTATTTCACGGAGCAGCATATTGGCGAAACCCGGAAAGTGTTGTTTGAGTCGCATCAGAAGGATGGTATGATGGAAGGGTATACGGATAATTATATTAAGGTTATTACGCCGTACCGGGCAGAATGGGTGAACGGGCTGGTGGACTGGGAGTTGAGGTAACTTTCTGATATACAAATAATTCAACCCCACCTTTAGAAATATTTCCAATTTCTCCGGAAATATTTCCGTATATTTACTTACAATCTTAATATATGAGAACAGGGAATGTGCTGGCTAAATATGAACCGTCTTTTGATAATGATATCACATTGTTGTTAAGCGCTAAAAAGGGGCTGAAACCCGAAGCGGTATTTGACTTTATTACGATCTCCCAATTTTCTGCCAACCTGGTAGAGCAACTATTGAATAAAACCATCAAAACTTTTACGAAATACAAAGAGCAGAACACGCCGCTGGATGCTACGGTGAGTGAGAAGCTGCTGAAGCTGTTTGCCCTGTACGATAAAGGCACAATGGTATTTGGCAATGTTAACGAGTTTAATAAATGGATGGCTTTACCCTCCTTTGGATTAGGGAACCAGGTACCTTTAGAATTACTGGATACCATTACCGGTATTGAATTAATTGCAGAAGAACTAACCCGCATTGCATACGGAGACATTGCTTAATTTATTATGATCGTTTACAGGATAACCCTGGCGGCTTATGCCAATGGATTGTTTGCTTCCGGCAACCCTGCCAGGTGGAATTCCAAAGATATAAAGGTGATCTACACGGCCGGTTCCAGGGCGCTGGCCTGCCTGGAAAATGTGGTGCACCGGAGCTCCCGCGGGTTACAGGGTAATTTCAGAACACTGTTAATTGAGATCCCTGATCATTTAAAGATCACTGTAATTGATAGAAAAACACTGCCTTTACACTGGTATCATTTTGCCAGCATGCCGTATACGCAGCATTTAGGGGATGAATGGGTAAAAGGCGGTGCTTCGGCCATATTGCAGGTGCCTTCTGTAATTATACCTGAGGAACAGAATTATATATTAAATCCTGCTCATAAAGATTTTAGCAAGATCAAATACCTGGGCAATGAGCCTTTTGAATTTGACAGCCGTATCAAAGAAAAATAAAGAGGCCAGGAAAAATTTGGCAAAATAAAAATAGTTTTTACCTTTGCAATCCCGTCAAACAAAAGGTTGACGGTAAAGGGAAAAGGGAGTTTAGCTCAGCTGGTTCAGAGCATCTGCCTTACAAGCAGAGGGTCGGCGGTTCGAACCCGTCAACTCCCACACAAGTACGAAGCCTTGCTATAATTAGCGAGGCTTTTTTATTCCTCCTCCCCTCCCCCAAATCTTTCCCCTACTCATGTGCACGGCACAAACATTGTTATTATCTTCGGTCCTGAACGGAGATATGAGCGTACGACCATCCGTTACCACCTGAAATCAACCAAATGAGCTTTTGGAAAATTTTTACCAGTCTGGCATTACTGGCTACTGTTACAGTGCAGGCACAAACGCCCGCCGGCGACAGCATTCGGGTAGCCATTGCTCCCAACTACGACAATGTGAGCGGCTTACACCGGGCTCTTTTTGGTGAAAGCTACCGTAAGCTATGGGCGGCACCTGTTACGTTAAAAGTATTCTACCTTTCAAAGGAAAAAGGAGGACTTACTATTTTACAGCAGGGTGGCGGTTTGCAAACCAGATCTTTACGCCTGCGCGATGCCAGCGGCCAGGAATGGGTATTGCGTACCATTCAGAAGTACCCCGAAAGAGCGCTCCCCAAGAACCTGAGAGCTACTGTTACCAAAGATATTTTGCAGGACCAGGTGGTAACCTCGCATCCTTATTCCGCCCTTACGGTACCCCCACTGGCTACGGCACTGGGTATTCCGCATGCCAATCCACAAATTGTGTATATACCGGATGATCCCGCCCTGGGCGAATACCGGAAAGA
>NZ_DATCRF010000708.1:0-4895 GCF_036569125.1 Chitinophaga sp. | reverse complement strand
CCGCCACACCGGTACAACCGCAATGGCTGGATTATAATAAAGACATTCAGAAAAGCCAGGTAGGCCCGGCAGAAATACTGTATGTGCAGAACAACGATAACGCGCTGTTCCGCCTCCACTACCGTTTTGATATGGGTAGCTGGAATAACAAAAAGCTGCCCCTGGCCGCGCAGTACCTGCAGTTCCTGGGTACAGACAAGTATACCACAGAGCAGATCAGCAAAGAGTTTTATAACATAGCCTGCAACTTTAATGTAAGCTCCGGTACCGATGTTACTACCATTACCATCTCCGGCCTGCAGGAGAATTTTGATAAAGCTGTAGCGCTGTTTGAGCACCTGCTTACCCATTGTCAGCCCAATGAAGCTGCGCTGGCTGCGTTAAAAGGCCGCCTGCAAAAAGCCCGTACCGATAATAAGCTGAGCAAGGTAGCTATTATGCGTGGCCTGGTGCAGTACGGCATGTATGGTCCTAAAAACCCTTACAACAATCAGCTTAGCCAGGCCGACCTGGATGGCTTAACCTCCGCCGAGCTGGTGGAAATGCTGCACACGCTGCCTTCCTATAAGCACACCATTATTTATTACGGTCCGCAAACACTGGCTGCAGCAGCAGATGCTGTAAAGAAAGTGCATACCATACCCGCCACTTTCCAGGACGCACCGCCGGCCATGAAGTTTGAAAAGAGCACGCAGGCCAGCAACCAGGTACTGTTTGCTGATTACGATATGGTACAGGCAGAAGTGAACTGGGTACGTAACAGCACATCCACTTACAACCCGGAGAACACCGCGGTGATCTCTTTATTCAATAACTACTTTGGCGGCGGCATGGGATCCATCGTGTTCCAGACCATCCGCGAATCCAAAGCGCTGGCATACTCCACCTACGCCTTCTACGTTTCCCCTGATAAAAAGGAGGACCGCTACTCCGTAGTAGCTTATGTAGGCAGCCAGGCCGATAAAATGAATGAAGCCATTACCGGTATGAATGAGCTGCTGAATGATATACCCCGTTCAGACAAGCTGTTTGAAACTGCCCGCGAAAGCATGAAGCAGGACCTGGAAACAGAACGCATTACGCAGGACGGTATCATTATGAGCTACCTGAATGCAAAAAAGCTGGGGCTTGATACTGATTACCGTAAACAGGTATATGCCGCTGTTGACAAGCTGACCTTTGATGATGTGAAGAAGTTCCATGATCAGAACCTGGCCGGCAAACCTTACACCTATTGTATCTTAGGTTCAGAGAAAAAGGTTAGCCAGGACGATCTTAAGAAATACGGCGAAGTGAAAAAAGTAACGCTGGAGGAGCTGTTCGGATACTAAAAAAGCGCAAAGCATAAAGCTGAAAGCATAAAGCAAATGCGAAAAAGCAGAAAGCAAAAAAGGGTTACTATAACCTTTAAGCTTTCTGCTTTTTGCTTTCAGCTTTTCGCGCTCATACAATAAACGCTTTAACAGCATCGTTATCATTGTACTAAATTGCCCTGTGAGATGCCGCGCTACTGTTGGAGTATTTTATTATTACTGCTGATCCCCCTGGCCGGGTTTAATAACGAGAGTGGATTATACACCGTAAAGCTGAACCCTGCAGCCATTGATGCAGACAAAGTTTTTCTGCTGATAGATAAAAGCGATTACAGGATGTACCTGTACGAGGATGTAACGCTCATTAAGATTTATAAAGTAGTATTCGGCAGCCGCGATATGCTGGATAAACAAAGGCAGGGCGACCGGCAAACGCCTGAAGGTACTTTCCATATTTCAAGTAAACGGTATGATGGCCGCTGGAGCCGGTTTATGCTGCTGGATTATCCCAATGAAGTTTCCTGGGCCAAATTCCATCAGCGCCAGCAACAGGGCATTTTGCCTGCCAATGCGGATATTGGCGGCGGCATTGGCATTCATGGCGTGGAGTACGGCTCCGGCATCCGCGATGCGTATGTAGATAGCCGCATTAACTGGACCTTAGGTTGTGTAAGTATGAAGAACGGGGATGTAAATGAGCTGTACGATGTTATTAAAGTAGGCACCCCGGTAGTGATACGCCGCTAAATTTTCTATTGCAAAAAATGGCTCACGGCAGCTTTCCATTTCTCCGGCTCATTCCGGCAAAATGATTGGTGGCCGGATGCTTCAAAGATCACCAGCTGCTTTTGTTTAGTACCCAGCTGCGTATACACGCTGCGCGTTTCATGCTCCATTACGCGTATATCATTTTTGCCCCAGCATAATAAAGTAGGTACCTGTATATCCTTTGCATATTCTGCCGGTTTAAAACCGGCCGCCCAAAAGCCCTGCTCCACACCGCCCCAGAAAGTAACGATCTGCGCCAGCGGCGTACCCGGCATATGCACGGCCCACATACGGCTTTTCACTGCATCTGTTAAAGTAGCAAAAGGCGCTTCCAGCATAATCTTATCCGGCTGTAAATGATATTGCGGCACTGCCTTCAGAATGGCTGCTGCGCCCATGCTCATGCCCCAGAGGGAAATGTGCTGGTAGCCGCAGCTGCGCACATAATTATACGCCAGCTTTACATCCTCCGCCTCTTTATAGCCAATGCTGCATACATAGCCTTCGCTATTGCCATGTGCACGGAAATCCAGCAGAAAGGTATTATACCCCAGCTGCCGGAAATACGCCGCTTCCGCCAGGGGTGAGCTTTTGCTGGCGCCATAGCCATGGAACAGGATAACAGTACCTTTAGCCGGTTGCTGTGCATCTATCCACCAGCCTTCCAGCCGCAGGCCGTTTTTAGTATGCAGGTTAATGGTTTTATAAGGCACTGCCGGCCGATCTCTGTTAACAGATTTTGACAGGTTTACCCCAAACAAAATAATACGTGCTTTTTCCCAGCCGTTCATCTGCTCCGGGCGTTTGTTCCGGTGGCCCGCATCGTCATAAAAATGCGTGAACTTCCAGGCATGAAAGGCCAGGATAATGTTGGAGAGAAGGAAGAATACAAGGACTATTTTTCCTGCGCGTTTCAAAAATCTCATAAGGCAAATGTAAGTATCAGCGGTTTATCTTAACAACCTTCCCCAGGGGAGTAGATCTTATAACATCTTTATAGATGTAAAACGCGGTAAAGGCCGCCCCCAGCTCCATAATAGTGATCAGCACATAGGGGAACCAGAAGGGTACATCCTCAGCGTTTTTCCCGGCAGTTATTCCGCTTATTCTACTCACAAAAACAAGGAATGCAATCATGAGCACAAACAACATCCATACACTGCGTGTACGATTTAATGCGCCGCAAAAAAAGCCGGCCAGGCACAAGGCAATGATCTGCACCGGCAGCAGCCAGTACTGCCATTCCAGGATAGCAGCGGCATGAATGGTGCGCTGCAGGCTAACAATATGCTGCACCATGCGGTCCATAGTTCGGGTATCTTGCGCAGGACCTTTTGCCGCAGCATGTTTGCTGCTATATTGCTCAATATCATCAGGCGTAAGGCCCGCATCCCGGAAACCCTCCATTGCAAAAAGGTTCAATGCCTCTTCTTTTGAGTTAGCATTGCATGCATAGGCAAGCAGCTGTTGCCGGGCGGTATGTATATGCTGCCGCAGCTCCGCCTTCCGGCGGGTTAAAGCAAGCAGGTTATAGGTATTGTTAGTCCTTGCAATTATTGCCGGATCCAGAGTTGCCAAAGGCTCGTCAGGCGCTTTTTGAATAATGCTGTACAACAAGGCGCTTTGCCATAAGAACAGGGCCGGTTTTACAAAAGCAGTGAACAGGAACCCTGCCAGGCTGCATAATATGCTAAAGACCAAAAAAGCGCGAAGTAATCTCAAAGGCAGCTGTCTTCCCAACCTGGCCAGCCGCCAGCCTGCCATGCAGCTTGCAATAAAGCATGCAGCAGCGATCATGGTGATGGCTGCATGGCTAATAGCCATTAGGAACAGTTTGCAGAGGGAAAAAAAGGGAACATTCTTACCTGTTATATCCTCATAATAAGTATTAAAGAAAAGTGCGCATAAAAATACGGAGAGTGCAAAAATTGCTACAACAAAAGGAATGCCCCAGGTATTGACAAACAGTTTACGGATTCTTTTATCCACAGGTATAAGGAATAAGGATTGATAGCAAATATAACTAAAAGGTCATACCAGCTTAACCGGTATGACCTTTTAATACAACTATTTAAATACGATATCCCGGTCCCGTTACACTTGCATCCCCGCAGCACGCTATGGACTATGGACCATCGGCCATGGACTTTTTTACAACCTCCCCCGCTTGATCTCATCCACCACCGCAGGGTCCAGCAGGGTGCTGGTATCGCCCAGGTTGTCCAGCTCATTCTCAGCTATCTTGCGCAAAATGCGGCGCATGATCTTGCCGGAGCGGGTTTTAGGCAGGCCGCTCACAAACTGGATCTTATCCGGTTTGGCAATAGGCCCAATAATGCGGGACACGGTTTGTATGATATCTTTCTTCGTCAGCTCGGCATCTTTTGACGGGGTGGTATCGCAGATCACATAAGCATAAATACCCTGCCCTTTAATATCGTGGGGATAGCCTACTACAGCGCTTTCCACTACGCCGGCGTGCATGTTAATGGCATTTTCCACTTCGGCAGTACCAATACGGTGGCCGCTTACATTCAGCACATCATCCACACGGCCGGTAATGCGGTAATAGCCGTCTTCATCGCGCATACAGCCATCACCGGTAAAGTACAGGTTCTCGTAGGTAGCAAAGTAGGTTTTACGGCAGCGCTCATGATCGCCGTAGGTAGTACGCAGCATACCGGGCCAGGGAAATTTAATGCACAGGTTCCCGTTCACGCCGTTGCCCTGCACCTCTTTACCATTTTCATCCACCAGTATGGGCTGTACACCGGGCAGCGGCAGGGTAGCATAGCCGGGTTTTTCCGGGGTAAT
>NZ_DATCRF010000707.1:0-2475 GCF_036569125.1 Chitinophaga sp. | reverse complement strand
GATCATTTCCATGCTGCGCTCCACAAGAATGCCTGCCGGCTCACCTTTTTTCAGGCCTTTGCGCTGCAGAAAATAAGCCAGCCGCTTACTGCGCTCATTCAGCTCCTTATAGCTCAGCTGCTCAGCGCCGCATACCACGGCTATTGCATCGGGTGTACGCAGGGCCTGCGCTTCCAGCAGGTCTATGATCGTTTTGTTATGAGGGTAGTCTACTGCCGATGTGCTGAGATCATGCAGCAATACATGTTCTTCCTGCGCTCCCAGCATACGCAAGCCGCCTATGCGCGCTTCCGGATCGCTGACGATGGATGATAACAGCTGCTCATAGTGGCCCAGCATGCGCTGCATGGTGGCTTCCTGGTAAAGGGAACGGTTATACGACAGGTAACATGTTAAACCATTACCCCGGTCTATAACCGTTAGGGTGAGCTCGAATTTTACCCGCTCGCCGGCTACCTGTTCCGGCGATACTACTAATCCTTCCAGCTCCATCTGGTTAGCGCCGTCCTGCTGCTGCATGGCAAACATCACCTGGAACACAGGGCTGCGGCTCATGTCACGGTCCTGCACTACTGTTTCTACTATCCTGCTGAAGGGTACATGCTGATGATCATAGCCAGACAGGGTGGTTTCCCTTACCCGCAGCAGCAGCTCCCGGAAAGCCGGGTTACCGCTTAAGTCTGTACGCAGGGCCAGCGTATTTACAAAAAAACCTATCAGCCCTTCGGTTTCCTGGTGGCGGCGGCCCGATACCGGGCTGCCTACACAAATATCTTCCTGGCCGCTGTAGCGGTAGAGTAATACCTTAAAAGCGGTTAACATGGTCATAAACAAGCTGCAACCGCAATCACGGGATAAGGCACGCAGCGCAGAAGCTACATCTTCACCTAATTCTAAATGACAGCCGGCGCCTGCTGTTCCCTGCTGCAAAGGCCGTGCATAGTCTGTTGGCAGTTCTAATGGGGCCAGGCCCTTTAGCTGCTGCTGCCAGTAACCCAGCTCAGTGGCCAGCTGCGCACCCTGCATCTGCGAGCGTTCCCACAGCGCATAATCTGCATACTGCAATGGCAGCAAAGGCAGCTGCGCTGCACGGCCGGTTATATAACAACGGTAACAATGGCTCAGCTCCCGGCACAGGATATTCCAGGACCAGCCATCTGCAGCTATATGGTGCACGGTCATCACTAAAATATATTCACCTGCATTCACGCGTACCAGGTGTGCACGGAACATGCCATCCCGGCGCAGATCAAAAGGCGCTTCAACCAGGTCTTTTATTAATTCCGTATACTCATTTACGTTATTATGCTGCTGCATTTGCCAGCTGCCGGGCTCCATTACCTGTTGATAACCGATGCCGTCATGTTCATAGATCACTGTGCGCAGCACCTCATGACGGTCAATTATGGTTTTGAGGGAATGTTCCAGCGCGGCCACATTCAGCTCTCCCTGCAATCTTATTACATAAGGAATATGATAATGCTGGCTGCCTTCCAGCTGATCGATCACCCATAAACGCTCCTGGTCAAAGGACAGGGGTATATGCAGGCTGCGCTGCCGCTCAGCGATAACTGCTTCCCAGTCAGGGTTTACGTTTTCATAAACGCTGCTGTGCAGCAATGCCCTGATCTCCTCTTTATGCCTGGCTATTTCACTAATGAAATGCTGATCTACCTCCTCTTTCTCCGCTATCCTGTACTTCACTTTTTCTTCTTCAAGGAAAAAGGTGATGCCTCTTTTTTTTGCTTCCTTTAAAATGGTTAAGCTCTTACTGAAATCACTGGACATACTATTGGGCTTAAAATAATCCTGGTTAAAAAATCACAAAAGCTCCACATCAAGCTGTGTATACCCGCTGCGATCGTGCACCTCCACGATCCGGTACCGGCAGGAGGACAAGCCGTTTGAAAAATCCCTGGGCTGCTTCAGCAATTCCCAGTTCCGGTTAAACGTATCCATAAGCACCGGATCTTTATCCACCACCCGTTCATGCGGTAATGATTCATAACGGCCATACCTGCGCTCAACCGGCAGGTTCTTTTGTACGAACGAGCGGTAAAAACAGTCATCTTCACAACCATATCCGGGGTAGTCATTATAAAACCCGTTTACGGATCTTATATGTTCGCCGGTTAACAGCACATGCCCTGAAAAATAAGTGGGGTATGGCATGGTGTAGTTAAACTGAGAGGCTGCAGAAGCCAGGTGTGTAGCTGCTTTCGGGAAGGAATAGTCTACATGGCCTTCTATCGCCAGCATATCTATATCACAAAGATCAAAGGCCATCGCCTTATCCTCTGCATACAGGAAGCCGATATTCAATAGCATGCCCCTGTTAAACAGGCCGTTCCCCAGCTGATGCACGATGTAGATATCAGCGTCCGGAAAAAGTTTTCTATAATGCGGTACAAATTGCTGCAGGTGCTGCTCCCGGTTCCTGTAGGGAACCACAAAAGCAAGCTTATAATCTATTGG
>NZ_DATCRF010000706.1:0-11649 GCF_036569125.1 Chitinophaga sp. | reverse complement strand
GGCTATGCTGGATCAATATGGTGTATCCAAAGCCAGCGGCGATGCCCGTGATGCCGGCGGTGTAGTTATTAATGGTGTGGATGCTGATAAAAAACCGGTGAGCACCATAGATGCTAAAAAATGGTATACCACTGTTGGCGGCCGTGCAGGCGTAACTGAGCAGTATGTGTACAGCGCCAGTGTGGTAAGACTGCGTGAAGCGTCTATCGGTTATTCCTTACCTGCATCTGTGCTGAAGAGCAGCTTTGTTAAGAACCTGAAGCTATCGCTGATAGGCCGCAACCTGGCTTATTTCCACAAGAAAGCGCCTTATGATCCGGAAGTTACTATGTCAACCGGTAACGGCCTCTCCGGTGTGGATGTGTTTAGCTTACCTGCTGTACGCAGCTTTGGTTTGAACCTGAATGTGACCTTTTAAGTAACTCACCAAAAAATCAAGGAAGATGAAAAAGATCAGCAATAAATATAGAGCACTGGCCCTTGTTGCATTAACGGCATTGCTGGGCGCCGGGGCTTGCACCAAGAATTTTGAGGAATACAATACAGATCCAACGGGGCTTACCGAAGACCAACTGAAGCCGGACTTCAACTTCATTGGCGGTTTTTATCCCCAGATACAATCATCCATTTACTATAACTATAACAATACCACCTGGGAATACCAGCTGCAGCAAAACCTGATAGCAGATGTGTACTCCGGTTACATGATGTCGGCCAACCCGTTCCGCGGCAACATCAGCAACCTTACCTATTCCCTGGTAAACGACTGGAACGGCTTTCCATTCAGCCTGGCTTATAACCGTGTAATGGCGCCTATTTTAGAGGTAAAGAGAAGGGGCGCACAATCCGTAGCGCCGGATTTCTGGGGTGTAGCGCTGATCCTGAAAGTAGAGGCTATGCACCGTGTTACTGATATTTACGGGCCTATCCCCTACAGCCAATATGGCCAGGGTGGCACCACCTCCGCCTACGACAGCCAGGAAAGCATTTACAAACGTTTTTTCCTGGAGCTGGATACGGCTGTAACTAACCTGAAAGCATACATAGCCAGCAAACCAGGCGCCACCCCCTTTGCAAAATTTGATATGATCTATGGCGGTGATTATAAGCAATGGATAAAATTTGCCAACTCACTGCGCCTGCGCCTTGCGCTGCGTATTGTAAAAGCTGATCCCGCTACGGCTAAAGCACAGGGTGAGAAAGCGCTGGCTGATAACGGCGGCCTGCTGGAAACCAATAACGATAATGTAATGGTGAGCGGTTTTGGCATACGCCATCCTTTGTATACCATCACCAATAAAGACGGCTGGAGCGATATCAGCATGAACGCTTCCATGGAATCTTACCTGGGTGGTTTTCATGATCCGCGTATCGGCAAATATTTTGATCCGGCATCTGATTATCCCGGCCAGTACAAAGGCATTCGTATAGGCGGCAGCATTACTGCCAAACCGGGTTACAGCGGTTTTTCCACCCTGGCTTATAAGGAAACAAAAAGCATCAGGGATAACTCACCCTTACAGCTCATGACGGCTGCAGAAGTATATTTCCTGCGGGCAGAGGCTGCGCTGCGCAGCTGGGCCAATCCCGGCGGTACGGCTCAGGAGCTGTATGAAAGAGGTATCACTACTTCCCTTTCACAATGGGGCGTAGCAGACCAGGCCAGCGAGTATATGAATGATGCTGTCAGCAAACCGGCTGCTTATGTGGATCCGAAGAATGCAGCCAACAACGCGCCTGCTCCTTCTGCCATTACTGTTAAGTGGGATGATGGCGCCACTTTTGACACCAAGCTGGAACGCGTGATCACCCAGAAATGGATAGCCATATTCCCTGAAGGACAGGAAGCATGGTCTGAGTTCCGCCGCACCGGTTATCCCAGGCTGTTCCCGGTAGTGAATAACCTGAGCAACGGTACCATCAGCACTACTATACAGATAAGACGCATCAACTTCCCGCAGGCGGAATATGTAGCCAACCAGGCCGAAGTACAGAAAGCCATACAGCTGCTGGGCGGGCCTGACAATGGCGGCACAAGACTGTGGTGGGATAAGCTATAAAGATCTTTTACTCTCTATCTACATTTCACACGTTTGAAAAAAGCCGCTGGTGTTCCCACCGGCGGCATTTTCTAAAAATCTTGAACCATTTATCCATCAATCATAGATCGCAACAAAAGCAGTTACAAAAAAGTCCCGCACAATGGCGGGACTTTTTTATTTAACATCTTCTTTGGTGAAGAACCGGTGAAAGAATAACAGCTGGTACACGACTGCGTTAGACCAGTAATCCCAGTTATGCTCCCCCGGCCGCTCAATATAATCATGTGTAATACCCTGCTGCAACAGCTGCTGGTGCAGGTTACGGTTCACGTTAATAAAAAAATCCTTTACACCGCAATCAATAATAAGCGCCAGCGCGCTATCCTTTAAACGGGTTGTTTGATTAATGACCGTATAGTTGTTCCAGTTATCCAGGTGATCATCCAGCGTGCCTAAACGTTTTGCCAGGTCCCACTTTTGGGGAAAGGGCCGTATATCCACTCCCCCGCTCATACTGCCTGCTGCACCAAAGGTTTGCTGGTGGCGTATACCCAGGTACAAACCTCCATGCCCGCCCATGCTTAAGCCGGTTATGGCGCGGTGCTTTCTATCGGCCAGTGTGCGGTAATGGCTGTCAATGTAAGCCGGTATTTCTGTTCCTACGTAGGTTTCAAACTTCCAGCTGCTATCCACAGGGCTATCCAGGTACCAGCTGCCGGTATTACCATCGGGGCACACCACCATCATCTCATATGCATCTGCCAGCTGTTGTATTGCCGGTGCTTTTTTTACCCAGTTGGCGTAGTTACCACCATAGCCATGCAGCAGGTACACTACCGGAAAACGTTCTTTCTTCTTTTTATCATAAGCTTCCGGTGTTATTACCACGCATTTGTAGCTTTTGTGCATGGTTGGACTCATAATGTTCAACGTATCTACCTTAGCGGCTTTTGCGCTGCCGGCTAACAGTAACAGGCCTGCGCAGCATTGGAAAATTTGCTTCATCCGTTTTTCATAGTTTAATGTGAACCATTTTTGCCTCTTAAAAATAAACCATCCGGGAAGAATGTAAAATCATAAATGTAAAAATTCAAACCGACGAAGGAGGTTCATAGAGGCCCCTGAAAACGCTTTATGAACGAGATAAATGTAAAAGTAAAATGCTGCGAAACCAGGCAGGCCTACTCGCAGCATTTTACTTTATTATTTATAATTTGAAATTTTACATTTTACATTCTTATTGTCCGCCCCTGGCCTGCTGCATGGGGTTGGGCCCTGCAGTGGAACCTCTGGGACGTTCCTGCTGGCGGAACAGCTCAAATTTGGAAGGCAGCGCTACACGCGGCCAGCTGTTATTGGTTTCGTCAATATCTGCTGTTTCCCGCTGTGGATCCAGCTTTATGGCTACCACCTCTTTATCTTTTGCAAATACCTTGGTTACATGATATTCATCCTTACGCCAGATGTAGGCAGAGATGCGGTCTGTTTCCTTGGTGCCATCTGCAAAGGTCCATTCAATGATCAGGGGCGATACCAGGCCGCCTACGTTAGAGAAGGATACTTCGTAGAAATTCTTTTTGCTGTCGTACAGGCGTTTTTCTTCAGGTGTTAAGCTGCTTACGAACTGGCTGTACCTGGTTTTATCGTTATCCGTTACTGCAAAACGGTCCCATTTGCTGTAAAAATCCTGCAGGCTGGTATCCTGCTCCACGGCAAACTTCACGCCTGCTGCACGGTTACGGGTGCGGGCAATATGATCTGCCTTCAGGTCATAAGCGGCTTTATCATCGCTGCTTACAGCCGCAGGGTCCTGTGTATTAAGGCGGTACCATCTAACGCTGTCAATAGACACATCAACCGGCTCAATGCCAAAGAACCATCCTCTCCAGAACCAGTCCAGGTCTACTGCGCTGGCATCTTCCATGGTGCGGAAGAAATCAGCCGGGGTAGGATGTTTAAATGCCCAGCGGCGTGCATATTCACGGAAGGCAAAGTCAAACAGCTCACGGCCCATAATGGTTTCCCGTAAAATATTCAGGGCTGTAGCAGGTTTGGCATAAGCATTAGGACCAAACTGAATAATATTTTCAGAGTTGGTCATAATAGGTTCCAGCTTATCTTTCGGCATTTTCATGTAGTCAACGATCTTATGCGCGGGACCGCGGCCGGAAGGGAAGTTGTTATCCCACTCCTGCTCTGCCATAAACTGGCAAAAAGTGTTCAGGCCTTCATCCATCCAGCTCCACTGGCGCTCATCGGAGTTCACGATCATGGGAAAGAAGTTGTGCCCTACCTCATGCGTGATCACGCCTATCATACCATTCTTTGTAGCTTCTGAATAGGTACCATCTTTTTCCGCACGGCCGTAGTTAAAACAGATCATGGGATATTCCATACCGTTAGCCGCTTCCACGGAAATAGCCACCGGGTAAGGATAAGGGATGGTATGTGCGGAATAGCTTTTTAATGTATGCGCCACCACCTTAGTGGAATAACGGCGGTATAAAGGATAGGCTTCCGGTCCATAATAAGACATGGCCATTACCTTTTTGCCCTCTACATTGGTAGCCATGGCATCCCACACCAAACGGCGGGAGCTCACCCAGGCAAAGTCGCGTACGTTCTGCGCTTCATATACCCAGGTTTTAGTAGCGGTAGCTTTGCTTTGCAGGCCTTTCTTAGCCTCATCCAGCGTTACTACTTCCAGCGGCTCTTTAGCGCTTTGCGCCTGCTGCCAGCGCTGAAATTGTGCGCCGCTCAGCATTTCCTTATAGTTCTGGCATTCGCCGGTAGCGCCTACCACATGATCCGCAGGTACGGTCATCTTTACATGAAAGTTGCCGAAGGTAAGGGCAAACTCGCCACGGCCGGTGAACTGTTTGTTCTGCCAGCCCTGGAAGTCGGAGTACACCGCCATGCGGGGATACCACTGTGACATGGTGTACAGGTAGTTACCATCTTCCTTAAAATATTCATAACCACCGCGGCCGCCTTCTGTCATACGGTCGGAGATGTTGTACCACCAGTCAATTTTCAGCTTTATCTGCTCGCCCGGCATCAGGGTTTTAGGCAGGTCTATCCGCATCATGGTCTGGTTAACCACATAATGCAGGGCATTGCCGCCGGCATCCGTGAGCTTCACGATCTTTACGCCCAGGTCCTTGGTGGTTCCCAGTAAGCCATTTACATCGCGCATTGACATTTTATCGGACATATGGCTGCCGTCAAAATGCTGGTTATCGCTTTTGGCATTATGCTCATTCTCATCCAGCTGCAGCCACAGGTAGGTGAGCGGGTCGGGAGAGTTATTGTAATAGGTGATGGTTTCCGCACCGGTGAGCTTTTGCGCGGCATCATCCAGGGTGGCGGAAATATCATAGTCCGCGCGCTGCTGCCAGTATTTAGGACCGGGTACGCCGGACGCAGAGCGGTACATATTAGGGTCCTGGATCATAGTGCCCAGCTGCTCAAAGCGGGTACCATGGTTAGATCCATTAGGATTAGCGTCCTGCGCCATCAAAGGATAAGCGCTGCTGCAACATAAGAGTGGCAGCCATAAGTACTTCATTTTCATCCGTAATATTTCATTTTTGCGCGGTATGCTCCGCATGCTCGTATATTAATGGCCGGTGAACCTGGCTTTTAGCCCGGTTGCATTAGCGGTTTAGATTTTTGTTTTAAGGTGCAGGTGCTGTTTACTTCCTTTGCTATGTAAATAATGCTTTAAAACGTTCAATTGCCATTACAAAAGCAACTCCAAAGATAGCAGAAGAAAGGAACATGATCCAGTCCCTGCGTTTTACCCCCGTTATATTTACAATGATCCCTGCCAGCAGCAATACGCATATTACGATCAGTATTTGCCCGAATTCCAGTCCTATATTAAATCCCAGTAAGGGTATTACTACGTTCTCTCCACCGCCCAGCAGGCTTTTCAGTCGGTTGGAAAAACCCATGCCGTGTATAAGCCCGAAAAATAATGCAAACAGGTAGTTAAGCTGTATGGCCTGCTGCTGCTCTTCTGCCGGCGGGCGGATGATGTTGAATAAAGCGGTGATGAAGATCGTTACCGGTATAAGGAACTCGATCAGGGGCGTGGATATATGCACTATATCCAGCACGCTCAACGCCAGGGTGACGGAGTGCCCGATGGTAAATGCGGTCACCAGTATCAGCACCTTCTTCCACTCCTTCAGCAGGTATACTGCACACAAGGCAGTTATAAACAAAATATGATCAATCCCCTCCCACGCTACTATATGCTGCCAACCTAACTGGAAATACAAGCCGAATTCACTCATTGCCTATATTTTGTCTAATTTTGGTAATTATATAAACTCTCCGTTTAAAATTAAAATTTTTTAGTCAAGTGGGCTTAATATTATGTAAATGGTTGGTTGGTGCGTGGGCTATGCTGCTGCACCCTTTTTATGTGAGCGTGACAGAAATAAGACATAATGCCGCCCAGCAGGAGCTACAGGTAAGCAGCCGCATTTTTTATGATGACCTGGAACGCACCCTGAAAACGGAATATAAAACCCCGGTAGACATTCTGCACCCTGCCGACCGTAAGGCCGTGGATGGCCTGATAGCCGATTACCTGGGCAAACATTTACGGATCGTAATTGATGGTAAACCCCTGGCGCTGCACTATTTAGGCTACCAGATAGAGGAAGATGCCGCCTGGTGCTTTCTGGAAGTAAAGGGCGTAGCAGGGGTAAAAAAGGTGCATATCATCAATGATATTCTTTATACGGAGCACCCCGAGCAGATCAATATGATGCATGTGGTGGTGAAAGATGTGCGGAAGAGCACCAAGCTGGATAACCCGGAACGGGTTGCGGATTTTGTGTTTTAGGGCTGCCGGTTATCCACAAACTTCATCGGTTTCCGCATGCCTTCCGGGAACTGCATTTTCATGATCTCTGCCTGGGAAATATACCGCACCTGCGGTATTACGCGCAGCTTGGCCTGCAGGTAAGAGCGGATCTTACGGTCTGTATCTTCAGATTCAGAAACCGGCCACAGGTGCAGCAGGATCTCATCCGTACCTATTTCATTGGAAAATACTTCTACTACAAACTCTTTTACTTCTTCCATTTCATTCAGCAGGTCAAACAAAGCAGGCGGGTATAAAGTGGTGCCCTTGTATTTGATCATTTGCTTTTTACGGCCAATTACCGGGGAAAGGCGGATGGTATTACGCCCGCAGCTGCAGCGCGAGGTTTCATAACGGCAAATGTCGCCGGTTTTGTAACGCAGCAGGGGCATGCCTTCCACGCCCAGGGTGGTAATGGTTACTTCGCCTTCTGCACCAGGGCCTACGGGTTGGTTCTCATCATCCAGCAGCTCCACATACAACAGCTCGGGATGGTGGTGCCCACCCTGGCCGGCTTTACATTCTGTGAAAGCCGTTTGCATTTCCGTAGAGGCATAGGTGGAATACAGCTGAATGTTCCACTGCTCGGTGATCTTTTTGCCCAGCACATTCAGCGAAAAATCCACCTGGCGGATGTTCTCGCCTATACACACTGCTTTTTTTACAGAAGATGCATTGATATCAATGTTATGCTCCTTGGCAAAAGCGATCAGCTTTAATATGAACGAAGGTACTGCCACAATGGTGGTGGGCTGTATTCGTTGTATATTTTCCCATTGCAGGGAAGGCACGCCCGGCCCTACGCGCAGCACGCCTGCGCCCAGCTTGCGGATGCCCGTATAATAAGCCATACCGGCCATAAACTGCCGGTCCAGCGTGAGCATAAGCTGGTAAATATCATCGTCTGCACCATCGGCGCAGCAAAAGGAAATGTATTCGTTATAGCTTAAACGGTTCAGGTCATTGGCGGTAAGCGGAATGATCACCGGCTTGCCCAGGGTGCCGGAAGTAGTAGTGTATTCAGCTATCTTGCTGCGGTCCACACATAAAAAATCCCAGTTGCGCTGCTGAAGCTCCTCTTTGGTTACCGGCGGTATTTTGGTAAGATCGCCCAAACTATTTACAGTAGCGGATGTAATGCCATGTGTTGCAAACCATTCCTTATAAAAGGGCGAGAACTGCCGCAGATAACCGATCAGGTGCAGCACCTCTTTTTCCTGGAACTGCCGGATAGCAGTTGTGGATTGCAATTCTATATCTGGTATGTACATAACTATACTTCTATAATAACCATGGCTACTGCGGCAGTTTTAATGTGCGACAGCGACAGGTGGATCTTTTGAATATTTAATTGCGTGTAATGGGCTGCTGCCTCTCCTAACAGGAACAATTCCGGTTTGCCCAATACAGTATTGCGCACTTCTATCTGGTTAAAATTAATAACCCCATGGCCCCAGCCTGTGCCCATGGCTTTAAGGAATGCTTCCTTGGCCGCAAAACGGGCGGCATAACTTTCCGCCGCAGCTGAACCGGCCTGCTGCTCACAATAGGCTATTTCATGCGGCGTAAATACCATATCCAGGAAAGCCTTTCCCCTGGCTACTTTAGCCGCTATACGATCTACTTCAACGATATCGGTGCCAATGCCATAGATCATGGATGCTCACATTTTTCCAGCTGTTTCCGTATATGATCTTCCTCTCCTTTAGTGGCGATCACTTTTGTTAAGGCTGTCTGGTAATATTGTTTGGCTGCAGCGTATTGTTTGTGTTTGAATGCATAATCGCCCGCCAGCACATAAGTATGATAAAACTCCGGGTTGGAGGCTACCAGCTGCTGCAGATCCACTTCCTTACCATCCATGATCTCCGACTTCAGGTGACGGAAAGTAAGAAAATTCTGGTAATCCGGGGTTTGCAGGAACGGATCGGCAGGAATGGTTAACGCACTGTCATACACTTCATGATTAGCCTGTAACCCATGCATACCAAAGATCTTGTTCAGGTCATAGGCTACAAACTTACCCAATTGCCAGGGGGCTGTGGATACCCATACCAACCGTTTTTGCGGTTCAAATACAATACCATGGTGGGCAATGAACTGGTTCACCGCTTTTTCATTACCCATGCCTATATTCTGGTTATGCAGTCCGTAACGGTCGCGCAGGATGTTCACAGTTTTCTGTACGGTGTTAGGCCCGCTCTCCTGCAGCAGCTCCGACAAACGTTCATAGCGGTATTCGCTGGCGCTTTCCTTCATCCACTGTATGTTAGAGGCCAGCCTGCGCATGGTATCGCCCTGGAAATGGTTGGTGCAGGTAATAAAATTGCTATGCGGGTCGTACATGTCCATGCCATCCGGTGTTTTTTCGATGATGGCGGCGCGGTTATCGGCGGCAGAGCCTATCAGGAAAGATTCCGACACGAACATTTTATGCCGTTTTGCAATGGCCCATGCTTCCTGAATGTTGCTGGCATATTGTAATATTTCCCTTGCTACCAGCGATACAGGGGTTGCGGAGCCGGTAGGGATCTCACTTTTATCTGCATTAATGGTAACGGTCAATCCCTGTGCATTCATGCCGGAAGCTGCGCCGGTAAAGCCGCCCCAGGTTACGATCATAAAGGGGAAACCTTTATCCGGATGATAAAAGGCCACTATTTTATCCTCGGCAAATTTATCGCCTACAAAAAAATCAAAATTGCGGCCTATGATCAGGCTACTGTCGGCTGAGCGGCCATCCCAGGTGGCAAAAGAGGTACAGCCTACCAGCATCATGTTCTGCAGGGCATGTCCTATATCATGCGCGGCATGGTAATTCAGGATCCGCTCATAGTTGCTGCCTATGAAGTCATACTTATCCGATGCGGAAAAAGAAATGCCGTAGATCTCTTCCTTATTTTCTTCTGCTATATTCTTTGCCAGGTTGCGGTTAAACCAGCCTACAAAGTATTTCAGGAAACGCAGGTAAGATTGTGAGGGGATCATTTTCTTGATCTGGTCCACAAAATTATCCTCCTGCCTTTTCACTAATTCTGCCGATAATTTACCGTAGATAACACCGCGTTCAAAGGGTTTGCCTTCAATATACATTTCGTACAAGCCGCTGTTGCTTTTGCGGAACCAGTTATTGCCGATGGTGTAACAGGAGGTATCGATCTGTTTGCGCTGCAGCTGTAATGCGCTCTTATCCGCTATTTGCGGCGGATCAATATGTGATACACTTACCACATAGATCACCAAAATAAGTATGAGTAACAGGAAGACGCCTGTTATGTACAATAATATCCGTCCCAGTTTTCTCCAACCCTTTTTCAAAAGAAAAAATTAAAAGTTAAAAATTAAAAAGGAGCAAGACAAAGTGTTTTACTTTTTGCCTTTTCACTTTTCATTTATCTGTTCCAGCAGCCAGTCCAGCCCCAGGATCTCCCCGCAGGTCATCACCGCGCTGATGGTAACTCCCAGAATGCCGTGCAGGTTTAAATTTTGGCCGGTAAGATACAAATTGGTTAGCTTGGTACGCTGTGTGATCATGGTTTTTAACGCATCTTTATAATCTTTTTGCACGCCGTACAGGCTGCCATCGGCCGTGCCCAGGTAGTCCCGGAACGATAACGGCGTAGCGGCGTAACAGGTAGCAATGCTGTTGCGCAGGCCCGGGAATTTCTGCTCTACCACATCCAGCAGCCGCTCCGACTTTTCCCGTTTAAACGCTTCATAATCATCGCCGCGGTGCTGTTCCTGCGAGGTAGTATTAAAAGTATGCTGCCAGCGCGCCACCTCATCATAACGCATATACGTTAATATAGAAAGGCTGTCTGTATAAGGCATATGGCGCGAGCTGGCGGCCGCAAACAGGCTATAGGTAAGCGGCCAGGTATCTGCCGTATAATCAATGCCTTCCCAGGCATCCTCTGTCTGGTGATAGTAGTAATTGTAATTCAGGTAGGGGAATGTGTGGGGCTTTAGCACAATGTTCAGCACAAAAGGCGCAATGGCATTTTCCAGGGTGTTGATACGGGTACGGTAGGCGCCCCGTATCAGGTCGCTTTCCGTCATAGCCATAGTTTGCGAAGGGTGCAGGTTGGAGATGAAATAATTGGCTTTTACCTGCTGCCCGTTCACCAGCGTAATATGATCAACCTTGTTCCCCTCCCCTACGATCTGCTGCACCATGGTATCCCGGTAAATTTTCCCGCCATTTTCCAGGATAGCGCGGGCCAGCCACTTGCCTATCTGCGAGCCGCCATCCACACATTTCCAGGAATCTTCAATATAGCTGTTCACCACCAGCGCGTGTACATAAAAAGGCGTTTTATCGCGCACACCGGCATATAACATATTATTACCTGCCAGCACATTCTGCAGGCGTTCATTATTGGTGAGCTGTTTAAGAAAGCTGCTGGCATCAATATTCATTACCTCCTGCTTTTCGGCAAAGCTGCCAATGCGCAGGTTGTACAGGGGAAAACGGCGGCATACATCCTGCATAGCATGGCAGTAATCCTGTAAGGCCTTTCTTTCACCGGGAAACTCCTTTAACAGCTGTGCAATAAAATTATCATAGCCCTGGGCCATGCGGTACTCGGTGGGGTCGCCATTAAAGGCAATACGGTCAAAGCCATCCAGGTCCAGGCGCTGCAGCTTCAGCTTGTCCATAATGCCCAGGTAGCGGAATATCTTTTCCAGGTTACGCCCTTCTCCCAAAGCGCCAATGTAATGTACGCC
>NZ_DATCRF010000705.1:0-2457 GCF_036569125.1 Chitinophaga sp. | reverse complement strand
GTTAGCTACCATCAATCCCTCTTTACGGGAGTATTTCAGCTTCAGGTCTGCTTTACTTTTTACGCGCCCCTGTGCACTTTCATCCAGCTGCCATACAATGTGCCGGTTGTTACGCGCGGTACGTTTGATAATAGTTTTAGGAGCTATCAGCTGTAAATAACCGGTATGTTTATACCACAGGTAGCGCAGGATATCTGTTGGAGAGGTCCACAGCGACTGTGCTTTTTCCGGCTGCTCCTGTTTTATAAATATATCTGCCACGGCCATCAGCGTTTCCTTCATACCGATCTTCACCTGCGGCAAAGGCAGTATTTCCAGTAAGATCTGCAGGCTGTTCATCTGCGTGGCATCCAATGCAGTTTTGGATGTTAACAGGTCCTGCAAATAAGCAGCAGCATCCTGCAGGGTCCATAATTCCAGCACCTTTAATTCAGTATTCTGTTTATAATTTTCAATGGCGCCAAATTCAAAGGGCGTACCGCAGAAAGGGCATCCGTTATAACGGTGCAGGGGGAACGACTGTTCCGGGATAATATGATTGCAAGGTAATTGTACACCCTTTGCGCGTAAAACAGTAGCAAAGAAAGTAGCGATATGATCTGCCTCAGATTCACCGGTAGGGATATCCCAGTTCTTTACCAGCGGGGTCCAGTTCTTATGTAAACCCAGCACCTCTTTTAAGGACTCCAGTATGATGGACTGGTAAGCAGGCACGGTTGCGATCAATGCTTTTAACAGATCTTCAGAAACCCCGAAACCTAATTTAGACAGGTTAGCCAGCAGCATACCGGTGTCTGTTCTTAACCGTTTACCTTCCTGTAACAGGGCGTTATCAGGAATAAAGATGGCTTGCTGGCGGATACTAACGGTTAATAATTGATTCATCATTGTTTTAATTTTTATAACCAGATAATTTTGCTGCTGTTTTTACCAAAAAAATTGAAGTAAGCAACAATTGACCTAAGTTTCGTGAAGCAGGCCGGATTCGAACCGGCGACCCACACATTAACCGTGGGAGTAAGTTTTAATTGACCTGAAGATAATTTTAAAACTACATTGTATTGCTCTACCAACTGAGCTACTGCTTCTTTTTACAGGCGATAATTGAAAGAGTTTGTTCTTAAAAGGAATTTGAAGTAACTCATTCTTGACCGTTGTTCCTGATGACACAAAGATGGCCACCTATGTGCGCAGTCCACCTGCGCAGGTGAAAATATTTTTGAAGAATTTTTTATTGGGCTGGTTTATACCGGGTTAAGATTTAAATAAGACCTAAAAAACTACGGCAACGGATAAACTGCGCAGATGTATTGCGTAATTAAAAAGGTTCTGCTATTTTTACGGGGTAATCTGAACCAATAAGCTGGTATTAATAAGTACCCCGTTCCATTATTTTCAGATAGTAACCCAACCGTCATGTCTATAAATAAGCTGGCGCTGATGCGCTATAAAACCATTGATGAATGTTTGCGTAACCGTTACCGTAAATGGACGCTGGAAGATCTTATTGAGAAAGTAGCGAACACCTTATATGAGCAGGAAGGCATTACATCCGGCGTAAGCCGCCGCACCGTACAGGCGGATATTCAAATAATGCGCAGCGACAAGCTGGGATATAATGCGCCCATTATTGTACAGGAGAAGAAATATTACACCTACAGCGATGCGGCGTACAGCATTACCAGCGCCCCTATTAATAATGCGGATGTGGAGAAGATGAAAGAGATCGTAGGCATCCTAAAGCAGTTTAATGGGTTCAGCTATTTTGAAGAAATGAGCGAAATGATCACGCGGCTGGAAAATAACCTGTACCGGCGTACGAATGAAGGACGCAACTGCATACAGTTTGAGAACAACCGGCTGCTGAAAGGCCTGGAACATATTAACCCGCTGTACCAGGCCATTCTACATGAACGGCCCTTGCTGATCACATATAAATCTTTTAAGGCAGCTACTGCGCAGGAAAATATTTACTTCCCTTATTTACTGAAGGAGTACCGTAACCGCTGGTTCCTGATCGCACGGTCTAAAAAAGGAAAGCTGCTGCTTACCATGGCGCTGGACCGCATTGTGGGTTTCCAGGAACTGCCCAAAGAGCCGTTCATAGCCTATGACGGCATTGACTTTGACCGGTATTTTGACGACCTGTTAGGCGTGACCAAAACGGAGAAAGACCGCCCTCATAAAGTGATCCTGCATATAGATAAATACCATGCGCCCTATGTGCTGACAAAACCGATCCATCATTCCCAGGAGGTGCTGAAAGAGGACGCGGATGGGAGCATTATTATAAGGATCGATGTGGTGCTGAATTTTGAATTAGAGCGGGAACTGTTAGGGTTTGGGGAGTATATAAAAGTATTGGCGCCGAAGCTGCTGGCGGGAAAGATCCGGAAACGGCTGGATATGGCGAGGGGGAAGTATGGGCGGGCCGGGGAGGAGGATGGCGTGGAGGGA
>NZ_DATCRF010000704.1:0-6376 GCF_036569125.1 Chitinophaga sp. | reverse complement strand
TTCTTCAACACACCTAAGCGCCAGTTCAGCAGCTGTGCTTTGGTGATCTCTGTGATCATTTCCGCCAGCTTTTTTTGCGTAAGCTGAAAGCCGGCAATGGGGCGGTCAAACTGGATCCTTTCCTTGGCGTAGCGCAGGGCGGTATCGTAACAGTCCATAGCAGCGCCTATTACGCCCCAGGCAATGCCGTAACGGGCGGATGACAGGCAGCTCAAAGGCCCCTTGAGGCCTTTCACATTAGGTAAGATATTGGCTTTGGGTACGCGCACATTATCAAATACCAGCTCGCCGGTAGCGCTGGCCCGCAGGCTCCATTTGCCTTTGGTTTCCGGGGTGGTGAAGCCGGTCATGCCCCTTTCTACAATAATGCCGCGGATATCGCCCTGGTCGTCCTTGGCCCATACAACAGCAATATCTGCAAAGGGAGCGTTGGAGATCCACATTTTGGCGCCGTTCAGGATCACATAGTCCCCGTCTGCTTTAAAATGCGTGATCATGCCGGCGGGATTGGAGCCATGGTCGGGCTCTGTGAGCCCAAAACAGCCCATCATTTCACCGGTGGCCAGCTTGGGCAGGTATTTACGTTTCTGCTCTTCGCTGCCAAAAGTAAAAATAGGATACATTACCAGGGATCCCTGTACGGAGGCGGTGGACCGTACGCCGCTATCGCCCCGTTCCAGCTCCTGCATCATAAGCCCGTAGGCAATATGATCCAGCCCGCCCCCACCGTATTCCGTGGGAATGGTAGGGCCAAAACATCCCAGCTGCCCCAGCCCGTGAATGATCTTGGACGGGAAGGTGGCCTGCTGGCAATAATCTTCAATAACCGGTGATATTTCTTTCTTTACCCACTGGCGTACCGCATCGCGGATCAGCAGGTGTTCTTCGGTTAACAACGCATCAACTGCAAAGTAATCTGGTGACTGGAAAAGATCTTTCCCCATGTGAATCACTTTTATCAGCAATATACTGATTTAGGATTTTAGATGTAACTTGGGCCCAAAATAAGGGAGTTATGTCGAGCAAATTATTCCCTGCGGTGCTGCTGGTAGGGTTTCTTGTTGTACTGATCGTGTCATTTAAACCCACTGCTGTTACCCGCTCCTTTGCTACTAAAGCAGTTTCCGATACACCTAAAGTAGAAATGAAAAAGTATTGGATGGTTTTCCTGAAAAGGGGACCACATCGTAACCAGAGCGCTGCAGATGCGGCCCGTATACAGGATAAGCATATGACTAACATTAACCGCCTGGCAGCTTCCGGCAAGCTGATGGTAGCCGGCCCTTTTGGGGATGATGGCGACCTGCGGGGCATTTTTATACTGGATTGTGCCGACAGCGCCGAAGCGGCAGATATTGTACGTACCGATACTGCGGTGATCACCGGCCGCCTGGCCTTTGAAATAAAACCCTGGTGGACTGCCAAAAATTGCGTGTTTAAGTAGGCATGCTGAATGCTGAATGCAAAACGCTAAATGCTGTCCCCTGCATGTTTGAGTAACCCCTCCTGCCCGGTTATATTCATTTTATACGCTTTTACCCTGAACAGTATGCGCTTTTAATAGGGAGTGCATGCGCTTTTAATATGGGATGCACCAGGGATTCACTAGGGATTCACTAGGGAAACTCATGGGATCCACTAGGGAAACTCATGAGAAACACACGAGAAACTCATAGGAAACACCAGGGAAACGCACCAATATTTTCTTATCCTCCACAAGATTAGTTTGCGGGTTTTTGCAGGTTTTTTACTATCAATTGCTTCTTTTTGCTTGTTTGTTTGCGTTTTTGTGCCGACATTAAAGTAACCAATGTCTATTTCGCTGTTCCGTTATGCTTAAAAAAGAAAGGCAAACCTATATACTTCACCAGGTAAACCTGCATAACCGGGTATTATCCGCCGATCTGAGCCAGGAGATCAAGGTATCGGAAGATACCATCCGGCGTGATCTGGCAGAGCTGGCAGACCAGGGAAAGCTTATTAAAGTACATGGCGGGGCATTATCGCAGGGTTATCATTTCTCCGTGCATGCGCAACAGGTATATGCGCTGGATGAAAAAAAGTGTATTGCGCAAAAAGCCGCAAAACTGATTAAGGACGGCATGTTTGTGCTTACCACCGGGGGCACTACCATCATAGAGCTGGCCCGGGCATTGCCGCCGGAGCTGAAGGCTACTTTTTTTACCGTAAGCCTTACAGCAGCCATGGAATACATGCAGCATCCGAACATTGAAATTATTCTCATAGGCGATAAACTATCAAAAAATGCGCAGATCACCGTGGGGGGTGAGGCGCAGGCCAAGATCAAACAAATTAAAGCAGACATCTGTTTCTTAGGGACCAACGCCATTGATACTACTCATGGATTAACGGAAAACGATTGGGAAGTCATGCAAATTAAAAAGGCCATGGTTACCAGCGCACAAAAAGTAGTAGCGCTTACCATTGCAGAAAAGGTGAATACCGCGCAGCGCATTCAGGTATGCGATATACACGGCATTCATACACTTGTTACCGAACTGGCGCCAGAGAGCCAGCTATTATCTGCTTATAAAAAACAAGGACTGGAAATCCTTTGATTTACGATTTTAGATTTACGATTTTAGATTTAATGAAAGCGAAAACTGTTGCGGCTTTCACCGTGTGATATGTTTTATAAATGTAGACAAGGATCCCATGTAATACACTCAAATCGTAATCTAAAATCGTAGATCGTAGATCAATATTATGTAGACATCCAAATCTAAAATCGCAAACAGTTATGAACAGCTTGTTATTACCAGCATGCAGGAAATGGCGGCTATTATGCCTCTTCCTGTTAACCGGTTTAAGTGTTACGCAGGCCTTCGGGCAGGTGCGTATAGCCGGTAAAGTTACCAGTGCCGAAGGCGCCGGCATACCCGGTATCACCGTACAAATAAAAAGTACTACTTATGGCGCGGTGACCGGCGCAGAAGGCGACTTTAGCTTTAATGCCACCTTAAAACCCGGCTCCTATACCGTAAAATTCTCCGGCGTTGGTTTTGCCAGCAAAGAGCAGGCCTTGCAAATAGGCGATGCCACTACCTACAGTATGATCACCCAGCTTTCTGAAGATGCTTTAGGCCTGGATGAAGTAGTGGTGACCGGTACTACAGAAGGTACTACCCGCAAACAATTAGGCAACTACATTAGTACGGTGAAAGCAGAACAGCTGACCAAAGGCGCTACCGGTAACGCCCTTGCAGCCCTGCAGGGTAAAACCGCCGGTGCGCAGATCTCACAGAACTCCGGCGACCCTGCCGGTGGTATTTCTGTAAGGCTAAGGGGCATCAGCACCATTACCGGCTCTTCCGATCCGCTGTATATTGTGGATGGTATTATTGTGAACAATGCTACCAACCGCGTAACCAATACTGCCGGCACCTATGACGGCGCTAACTTTATTGGCACTGTTGGTCAGAACAGGATGGTGGATATCAACCCGGCGGACATTGACCATATAGAAGTGCTGAACGGCGCTGCAGCCGCCGCTATCTATGGCTCACGCGCCAATGCAGGGGTGGTGCAGATCTTTACCAAAAGAGGCAGCTCCGGCGCGCCCGTGGTAAGCTTCTCTACCAGCATGATGGTAAGCCAGCTGCGTAAAAAACTGGACGTGAACCAGGCGCCCATTAAATTTGGCGGCTCGCCGGATGTGCAAACGCAGGACATTTTAACGCCCTCGCTTACCAATACCACACCGGTAAAGCGTTACGATTACCAGGACTATATTTTCCATACCGGTTTAGGTACGGATAACAACGTATCTGTAAGCGGCGGCAGGGATAAAACAAAATACTATGCCTCTGCTTCTTACTTCTACAACCAGGGCATTATTAAGAATACAGATTTTCAGCGCTACAGCTTCCGCCTGAACCTGGATCAGCAGCTGACCGACTGGATGAGCTTTAATGCAGGTGTGAACTACATTAACAGCGCGGCAGATGAAAAGCCGGATGGGAACTCCTTTTACTCTCCCATGAACTCTGTTACCATTATTGCCAATGAGCACGATATTTTTACCCGCGATGCTGCCGGCAACCTGAAGGCAGTAGGTGAAAGAGGCCGTGTGAACCCGGTATCTGTAATAGAAGATTTTAAGCAGAAACAGCAAACCAGCCGCGTACTGGCCAATGTGGGACTGAAAGTTTACCCGGTAAAGAACCTTACCCTGAACTATAACCTGGGTATTGATAACTACAGCCAGCAGGGTAATACCTTTATGCCGCCCTTTGCTTACAATGTAAGCACCGGTTTCTTTGGCGGCGGCCCTACCCTGGATGCCACACAGAATGGTTATGCCAGCACCGCTACCGATAATTTTTTCCAGATAAACCACGACCTGAGCGCCAATTACAAATGGAATATCTCCGACAACTTTGGCGCAACCACACAGGTAGGTTACTCTGTACAATATGAAAAAAACAATTACCTGCTTACGCAAGGCAGGGGCCTGGCGCCGTTTGTAGAGGCGGTGAACAGCGCAGCCACTCCCTTACCTACGGCAGACAGCCGCAGTGAGATATCTATTTCCGGCGTGTACCTGCAGCAAAGCTTCCAGTACAGGAACCAGCTGTTCCTGACCGGCGCTGTGCGTATGGATGGTTCTTCTGTATTTGGTAAGGATGAGCGCAACCAGGTGTATGTGAAAGCCAGCGGCAGCTATGTGTTGTCGGAATCCGATTTCTGGAAAGATGCCAGCGTAAATAACTGGTGGAACTTGTTGAAAGTGCGTGCCGCTTACGGTGAATCCGGTAACCTCACCGGTATTGGTGCGTATGACCGTTTTAATTCTTACACACCTAATGCATTTAATTCAAAAACATCTTTTGCGGGCAGCACTGTTTTAGCTAATGAAAATGTTGCACCGGAGCGCCAGAAAGAAATTGAAATTGGTACCGACATGGCTTTCCTGAATAACCGCATTGGGTTACAATTTAATTACTATAACAAAAAGGTGAATGACCTGCTGCTGGATCGCGTAATTGCACCCACCACCGGTTATTCCAGCTATAAGAACAATATTGGCTCCCTGCAGAATAAGGGTATTGAAGTAGTACTGAACGTGGTGCCGGTGGCAAACAAAAATTTCCGTTGGGACGTTACCGGTATCTTTAACCGCAACCGCAACAAAGCCCTGAAAATAGGCCAGTCGCTGATCCTGTATGCTACCAATGGCGGCGCGCCGGTAGCTATCCTGGAAGGACAGCCGATCGGGGTATTTTATGGTTCTTTCTTTGCGCAGGATGCAAATGGTGCTCAACTGAAAAATGCAGCTGGTATACCACAAATAGAAAAAGGTACACAAAACAGTCCTTTATCCTACACGCCACAACGTGATGCTGCAGGCTTACCCACCGGCACTACGCTCCGTAAGATCATAGGAGATCCTAACCCGGATTACACTGCATCTTTGGTGAATGAATTCAGCTATAAGAAACTTAATGTGCGCGTACAATTGGATGCGGTGCAGGGTAATGATGTATTTAACGCTGATTTCCGTACCCGCCAGGGCGTAGGTAATGGTAAAGTAGCAGAACAGGAATACCTGGGACAACTGCCCCGCGGTTATATATCCGGTGTATACAGCGTAGAGCAGTGGCGTATTGACGACGGGTCCTTTGTAAAACTGCGTGAAGTATATATCGGCTACAACATTGGTAAAATCAAAGGGTTCCGCGATCTGACCGTGAATGTAAGCGGCCGTAACCTGATATCATGGGACAACTACAAAGGTTATGATCCGGAAGTGAATGCAGCAGGACAAAGCACCGTTTTACGCGGTATTGACTTTGGCCCTGTACCGGTGCCCAGAACGTTTAGTGTGGGCCTGTCTGCAAAATTCTAACCTATTAAAAAGCATTGTATGAAAAAAATAATAGCAGGTATCTGTATCGCCGGTACGTTGTTAAGCGCATCCTGCAAAAAGGATTTCACGAACCCGTCTGCGGCAAAAGAAGATGATGTTTTCACCTCCACACAGGCGGTAACGGCCGTAGCAGTGGGTATACAACGTATTTATTCAACCAATCGCGCAGGCTCACTATATAACATTGTTACGGCCAATGGTTTCAGCACCAATGAGCTGTTGCTGCGTAATGAGGGAAACGTACCTGAGTTTCAGTTAAGCGTTGGGGGCGGCACCGTTGATGGTACCAATACCATCCTGGCCAACATCTGGGCCAATAGCAACAAGATTATTTTTGATGCCAACCGTGTGATTGATTATGCAAATACCATGGATGATAAAGCCTATGCCAGTGGTCTGATCGGCTATGCCACCATTTTTAAAGCGCTGGCGCTTGGCAACATGTCTATGTACTGGCAGCAGGTGCCGGATACTACCGGCACACTT
>NZ_DATCRF010000703.1:0-7560 GCF_036569125.1 Chitinophaga sp. | reverse complement strand
CTGTTTTCCCGAATACGGTAAACCACTATGATACTATGTTTGGCGGTACCGCCATGCAGTTAATGGACGAAGTAGCTTTTATTACGGCTACCCGTTTTTCCCGCATGCGGGTAGTAACCGTATCCAGCGACCGTATAGATTTTAAGAAACCTATTCCGCATGGTACTATTATAGAATTGGTTGGGGAAGTGATGCATGTGGGTAAAACCAGCCTGCAGGTGCGGGTAACTGTGTATGTGGAGCAGATGTATTCCAACCACCGGGAGAAGGCTATTGAAGGCACTTTTGCCTTTGTAGCGATTGATGACCAGAAGCGGCCAACAGCGATTGTTCTTCCTCCGGAATAATTAATAATTAAGAATTAACAATTAATAATTAAATGCAGCGGATGATGGATGGAGATGTAATTGATTGATTAAATAAAATAAAAAAGTCCTGCATATGAATGCAGGACTTTTTTATATGCACTACTCAATTCGTAATTCGCAATTGAATAATTCGTAATTAACTATTTTATCTCTACAAGCTCAATTTCAAAGATCAGATCTTCACCTGCCAGCGGATGGTTGGCATCCAGCGTAACAAATTCAGTGCTTACACCGGCTACTTTTACCGGGAATACCTGGCCCTGCGCATTGCTCATTTGCAGCTCCATACCTATTTCCGGTTTCAGATCGGGCGGTATATTAGCTTTAGGAAAATCCATGATCAGCTCATCGTTCTTGGGGCCATAAGCCTGATCAACAGGGATTTCCAACCTTTTCTTGTCGCCTACCTGCATCTCAAGTACGCCACTATCAAAGCCTTTGATCACCATGCCGGCACCTACTTTAAACTCCAGCGGGTCCCTTCCTTCAGAAGAATCAAACGTAGTACCGTTGATTAAAGTACCATGATAATGTACACGTACCGTATCCCCGTTTTTAACTGTTTGCATAACGAATAATAATTAAGTGTTAACAGATGATGTCTGCTGCAAGGTAAGGAAAAAAGATCATGGCGCACAAGCTGAGCAATCCGTATTTTTACAGGCCTGGTATGCATTGGTGCTTATAAGATGCCTGGTACTGCCGGGCTGGCAGCAATGTTCACCAAGCCTGCCTGCCATATGCCTGTATGGTTAGCAACAGGCAATATTGTAGCGTAACACAATGTTATATGGCTACTTGTAATTATAAATTTTTAACTATTTATTATAAAAGATGATCGAGAAACAAGACCTGCGCATTGTGTTTATGGGTACACCTGATTTTGCAGTGGCATCGCTGGATATATTGGTACAGGAAGGCTACCAGATCGTTGGTGTGATCACGGCGCCGGATAAACCCGCCGGGCGCGGCTTACAGCTGCAGGAAAGCGCCGTAAAGAAATATGCAGTAGCGAAAGGACTAAAAATATTACAACCGGAAAAGCTGAAGAACCCCGAGTTCCTGGAAGAATTAACCGCTTTAAAAGCGCATCTGCAGGTGGTAGTGGCTTTCCGCATGCTGCCGGAGGTAGTATGGAATATGCCGCCCCTGGGTACTATTAACGTACATGCGTCCCTGTTACCTGACTACCGCGGCGCTGCGCCTATTAACTGGGCTATCATCAACGGCGAAAAGGTATCCGGCGTTACCACTTTTAAGCTGCAGCATGCCATTGATACAGGTAATGTGCTGTTCAGCGCAGAGGTGCCCATCAGCGATGATGAAACAGCCGGCGAGCTGCATGATGACCTGATGCAGACCGGCGCACAGGTACTTTTAAAAACCGTAGCAGCCATTGCAGCCGGTACTGCTGAAGAGCGGCCGCAGCCCGCACTGGCCCCGGAAAAGATAAAACATGCTCCCAAGATCTTTAAGGAAGACGGTCGCATCAACTGGCAGCAGCCTATTGACAAGATCTACAACCTGGTGCGGGGCCTGAGCCCCTACCCCACTGCCTGGACCACCCTGCAGGATAAACAGCTGAAAATATTCAAAGCCACTAAAGAACATGCTACCCCTTCCGTAGCACCCGGCGAGCCCCTGACTGATAACAGATCTTACCTGAAAATAGCCGCCAGTGATGGTTACCTGGTATTGCAGGAAATACAGCTGGAGGGGAAGAAAAAGATGGAGGTGAGCGCCTTTTTACGAGGCTTTCGCCTTTAGTAATTAATAATTAAGAATGAATAATTAATAATCGTGTAGCAGGTATACCCCGGGTAATTAATAATTAAAAATGAATAATTAATAAAAGGCCGGTACACCAAGGGAAAGGATAAAGCCATAACCAGCGGGCCTTTGACTTAAACAATAACCTGCTTTTACTGGGTAAGTAAATAAAAGAAAGGCTGCTCATTACTTAGAGCAGCCTTTCTTTTATAATCTGTGATAGCCGTGTTTTATGAACACCCTCTCTACGATTATTAATTATTCATTCTTAATTATTAATTCTCATAACTGAGCTCACAATAGAACTTCGTTTCATTAGTGCCCAGTGCTTCAATGGCGGAATCACTCAGCTTGATGATCAAACCGGCGTTCTGCTTCATTTGCGGGATGGCTTCCAGCACTTTGGCATAAATGGATTTACCATTCAGCGGATTGGTAACTTTTATAATGGTGCCACGGGAGGCAGAGTTATGCAGGGCATAGTATTTACCAGCACCGGCATTGCTCTTAAACCAGGAGCCAGGGCCTTTTTCAGTGGTTGGCTTTTTACCGGCGGTTTGCTGGGAATAGATCTGCTCAAAGCTGGAACCGGATGGCGCAGGCGGCGGTGTGCTGGCTGCAGGAGCCGGAGCTGGTGCAGGCGCAGAAGCATGTGTTTCGCTGGCGCTGTTGTTATCACTATCTGTATTGCTGGTTACCGGCGGCGCTGGCGTAACTACCGGGGGAGCCGGCGTTAATACGGTTGACGGCGCAGGATTATTCTTTACAACAGTAGTGGTTTCTGTTGCCGGCGGTGCAGGCGCAGGGCTGGCAGGTGCAGCTGCGGGAACAGTAGCCGGCGGCGCTGCGGCGGGTGTATGAGACGCTATCACGGCGCCATTGTTAGTACCTTTCACATATCCTACTATCAGATAACTATCTTTCTGCACACCATCACCCGTCAGGTTATTCCAGTGGCGGATGTTATCAAGCGATACTTTATTATAATTAACGCTGATGCGGTACAGGGTTTCTTTTTCCGATACTTTATGATATACCGGGTGGCCGGCTGCTTCGCCGCTTTGTACAAAGTTGCCTTTGTTCAGCGGGATCTTTACGCTTTGGCCCAGCTGTAATCCACCATCAAAATTAAGATTGTTCTGTGCGGCAATTTCTTTGGGGGGCACGCTGTAGGCGCGTGACAGGCTATAGAAGGTCTCTCCTTTTGTTACAGTGTGCATTAAATACAGATCAGGAGCAGTGCCCTGTACCTCTAATATGTCCTGTGCCTGTACACCTGCTGCACCCAACATAATTCCCATGATAATCAACAATGATCTGACCATACTGACTCTTTTTATAATGCTAAAACGCATTTTCCGGCAACGAATATATGCGTTAAAATTGATAAATTTTGATTCTCCGCCGGTGTGAAAACCTCAAATCTCTTTCAAAATACGGAGTTCCTTAGGATAATAATTGTTGATGCGGTTAGGCAGGATCTTGGCCCATCCCAGGGGCATTTGCTCATATACCATCAGCGCCCAGCCCTTTACACCGGTGGGTACTGCCGGATCTTCCTTACGCAGGTATTGTAAGGCCTGTGCTTTATTCAGCGCTACCTGCGGTATGTTGGCAGCCAGTAAAGTGCTCATGGCTAGCTGGTGGTCCGGTACCAATTCTTTCGCAGTCAACTGACCGGCTTTTACGCCGGCTTTCCGCAAATATAACTGTTGTTGCAATACGGCCACTGCGGGCGCCAGGTTAGCGGGCAAAATAATCGCATCGCCCTGATGATCCATTAAGAACATTTCTTCCGTGGTATTCAACCAGGGAAATACTTTCTCCTGCTCTTTTTTAGATAACGCAGGCAGGCTGTCTTTTAGTTTGCGGGGCGCCCCGGAATCTGCGCTGGTCTTGCGGAAACAGGCAATAAAAAAACCTTCGCCCATTACCTGGTCGGGGTAAAAACGGTAACCTTCACAATTTCGTTTATCCGACCTGGTGGTTACAATATGCCAGTTGGCCGGCGCCTGTAACGGTATATTTTCAGCTTCCAGCTCTGCTGAGAGCCAGTCCAGGATCACTTCATCTTCTTCTTTTGAATAAGAGCAGGTGGAGTAAATGAGCACGCCATTTTCTTTCAGCGCAGGCCATGCATCGGCCAGGATCCTTTGCTGGCGCTGGCTGCAAAGCGTTACATTTTCCGGCGACCATTCCTCCACTGCCTCCGGATCGCGGCGGAACAAACCGGAGCCTGAGCAGGGCGCATCTACCACCAGCACATCAAAAAAGCCGGGCAGGCGGCCCATATCCCGCGGATCATTATTCGTAACTACCACATTCTGCGCACCCCAGCGGCTGATATTATCTGCCAGCAAACCGGCACGGGCACGGATCACTTCATTGGCCACCAGCAAACTATCTGCAGAAAGTACAGCCTGCAGCAGCGTGCTTTTACCACCCGGTGCAGCACAGAGGTCCAGTACCTTCAAAGGCTGCGACAGATCACAGGTTTGGCGGAGGGCGTGTTCCAGGAACATAGACGAAGCTTCCTGCACATAATATGCGCCGGCATGAAAAAAAGGATCGAGCGTAAAGGATGGACGTTGCGGCAGGTAATAACCGTACTGCGACCAGGGCACCGGGCTTACCGGCGCAGCGCTGAGCGACTGTAATACCTGCGCTGCTGCAGCAGCATTGTGCACTTTAGCCGGGTTCAAACGCAGGGAAGTAACCCGCTCTCCGCTTGCATGCACCTGTAAAAATGCTTCCTCATTATAACCCGGAAGTCCCTGCAAACCGGCTAACAGCGCAGGAGGTAAATATGTAGACAATAGAAAATTCTTTGTGCAAAAATAATTAATAATGAATAATTAAGAATTAATAGACGTAGCGCCAGTATTACGCGTAAAACCAGCCCTGCGATTATTAATTATTCATTCTTAATTATTAATTAAACTAAACCTGTTTAATTTCAGTGATCAACTGTTGTAAGACCTGCTTCGCGTCACCGAAAAGCATGGAGGTTTTGGGTTGAAAGAAAAGATCGTTCTCAATACCAGCGTAACCGGGTTTCATGCTACGCTTATTTACGATCACCATTTTGGCGGTTTCCACTTCCAGGATGGGCATACCGTATATAGGGCTATCGGGGTCGTTTTTAGCAGCGGGGTTCACCACATCGTTAGCGCCTAAAACCAGCACTACATCTGTAGTGGGCAGGGAGGCATTTGCCTGCTCCATTTCCAGGAGCTTATCGTATGATACATCTGCTTCTGCCAGCAGCACATTCATATGCCCCGGCATACGGCCCGCCACCGGGTGAATAGCATACAGCACGCTTACTCCTTTTTCTTCCAGCTGTTTTTCCAGCTCATGACAGGCATGCTGGGCCTGCGCTACTGCCAGCCCATACCCCGGCACGATCATTACTTTTTGCGCATATGCCAGCACCACTGCCGCATCTGACAAAGAAATAGCTTTGTATAATCCCTGCTCCTTAGCCACACCGGCTTTGGCGCCGCCAAACGAGCCAATGAGCACATTTTTCAGGGAGCGGTTCATAGCCTTACACATTAAAATAGTAAGGATGGTACCGGCAGAACCTACCAGTATACCACCGGTAAGCATTACCTGGTTGTTGTATAAAAAACCGCCGCAAGCTGCCGCTACACCGGTAAAGGAGTTCAGCAGGGAAATTACCACCGGCATATCTGCACCGCCAATAGGCATCACAAATAATACCCCGTATAACAACGCTAATACTAATACAACGTAAAACAAAATGTGATGGTGCACCTGCAATCCATCATTGCTCCAGAGCAGCCATACCGCGCAGATGACCATTGCGGCCAGCACCACCTGGTTTACAATATGCTGCCCTTTAAATGCAAAATCTTTGATGCGCCCGTTCAGCTTTCCCCAGGCGATCATACTGCCGGCAAAGGAAACAGCGCCTATCATTAAGCCCAGTAAAATGGTGAGCAGCTCTCCGGTTGTTACCACGTTCTCACTTAAATGCCGGAACTCTATTGCAGAGATCAATGCCGCGCAGGCTCCGCCGGTACCGTTGAACAGGCTTACCATTTCCGGCATGGCGGTCATTTTTACCTTTTTTGCGGCCAGCACACCTATGATCCCGCCAATGATCAGGCCCGTGAAGATCCATCCATAATTATGCAACCGCTCGCCATTGTGCTCATACAGGAAGATGGTGCCCAGGATAGCCAGGGTCATGCCTCCGGCCGCTATCAGGTTGCCTTTGCGGGCAGTAGCCGGATGGCTGAGCATTTTTAAACCAATAATAAATGTAACAGAGCCAAGCAGGTAAATGATGGATAACACGCTGAAGGACATACGCTATTTTTTGGATTTAAACATTTCCAGCATCCGGTCCGTAACCACAAAACCGCCTACCACGTTTAAGGTGCCCAGTATTACGGAAAGGAAACCCAGTATCAGTGCAATGTAATTATCGGCTTCGGCCTGCCCCATAACAATAATAGCGCCTATGATCACTACCCCATGAATGGCATTGGCGCCGCTCATGAGCGGTGTATGCAATACTGCAGGTACACGGGATATTACTTCTATACCCAGGAAAATGGACAGGATAACGATGTAGATGAGCTCTATGTGCTGGTGAATGAACGCCATTGAATTACGAATTATCAATTACGAATTAGAATGCAGCGGTTTTTAATTTTTTACTTTTAATTTTTTTACTTCACACCTCCTCCTTCAACCCACACAGCGCTTTTACTTTTTCATTGGTAATAGCGCCACCATGCGTGATACAGGCGCCCTGCACAATATCATCTTCAAAATCCGGCACGGCCTGGCCATTGCGGATAATGAGCTGTAAAAAGTTAAACAGGTTGCGGGCGTACAGTTTGCTGGCATCTGCCGGCATAGCAGCGGCCAGGTTAGAGTTACCGATAATGGTAACGCCATTATGCAGGATGGTGCTGTCGTTCTTTGTAAGCGCCGTATTGCCGCCGGTAGCAGCCGCCAGGTCTACGATCACCGCGCCGGGGCGCATGGTGTTCAGCATTTCCTGTGAAATAAGCTGCGGTGCTGTTTTACCGGGTATTTGCGCCGTGGTGATCACAATATCTGCTTTGGCAATGCTGGCGGCTATTTTCTCTTCCTGTTTACGTTTATACGCATCCGTTTGCTCCACAGCATACCCGCCGGCAGCCGATGCATCTGCCGCACCTTCCACTTCAATAAAGCGGGCGCCTAAGCTCATTACCTCTTCCTTTACAGCAGGGCGGGTATCAAACACCTCTACTACTGCGCCTAAACGGCGGGCCGTGGCAATGGCCTGCAAACCGGCTACCCCGGCGCCCAAGATCAATACTTTGGCGGGGGCAATGCTGCCTGCTGCAGTCATGAACATTGGGAAATAACGGCTATAGGTATACGCTGCGAGCAATAC
>NZ_DATCRF010000702.1:0-16724 GCF_036569125.1 Chitinophaga sp. | reverse complement strand
TCGTTCATGTTCATCACCAGGTCTTTCACACGGCTCAGCACCTGCTCCTGGGTAACATCTTTTACGGTCCAGATCACAAAGCCTTCCAGGGCAAACATGCTCAGGGGCAATGTTTCCTCCAGCCAGTCCAGGCACACCTTTTTGGTGCAAACCTGGTCGTAGGTAAGTTCCGGGATCTCGCCTTTCACCTTTACATCCACAAAGCGCGGGTCTACCTTTACTTTTACATATCCTTTAATGCCACTGCCATTTTCAGGAGTAGCTACGGTATGAATGATCTCGGTATCATAGTTCACCGGGAACTTGTACACCCTTTGCAGGATGAGCTTATACAGCCATTCCTTCTTATCTCTTGCTACCTTATCCGTACCAAAACCATGGGGTACAGTGGCCAGGTGCTCTCCGTCTTTGGTGAAAACTTTCTTGAACTGCTCAGAATAATAGAAGATGGCAAACTTGTAAGGCATGCCTATTCCGTAAATATCTTTATCCATGTCTGCAGTAACGGGGAAAACACTGGCCGCCACAATGTCCAGTAATTCCTGGTGGGCAGCCACTTCTTCAGGTCCATTTAACGGAACCAGTGCAGCAGGGATCTGTTCAAACTTATCAACCAGCTTGCGGTAGTAGAACGCTCTAGTATCTGCTTCGTTGGCAGCCTTCTCCTTCAGGAACCTTACAAAAGGTGCGAAGGAGATCCTGCTTTCGATAATCCCTTCATCCTTAAAAATACCTTTTTGTGCGGTTAAAACTCTCATAGTCAACTTAAGTATAGTTTAATTCATTTGCGAATATTTGATTCGGCAGCAGTTAGTGTGACAGTGTATGTATGCAGGATTAAGCAGTTTGGGAAGAAGTAATTAACTACAAAGTTACAATATTTCTGAACAGTATGGTTCAAGAAGTATGCCGTGCGGTTGGGTGTGCCATAGTGACATAGCGGGGGAATGTAGGGTTTTATGTAGGGGGGTAGAGTTGCGCAGCAATGTTAGTAGGGAAAAAGGAGGGTTTTAGGAGGGAAGGGTACCAGTTGCACAGCAATCGGAGGGCCATGGAAAATGTAAAATCATAAATGCTAAATGTAAAATGTAAAAGTCAATGCAGTACATCCGCGGCATTCAACTTTTACATTTTACATCTAAAATTTTACATTTTACATTCTTTTAAAACGTTATCTCCACCTGGTTCTTCAGAATATCATCCAGGGTATCTCTTTTGCGGATCAGGTGGGGTTTGCCTTCTTTCACCAGCACTTCGGCCGGTTTCAGGCGGGAGTTGAAGTTAGACGACATTTCAAAACCATAGGCGCCGGCGTTATAGAACACCAGGAAATCGCCTTCCCGTACTTCATTGATCTTACGGTCCCAGCCAAAGGTGTCTGTTTCGCAGATATTACCTACCACGGTATAAATACGCTCCGTACCATGCGGGTTGGAGATGTTGCGGATCAGGTGAAAAGCATCGTAGAACATAGGGCGGATCAGGTGGTTAAACCCGGAATTCACCCCAACAAATACGGTGGCCGTAGTTTGCTTGATCACGTTGGCCTTTACTACAAAATAACCGCTCTGGCTGACCAGGAACTTTCCCGGCTCAAACCACAGCTGCAGCGGGCGGTGGTAGTTCTTATTGAAACCATTAAAAGCATCGGACAGCTTTTTGCCTAACAGGTCAATATCCGTTTCCGGATCGCCCTGCTGGTAGGCTACTTTAAAGCCGCTGCCCAGGTCAATGGATTCCAGGTCGGGGAAGTGTTCTGCCATTTCAAACATGATCTCTACGCCACGCAGGAACACATCCACATCCTTTATTTCAGAACCGGTATGCATGTGCAGGCCGGTTACCTTTAGCTTCGTGCTTTTTACAATACGCTCAATATGGCGCAGCTGGTGAATGGAGATGCCAAACTTGCTGTCCACATGCCCGGTGGAAATTTTGAAGTTACCGCCGGCCATGATGTGCGGGTTCAGGCGGATGCAGATGGGATAGCTGCTGCCGAACTTATTGCCGAACTGCTCCAGGATGGAGATATTGTCAATATTGATGTTTACGCCCAGGTCCTTGGCTGCAATGATCTCCTGCAGATCCACACAGTTGGGTGTGAAAATGATGTTCTTGGGATCAAAGCCGGCCTTAAGCCCCAGCTGCACTTCCTGGATGGATACGGTATCCAGCCCGCAGCCCAGGGAGTTAATATATTTCAGGATGTTGATATTGGTAAGTGCCTTGCACGCATAGAAAAAACGGGCATCCGTTTTTGTAAAGGCCTTCTGTAGTTTTTCGTACTGGGTCTTTATTTTTTCTGCATGGTACACGTATACCGGGGTACCAAATTCTTCTGCAATCTTCACCAGGAAATCGGCGGAGAGCACGTCGCTTTGTTTAGGCATTTATTGATCTATGATTTTAGATCTTAGATTTTAGATTTATAGCCGCGAGGAGTACCAGGCGTTCTGTTTTATCTAAAACCAAAAAGATGTGCAAATCTACTATGCAAATACGAGAAAACGTAACGCGCGGGAAAGGTCAGGGTTGCTTTTCTTCCTCTCCGTCCATAAAGTCGTCCAGGCTGCGGCGTTCCCGCTTGGTAGGGCGGCCGATCTTGCTGGGGCGCTTACCGGTATAAAAGGTGGTGGCCACCCGCTGGTTAAACTGCTGGTCCTCTTCCGTGGTCTTATCCACGTAATACTTAATGGCTTCCGTGTATTGCTGGCGGTTGTGCAGCAGGCCGGTGACCTCTATTTTCCACTTGCGGGTTTCTGTTTTAATATCATATTGATCGCCAATACCTACGGCGCGGGCAGCCTTTACGGCGGCCCCGTTCATTTTTACCTTGCCGGCCTCACAGGCGGCAGATGCCTGGGTACGGGTTTTAAACACGCGGATGGCCCAGAGGTATTTATCAAGACGGAGTTTTTCGGGAGTTGTTGCCATGTTAAAAAAATTAAAAGTAAAAAAGTAAAAATTAAAAAAATGCCGCGGATGAAGGCCCAGTTTTAATTTTTACTTTTTTACTTTTTACTTATTTACTCATCTCCGCAAAATACTGGTGAAAATACGGGATGGTTTCTATGCCTTTATAAAAGTTAGCCAGGTCATATTTTTCGTTGGGCGAGTGCAGGTTATCGCTATCCAGCCCAAAGCCCATTAAAATAGTTTTCAGCCCCAGCTCTTTTTCAAACAGCGCTACAATGGGAATGCTGCCACCGCCGCGTACTGGAATGGGCAATTTGCCAAAGGTGCTTTCAATAGCACGGCTGGCGGCTTTAAAGGCCACATGATCTGTTGGCGTAACATAGGGGCTGCCGCCATGATGGGCGGTAACCTTTATGGAAACAGACTTAGGCGCTATTTTTTCAAAATGCGCTTTGAACAGGTCGGAGATCTCGTGCCAGTCCTGGTTGGGCACCAGCCGCATAGATATTTTGGCGGATGCTTTGGAGGGCAGCACGGTTTTGGAACCTTCGCCGGTGTAACCGCCCCAGATGCCATTTACTTCCAGCGTAGGGCGTATGCCGGTGCGCTCAATAGTGCTGTAGCCTTTTTCGCCCCACAGCTCCTGCACGCCCAGGTCCTGCTTATATTCCGCTTCATTGAAGGGCGCCTTATTCAGCGCTTCCCTTTCTTCTTTGCTTAATTCCAGCACCTTATCATAAAAACCGGGAATGGTAATGTGGTTATTCTCATCGTGCAGGGAAGCGATCATTTTTGCCAGTATGGTAGCGGGGTTAGCTACTGCGCCGCCATATACGCCGCTGTGCAGATCGCGGTTAGGGCCGGTAACCTCTACCTCCATATAGGACAGGCCGCGCAAGCCGGTATCCAGGGAAGGATTTTCCAGGCTTAACATGGCGGTGTCGGAGATCAGCACTACATCTGCTTTTAAGCGCTCTTTATTTTCTTTAATAAAAATGCCCAGGTTAGATGAACCTACTTCTTCCTCCCCTTCTATCATGAATTTAATATTACAGGGCAGGCTGTTGGTCCTTATCATGATCTCAAATGCTTTTACATGCATGTAGAACTGGCCTTTATCATCGGCGCTGCCACGGGCATAAATGCGGCCGTCTTTGATCACCGGCTCAAAAGGGCCGCTGTGCCACAGCTCCAAGGGATCGGGCGGTTGCACATCATAGTGGCCATATACTAATACAGTAGGTAATTTGGGATCTATAATTTTTTCGCCATACACGATCGGGTGGCCGGCGGTAGGGCATATTTCCACCTTATCGGCGCCGGCTTCCTGCAGGCGCTGCTGTACAGCTTCCGCACATGTTTTTACATCCTGACTGTAACGGGAATCTGCGCTGATAGAGGGTATGCGCAACAGCGATAATAATTCATCCAGAAAACGGTCTTGGTGTTGTGCCTGGTAATCTTTCCAAACTTGCATATTCAGGAGTATTAAGTTTCAATGGGGTGCAATTTAATGGAAAAGTATGAACCGCCATTTTAACCAATATAAATGCTAACATTAACGTAGTATCAGCGCAGTGGCGGAACATTTCTAAATCAACTATTAATGAATAAATCTTATACTTAATAGGCGGATTGTAAACCGGGTGGTGGCAAGGATCCAAATATTTAACTTAATTAACCAATAGTTAACTTTTTTTTGTAACTTTTAATAGGAAATTTTCGGTGCCGAATAGAGTGAAACACCAAAATTTGTCTGGGACCGGGGTTACATTCCTATATGCTAAGCTCCTACAATATGTACATGTATACACTTTCGCAAAAAGAAACAATATGAACAGTATTGATGATATGGCTGTGTTATCAGAGCTAAAACAGGGTAATATAAAGGCATACCAGTATTTTTTTCTGAAATACTACAAGCCTTTATGCCTGAAAGCGCACACGATGCTGGGTAACATGCGGAGAGCGCAGGACCTGGTGCAGCATACATTTATACGTATATGGGAACAAAGGCTATACCTTGACATACAACAATCCGTAGGTGGTTTTCTTTATCAGCAGGTACATCTGGATTGTGTGGAACAGCTGAAGAAAGATCCGAAAAGCCAGGCGGGCGATGAAAAACATTTACCACAAGCTAATGAGCAAACAAATACAAATGGTACAAATGAAAATGAACAACAGGAGCTCCGTAAACAGGTGATAAGCGAGCTGGATGGCCTGCCGGCCGATAAATTAGAACAGGCGCTGAAAGACCTGCGCGTTATCAGGTACAGTTAAACCTCGAACTTTCTTATGAGCTTATTCATATGAAATTTGATCAAGAATATATTTACCAATTGCTGCTGGAAAAACAACTGGGGGAGATCAGTAAAGAGAACGACCGGTACCTGCAGCAGGTAATGAAGTACGACGAGCATGTGCGCAATTGCTGGCTGGAACTGGAAAATGCCAAAGTTGCCACGAATGAAGATATCCTGGAGGATCTCCGGGCGGACCTGGTATGGTGTAAAATTGAAACATTATTAAAACCCGCACCTCCTTTTCCCAACCGTGTGCTGCGGCTCATAAAAAAATACCGTATTGCGGTTGCTGCAGTGATTGTTGCAGCCCTGCTGGCAGCCGGCGGCCTGGGATTTTACCTGTATGATCATCATTACTACTCACACTCACAGCCTCCGGCACTGGCAGCTGGTAATACCAATAAAATACCTGCACCAGCGCCTGTAAGCAATTATACAACGCCAAATATTCAGCTAACCGGCAGCAATAATAATGTAGTACCGGTTATACCGGGCCCCATGCCTGGCGCTGCACCTGCGGCTACAGCTACCGACAGTATTTATTTAACCCGCCAGCTGCCGGATCCCGTTAATAACAGTGACCTGGCGGCTGATGCAAATGTGCCTGCCAAGGTGGAATGGAATACCTTAACCGTGCCTCCCAGAACAGATTACCGGCTGGAGCTGGCCGATGGTACGGAGGTGCACCTGAACGCCAGTTCTACCCTGCGGTTCCCATTCATTTTCCTGGGTAAAACAAGAGAAGTTTACCTGGATGGCGAAGCTTATTTTATAGTGGCCAAGAATGCCAGCCAGCCTTTTATAGTACATACCCCCAGCACTTCTGTAAAGGCGCTTGGAACAGCTTTTAATATTAATTCCTATAATGCCGACCTGGTGGTTACCTCCCTGGTGCAGGGCGCTGCCGTAACGGATGTAGGGGATTCGCTGGATGTTACATTAAAACCCGGTTATGAAGCCATTTATAAAACCGGGGAAAGGTTTAAGGTGAAACGTTTTGATGAATCCATTACCCTTTCCTGGCGGGAAGGTATTTACCGTTTCCGCAATACCCGCCTGGCCGACCTGCAGCCGGTTATACAGCGCTGGTTTGGCCTTAAACTGGCTTTTGAGCCCCAATCAATAGCCGGTGCAGAATACAGCGGCTGCCTGGAGAAGAACAAACCCCTTTCTGCCTTCCTGGATCAGCTGACCAATGCAATGCGGCTGGACTATCGCATTTACGATAATACCATTCACTTCAACACCCGGAAATAAGTTGCAGGAATAATTTCAGGAGATCAGTTTTTGCCGGAGCAGGAATTCCAGCTTTTCATTCACATCCAGCAGCTTGGCAGTTAGCTCTTTGTTTTCGCGCCGGAGGGAGAACACCTCATACGCTTTTTCAATATTATGCTTCAGCTCTTCCTCGTTCCAGGGTTTGGAAAAATACTTGTACACCTGACCTTTATTAATGGCATCTATCACTGCATTAATATCTGCATAACCGGTTAACAGGATGCGGATAGGCTCGGGATGTTTATCCAAAATAGTTTCGAAAAATTCTATGCCTGTCATTTTAGGCATACGCTGGTCGGAGATAATGATGTGAACTTCGTGTTCAAGTAACAATTGTTCTGCCTCTGCTGCTGATGCGGCGGTGTACACGGTATACAGCCTGCGGAAGGCGGCCCTGAAAGCGGTCAGGTTGTTTATCTCATCATCGATATAGAGAATATGGATGTGTTGCGCACTCATTTCAAGGAGACCTTAGTTCTAAGTTAATAAAAATAAATGAGTTACAAACAATAAACCCATTGCTACATTGAATATTATAGCCCGTATGGTTACCTGAGGTGAAAATATTTCCACAAAATTATGGATAAACAAAGGATTTTTAGTCTTATTTTTTGCAGGTATTTGTAGCATATGGGGACAACAGATAGTTTTTGCAGTTTGGTGAAATGTGTGTAGGTTTGGTGCATTCGTATCTCTTTGGCGTGGTTAAATAGCACATAACCAGCGCGCTATGTACCGGCATTATCTTCTAATGTGAATATAAAAATTAAACCGTTTAACAAATGAAAAAATGGATCATTGTAGTTGTTGTCCTGGTATTATTAGGCATGTTCGGCTGCAATAAGTACAACGGCCTGGTAAAGCAGGACGAGAATGTAAAGAATAAATGGGGCGCCGTACAAAGCCAGTATCAACGCCGGGCCGACCTTATCCCCAACCTGGTAAGCACGGTAAAAGGCGCTGCCAATTTTGAGCAAACTACTTTAACGCAGGTAATTGAAGCCCGCGCCAAAGCCACCCAGGTCACTATAAATGCTGATGACCTGTCTCCGGAAAAGATCCAGCAGTTCCAACAGGCGCAAGGCCAGCTGAGCTCTGCCCTGGGCCGTTTGCTGGCAGTAGCTGAAAGCTATCCGCAGCTGAAGGCTAACCAGAATTTCCTGGATCTGCAGGCACAGCTGGAAGGCACAGAAAATCGTATAACCGTGGCCCGTAATGATTTTAACGAGGCAGTGAACGGCTACAACAGCTCTGTACGTACTTTCCCGAATAATATTATTGCCGGCATCAGCGGTTTCCAGCAGAAAGGATATTTCCAGGCGCAGGCCGGATCTGAGAATGCACCCAAGGTTCAATTTTAAAATTTTAGATTTTAGATTTACGATTTTAGATTTTGGGGGAAGCACTCCGGAATTTAAAATCACCGTGCAAAGCCTGGCCATTTTGGAGCAACAGCTACCAGGGTTGGGTTACATGATCTTGAACAGGGAGCCTGCATCTTCAAATCTAAAATCTAAGATCGTAAATCTAAAATCCCAATACTCATGGGTTTATTTCCATTTGGTAAAAAAGAGCTTTTGCAGGAGCCTGAAAAAGAGCGGCTGGTGCAGGCCATCCGTACGGCGGAAAGGCTTACCAGCGGAGAAATAAGGCTGTTTGTAGAAAGCCGTTGCGCGTATGTAGATCCCATGGACCGGGCGCAGGAAATATTCCTGTCGCTGGGAATGGAAAAAACAAAACAACATAACGGAGTGCTGTTATATGTGGCCCTGAAGGACCGGCAGTTTGCCATCCTGGGCGATAAAGGCATTCATGATAAAGTAGGTGATCATTTCTGGCAAAAAGAAGCCCATCTGCTAAAGGTTCATTTCTCCCAGCAACGGGTAGTGGAAGGGATGGAGGAATGTATTAAAGAGATCGGGGAATCGTTACACACACATTTCCCCTACGCAGCCAGCGATGAAAACGAATTGCCGGACGACATTATTTTTGGCCGATGAATGGATTTCAGATCTACGATTTACGATTTTAGATTTAAATGCAAGTCCATCAAATCTCAAATCGTAAATCTCAAATCGTAAATAATTAGTATGAGGTTATTTTGCTGGTTATGGTTCAGCATGTTGCTGGTTACAGGCTTACATACCTATGCACAGGACATACCCGCCCGGCCTAACCCACCCCGGCTGGTGAATGATATGGCAGGCGTGCTGCTACGCGAGGAGGCCGATGCGCTGGAGAGTAAAGTAGTAGCCTATAGCGACAGCACCTCTTCCCAGATAGCGATCGTAACGGTTAAAACAACCGGTGATTATGATATAAGCGAGGTGGCGTTGAAAATATTACGCGATTGGGGAGTGGGTGTGAAAGGTAAGAACAACGGTTTGGTGATACTGGCCGCTATTGACGACCGGAAAATACGTATAGAAACCGGTTACGGGCTGGAAGGCGCCGTGCCGGATGCAATAGCCAACCGCATTATTGACCAGATCATTGTGCCCAATTTCCGCCAGGGGCACTACTATCAGGGCCTGGATGAGGCGGTGGATGCCATTGAGAAAGCGGCTGCCGGCGAATATAAAGGCATACCCAAAGCCAGGAAGAGCGGCGGGGGCGGCGCTATTTTTGTGATGATCATTATTATCATCATCATTGTATCTATTATCAACAACCGCCGCGGCGGTAATACTACCATCAGCCGGAGAGGCTGGGGCGGTTTGGGAGGTTTTCCCATTGGTGGCGGCTGGGGTAGCGGCGGCGGAGGCGGCGGATGGTCGTCCGGTGGCGGTGGTGGTGGTTTCGGAGGATTTGGCGGCGGCTCCGGTGGCGGCGGCGGCGCCAGTGGCAGCTGGTAACCTTCCCTGTTGACATTGAAAAAAGTAACACCATGTCTTATATGCATGTTCTTAACGGCGATGCTACCCTAACCTTGTTCCGGCAAAGTGAGATCCCGGGTGAGATCGTAGTATGCCGGGAAATGATGTGTGAAGGCAAAGTGATATGTACGGATGATATGGCCCTGTTTTTTGAAACCCGCGCCAAACACCTGGAACAACATTATGGCATTGACCGGCAAACTTACTTTGCCAATGTAGTTAAAGAGCTGGAAAAGCTTAAAACAGCGGGTGAATACGATGAAATAGTGCTGTGGTTCGAGTTTGACCTCTTTTGCCAGATCAACCTGCTTTTTATACTCCACTACCTGCGCACGCAGGTGATACGTTTACCTAAAATAAGCCTGGTATCTATCGAGAACCATCCTGAAGTAATGGATTTCAGGGGGCTGGGACTATTAATGCCCTACCATTTTCCTGCATTATTGCAGGAGCGGGTGTACCTGGAAGAAGCTGATATGCAGCTGGCAGCCCATGCCTGGGAGGCCTACTGCAAGGGCGATCCGCCGGAGCTGGAAGCCATCAGCCGGCATGCCACCTCCCACTTATCTTACCTGGGGCCGGCCCTGATCGCACACCTGCAACGGCTGCCGGCACTGGACAACGGTCTGAATGCCATTCAAAGCTATTTCCTGCGCAAGCTGTCTTTATCAAGCCTGCGCTGGTATGACCTGTATGCGCAGTTCTGGGATGATATGAAGATCTACGGCTTTGGCGATTTTCAGCTGGACATTTACATACAACGTATGCGCAGCGCCGGTATCATTGAACAGCAGGATGTAATGCTGTCTATTACCAGCCTGGGGCGGGAAGTATTGAATAATGAAGAGTATTACACCGACTATATTTCCCTGCAGAATCGCTGGCTGGGCGGGCTGCAGCTAATGGATAACCCCTGGAGATGGGACGATGCGGGTAAGCACGTAGTGCGGGTGAGCGAAGGTTAATTACGAATTAGTTAATTACGAATTACGAATTACGAATTGAGTAGTTCGTAGTGAAAGGGTTCAGGGAATAAATGGTGATGTAAGTTTGTATTTTATTATGCTGCATAACAAGGCACCAGGGCCTTAAACCGCTGCATTTTAATTCGTAATTCGTAATTGACTCAATCTTCTCCCAGCGGGAACCACAAGTTAACCCGGGTGCCGCAGGGCTGGCCTTCTGCATCAAACAGGTCCTCAATATCAAAGGAGGCCGCTACATTAAAACGGCTGTTATAGAGAGATAAACGATCGCGGGTGATCTGCAAACCGCGGGAGGCGTGGGTATAACCGCTTAGCTGTTTCAGCGCGGCCGATCTTTCACGGCCAATACCATTATCTTCTACGGTGCATAATATACGATCCTGCATTTTGGTGAAGGTCAATAATAATTTTCCCTGCTCCTCTTTTTTATGCAGCAGCCCATGCCAGATGGCATTTTCTATAAAGGGCTGAATGATCATGGTGAGGATCTCGGTGAAATCTGCATCTATAGAGGGGTCTATGGTGATCTTATAATCAAACTGGTCGGCAAAACGCAGCTTCTCCAATTCAATATAGTTTTCCAGCATGTTCACTTCTTTTGAGATGGGAATGGTATTGAGCTGGGAGTGATCCAATACGCTGCGAATGAGGCGGGCAAAGCGGTTCAGGTAGGCAAGCGCCTGCTCTGTTTCGCTCTTCATCATAAACGTTTGAATGGAGTTGAGCGCATTAAAAATAAAATGCGGGTTCATTTGTGCGCGCAGGGCTTTCATTTCCAGCTGCGCCATCCGTTGCTGCATAAGTGTGCGGCGTTTGGCCTCCTTCTTTATAAAGTAAATGCGTGCACGGAAATAAATGTAAATAAAGGCTGCCACCAGCAGCAGTATCAGCAGGCGGAACCAGTTCGTTTGCCAGAAGGCCGGTTTTATGTTTATGCGCAGTACAGTGGTGTTGGCGGAAAAAGTGCCGGCGGTGTTCACACTGCGCACTTTAAAAGTATAGTTGCCCGGTGGCAGGTTGGTGTATTTGGCTATTAACAAGCCTTCTGCATTTACCCAGTCTTCATCCAGCCCATCCAGCTGGTAATAATACCGGATCTTTTCATGATGGTATTGCAGGCTTTTGAACTCAATGGAAATAAAGTTCTGCTTATAATTTAATGTAACCGGCTGCCGGGCGTCAATGGCGGCATCTATCTGTATGCTGCTGTCCAGCGCTTTAAGCGCCAGTATGCTTACATCCGGCGGCGGCGGCGCCACCTTTAATACAGCGGGGTCAAAGGCTACGAAATGATCTGAGCCGCCTACCAGTAAGCGCCCATCCTGCAAAGGCAAAATGCGGCGGCGTACTTTACGGTTGTTATCGATAATATTATCGCCCTGGATAAATGTTTCCAGGTTAAACTGCCTGCGGTTAAAACGGTAAAAACCATACTCGGTAGTGAACCAGATGCCCTGTTTACCATCGCTCTGTAAGCACAGCACCCATTCATCAAATAACAGCCCGTTCACCTTTAAGGGTTTTACGGTAGTGCGCCGGGGGTTAAATACCCACAGCCCATGATCTGTACCGGCTATCAGCGTAGTATCATCCTGTTTATATAAGCTGGTGATGTTATTTACGAAGCGCTGCTCCCCGCTAAAACTTTCTTTTACCATTACCTGGCCGGTATGGCTGTTAAACAGCACCAGCCCTACTGTGCTGGTGGCCAGCCATAGCAGGGAATCGTTCTCCGGCACAATGTCCATAACGGAGGTTTGCCGCTGCAGGTTGGTCATAAACTGCGGATAGGCTCTGGCGGTTTTCGTACGCGGGTTCCAGTGGGCCAGCCCTCTTTTATACAGGCCTATCCATACGGAAGTATCATTTTCCACGTACATGCTCATCAGGGTTTGCTCCTCGAAAGCGGGCGGGTTGTAGTGGGATATAAATTTACCCTGCTCCGGATCAAACTCTGATAAAAAACCATTCTCCTGCCCTATCAGCACATGCCCGTTCTTCATTTCGGCAAAGCTCCATACCAGGCCACGGGGCTCCGGCAGGCAATGTGCGGGATCGTTACTGTTGTGCGTAAAATGCTGCTTTAGCTCAAGGCCGGCATTAAACCAGCAGAAACCCTGGCCCCAGTAACCGGCAAATATATCGCCACTGCGGGTTTGCAGCAGGTCTGTTACTTCTGCGCGGGGCAGGCGCTGCGTGGTGCCGTTAAAAACGGTACGGTGGTCCAACATCCGGAACGTGCGGTTGTGCAGGCTCAGGATATTTACGCCCAGGTCCGTACCTATCCATAAATGCCCTTCACGGTCGGTTAAAAAACAGTTGGTTTCAAAATCGTAGTGCAGGCCCAGGTCGTCTGTATTTTCGGCGCGTATGTTCACGGAAAAAGCATCCAGGTTGCTATTGTACCGGTAAACGCCTCTATGATCGGTAGCTATCCATATGTTATGATCCGGGTCTGCGGTCATATCAAACACCTCTCCTACCGGGTAAGATTGCAGATGCCCGCTTACCGGGTCGTAACAATAAAGTCCCTGGGCCCGGGCGGCTATCCATATACGGCGGCGATAGTCAATATAAAATTTACGTACGCTGGTAGTAATGTTGAAAACCGGCAGCTGCTTCGGGTTGTGGGCGGCGCTGTATAAATGTTTGCGTTGCTTATCCAGCAGGAAAATACCGTTCTTACCGCTGATCCACAGGTTACCTTCATGGTCTTCTGTAATGGCGCTGCTCATTTGCAGGCGTTCTGCCTCGGGAACAATAGTGGCTTTTTCAAACATGCCGGTGCTATCGTCAAAGCGCAGCAGGCCTTCCTGGGTGGTGGCCCATATTACGCCTGCCGCATCTTCCACAATATGGCTGCATTGAATATTGCCCTGCGAGGAGGGCGGTATATCTACCTTCAGCGCTTTTAGTGAGCTGGTGGCCGGGTCATAGAATTGTATATTATCCGGCGCGCCCATCCAGATGCGGCCTTTACGGTCTTCGCACAGGCAAATATCATCATAGTAAATGGTGCCGGGCACCCGGTCAAAGTTGGCGATGGTGAGCAGGTTGCTGCCATCGTACCGCTGCAGGGCGGTGCTGGCTATCCATACAAACCCTTTACGGTCCTGCATGATGGCGGATACGTGGTTGCTGGCCAGCCCGTTCTGGAGGTTCAGATGGGAGAATTTGTAGGATACCTGCGGTTCCTGCGCCCATGCAGGCTGCATACAGGTGCATAACCAGAGTGAAATGTAAAATGCCACACGTGCCAGCAACGCGCTGCCAGGGATATATGCCAGCCAATTAAACACTTTCTCTCACTTTGACAGTTTACATTTACAGGATTATCGGATGTAGTGTGCTGCTGCTAGATCCCTTTCAGTACATAGGCGACTACCTTATTACCATAAAAAGTAGGGATATATACGATCTTCTGTTGTGGATTATACCCAATATCTGCCGTATTCAGTTTTTGTGCCTGCGTATCCAGCAGCTTAACTGCAGTGCCTTTGGAAGCATTTACATAGAACACTTCACCCGGCCAGCAAGATACGATGAATTCGCCGGGTTTTACCTGTTCTATACCGTCTACACTTTTACTTACAGCAGTTATTTTTTTCAGGCTCCTGTCTCTCTCCAGACTAAACATAGCGCCATCTGCCAGCACATAAAAAGCGTTGGGCAGCGCCAGCAGGCCGTTGGGGCCTTTTAAGCCTTCCAGCAGGGTGCTTACCTTGCCATTCTTATACTGGTGCACCTTACCGGTGCGGGTATCGCTCACGTATACCGTGCCTTTATTGTCGATGGTAATATCGTTCAGGAATACACTGCCTTCCACGGGAACATGCTGTACAATGCTGCCTTTATCAATATCTATCACTACTATTTCAGTAAGGTCTGCCACGTATAAATGGTTCTTATACACGCCCAATCCCTTGGGGGCATTCAGGCCTTTTACCCATTCCAGGTCCAGCACCTTCCCTTCCGGCGACAGGCGGGAAATGAAGCCCTGCCCGTCTTTAACGGCGCCATCGCCCTGGATATCGGATACGTATAATACATTTCTTTTAGCATCAAAATAAACGGATTCCGGTACGCGCAGGGTAGTATCCGTTTCCCATTGCTGTTCCAGGGCCACGGGTGCTTGCTGTGCTGTAACGGGTAAAGTGGCCAGCAGGCCGGCGGCCAGGAGCAGGCCGGTAAAGATGGAGTTGTGTTGTGTTTTCATAACGGTTAAAATTTAATTTATGCGTTTACAGCTGCCTGGTAGCGGGCCTCATCAAACTCCTTTTCACTTTTAGCCACTACGATTGTGGCTACGCCATTGCCTATCAGGTTGGTGATAGCCCTGGCTTCGGACATAAAACGGTCCACCCCTATCAGGATGGCCAGCCCTTCTACCGGTATTACTTTAATAACAGTGAGCGTGGATGCCAGTACAATAAACCCGCTGCCTGTAATGCCGGCCGCGCCTTTGGAGGTAATAACCAGTATGCCGATGATGGTTAGCTCCTGCGCCAGTGTTAGGTTTACGCCAAATACCTGCGCCAGGAATATAACGGCCATGGATAAGTAAATGCTGGTACCGTCCAGGTTAAAGGAATAACCGGCGGGTATTACCAGGCCTACCACGGAGCGGGAACAGCCCAGCTGCTCCAGGCGCTCCATCATACCCGGCAATGCGGATTCTGAGGAGGAGGTGCCCAGCACCAGCAGTATTTCATTGCTTACAAACTTTAAATACTTCCACAGGCTGAAGCGGTAAATACGCGCTATGCTGCCCAGCACCAGGAAAATAAACAGGAACATGGTCAGGTACACGCACAGCATCAGCTTCAGCAAAGGGATCAAAGCGCCTGCGCCAAAGTTGCCGATGGTATAGGCCATACCGCCAAAAGCGCCCAGGGGCGCCAGCTTCATGATCACTTTCAGGATGTTGAAGAACACCTGTGAAATACGGTCAAAGGTATGTAACAGGGGAATGCCGGCATCTTTCATACGGGTAATGCCGTAACCGAACAGGATGGCAAATACCAGCACCTGCAAAATATCGCCTTTGGCAAATGATTCAAATACGTTGGAGGGTACAATGTGCAGGAAGAATTCCACCCAGTTCATGCCGGCTGCATCTTTTTCTATTTTGGCGGCAGCGGCAACGTTCACATGCGTGAAAGCCACGCCATGGCCGGGTTTCAGCCAGTTGGCCACTATCAGCCCGATAACAATGGCCAGGGTGGTTACGATCTCAAAGTATAATAAAGCCTTACCGCCTACCCGGCCCACCTTTTTCATATCGCCCATGCGGGCAATGCCCAGCACAATGGTAAGGAAGATGATGGGGGCTATCAGCATTTTGATGAGGTTAATGAATATATCGCTGATCAGCTTAGCAGTGCCGGCTATCCCGGGGAACAGCAGTCCTGCTATAATACCCAGTATGATAGCTACTATTACCTGGAAATAGAGATGATGGTAAAACTTCTTCATATATTCCAAAGTACAAATAAAGTTTAAGATGGGGGAGCCACTTTCATGTAAAAGAAAGCCCCCCGCTAAGCGGAGGGCCTGTACTTGTATAAGTAATATTTCGTTTAGGCATTTACTGCAGCAATACCCGGCAGCTCTTTACCTTCAAAGTATTCCAGCATAGCGCCACCACCGGTGGATACATAGCTTACCTTGTCGGCCAGGCCAAACTGGTTCACCGCAGCTACGGAATCGCCACCGCCTACCAGGGAAAAAGCGCCCTGTGAGGTAGCTTTCACAATAGCGTCTGCCACGGCTTTGGTACCTTTCTGGAAGGCTTCCATTTCAAATACGCCCATTGGCCCGTTCCATAAAATGGTTTTGGACTGGCTTATTACTTCACTGAACTTTTGGATGGATTTTTCTCCAATATCCAGTCCCATCCAGCCGGCGGGAATGTTGTCGTTGGATACTACCTGTGTATTGGCATCTGCTGCAAACTTATCTGCCGCAACGGAATCCACGGGCAGCAGCAGGTTTACGCCTTTGGCTTTTGCTTTGGCTTCCAGCTCTTTTGCCAGGTCCAGCTTATCGTTCTCTACCAGGGAGTTGCCGATCTCTTTGCCCTGCGCCTTCAGGAAGGTATACGCCATACCGCCACCAATAATGATGTTGTTGGCTTTTTCCATCAGGTTTTCTATGATCAATATCTTATCGCTCACCTTAGCGCCGCCTAAAATAGCGGTGAAGGGGTTTTCAGCGTTATGCAGCACTTTTTCCGCGTTGCCTACTTCGGCTTCCATCAGCAAACCGAACATGCGTGCGTCTGCAGGGTAGTATTGTGCAATCACGGCTGTGGAGGCGTGTGCGCGGTGGGCGGTACCAAAGGCATCGTTCACATAAACATC